>JACQCD010000054.1 GCA_016201825.1 Nitrospirota bacterium | reverse complement strand
CGCCTGTGTCTTGAACTCAGCCGTGTATTCCTGCTTCGGGATCTTGATCATCTTCGCCTCCAAGGTGACGTCCATTGTACGTGATCCTTGGAAGACGAAACTCGAGGGGAAGCTCACAGAGCCAGCGTCGAGTCCAACGCGGGAAGTCCGAAGAGCACGAAGGTGATGAGCTTTTGTCCGTCGACCTCCATGTTCAAGATGCCGCGAAACTCTTCCATGACTTCTCGGGAGTTTAACATTTGGGCTTCGTCGATCAAGACTACGGCCTTTTTGCCTTGATCGAAGAGCTCCATGAGGCGCCCGGAGAGTTGCGATAACACCGTGGGCGTATCGTCGGCCGGATGCTCGACGCCCAATTGTGTCGAGATCTTCTTTAAGAGCCACTGCGATGTGATCGCAGTGTGAATGATGATCAACAACGCCGATTCGAATTGGGTCTCGTCCAATTGATCGAGCAGGCGGCGAGCGAGCGTGGTCTTACCAGTCCCCACGTCGCCCACCAGAATGGCCAAGCCCTTGCGCTCGGAGGCCGCGTAGAAGAGCCGGACCAGCGCGTCCGCGTGCTGCTGATTGTCGTAGTAAAAACGATTGTCGACCGAGATCGAGAAGGGCTGCTCCTGCAAGCGGTAGTAGTCGAGATAACTCACGGCGACTCCTTTATAAGTACGAGATTTTTTTCTTGTCTTGACGGATTGGTCGGACCACGCCGCGGGGTGCCCCGACCGTCGCATCCGGCACGGCGATCGCGGTCGGCGCAGGCGCCCGGGGCGCCGAACCGGCCGCGCGCTTCTCCAATTCAGCGATCCGATCCCGCGCTTCTTTATGATCGGGCTCCAACTCCTTTGCGCGGTAGTAGTTCGCAAGCGCGTCTTCATGACGCCCCTGGACCTCGATAATCCGCCCCAGTTCGTACGCCAACCCGGCCAGCCCATCGGCTCCCACGTATTTGGGATCGCCCAGCGCCTCCCCGAGGATCTCTTCGGCGCGAGCAAGCTGACCTTTCTCACGATAACAGGTAGCCAACATACTCGTGGCGGAGATCGCCCGATCGGGAGATTTCAGTGCCAATCGAAACTCGCCGATTGCTTCGTTGAGCAATCCCATCTCGCGATAGGCGATACCAAGATTGTAGTGGGTTTCGTAGTCTTCCTTCCCATACTGTTCCTGCACGCCCTTTTGAAATTTTCGGAAGACGCCCTCCAGCTCCCGCTCCGCGGAAAGCTCCTGGCTCAGCTCCTCGGCCTCCACCGGAGGGAGGCTCCGCTCCATGTCCTCCCGGAGCGCGTCAATCAGATCGATGTATTCCTCCTCCTTCGTTGTTTCACCTGGCGGCTGAACCGCCTCCCCTTGTTCCATGCCGGCGACGGCAATTTCTGAGCCGAGACTGGTCTCCTCCAAGGACCTGCTCATGGCCTGCGACGTTGCTTCCGGATCAACGGGACTGACCGGTTCACCGAGACGACCCGCCCGCTCGGAAATCTCCCGCAATCTCTGCGCGGCCAACGGATGATCGGGGACCTTGTGGAGGATCGCCACAAAGAGACGGTGGGCTTCGTCGTCAAACCCCTGCTGGAAATAGAAATCTGCCTCGGCAAGATCCTGCACCAACGCCTCCGCCGGATCCGACTCCTGGGTCGCATCCACACTCTGCCCCGCCACGGTCGCAGGCATCTCGGGGCGGACCGATCGCTCGGCGGCGCTCCGGCTGAGCTCGGCGCGGGGGTTGGCCTGACTGCGCTCAGAAACCCGCTCAGGTCTAAGCGCGACTGCCTCATCGAGGATCGCCTCTCGTTCGGCGTCTTGCCCCAACAACTGATAAATCGAGGCGATCTTCACGCATACATCCGCGGCCGCGTTCGTGTCTCCCTGCGCAATAAACAGCTCCCGGAGTTTGAGCTGCACCTCGATATTGCTCGAATCCTGCTTGGCCAGGGCCTGCACATGCGCGACGGCTTTGTCGATCATCCCGTATTTGATGTACACGTCGGCTTCGGTGAGCGCGTCGTTCACACGCTCGTACGTGGTTTCGTCAAATTCGGAGGGACTCTTGACGCGCGAAAGCTCGGGAGTGGGCGGATTAGGAGGTTGCGCCGGTGCCGGCGCCGGCGCAATGGACGCCTCGCTGGTCTCTATCCGCAGCGGCTCCGCTTCCACCACCAACGTCGCTTCATTGATGCTTCCACTCCCCGAGCGATCGCCCGGCAACAACGGGGCATGGGGCGGGAAGTCCACCGGCGGGGGGACCGATCCCAGGTCGGGCACGGGCAACGCGCCGTCCCCACCCAGCTCGGTGAGCTTGGCCCTGATCTGCTGGAGTTCGGCCGCTTTCCCCGTGGTTTCAAGGTGAGTGGCAACCCGCGTCAGTTCTTCGCGCGCTTCACTCACCAAGCCTTCTTTCTGGCAAAGTTCGGCCAGCTTCACTCCAATGGTCGGATTGGCGGGATCCAGCGCGGCGATCTTTCGATAGACGGCGATCGCGGCTTTCACTCGTCCTTCTTTGAGCTCGTGGCGGGCCACTTTGAGATAATCCTCAACGGCATTGCCGACGATTCCACGCTCGGCGTTCGCCTCGGCCAGTTTGAGCACAACGTCCATCCGTCCGGGATCGAGTTTGATGATTTTCTTAAAGACCGCGATGGTCTTTAAGGCGAAGCCCGCGGTCTGGAAGGTGGTCCCCGCGTTCAGGAATGCCTCGATTGCCTGAGATTGGGCCCCTTTCTTCAGGTACAGATCGCCGATGGTGTTGTAAATGTTGCCATCGTTGGGGGTTTCGGCGATGAGGGTTCGCCACGCCTCGATGGCCTTATCGATCTCCCCTTTTGCGGTCAGACGTTGCGCGTTGAGGATGATCGAGTTTTTATCGGATGCCACAACTCCTCCGGCGCGGAAAGGAAGCTTTCGGACCCAAACTGTAACATAGGGTCAAGGTGTGTCAAGAGTTCCCACGTTTATTTGCAACCGGTCCGGCGTTTCGTTATAGTGAGCCCACTGCAGAGCCGTCGTTCGCCGTGGCGATTCTTTCACGATATCTTTTCAAAGAGCTCCTCATCCCATTCGTGCTGAGCGTGGCGGTGTTGCTTTTTCTCCTGGTGACGCAACAGGCCGTTCGGCTCGTCGACCTCCTGGTCAACCGAGGCGTAGAGGCCGGCATTTTGGTGAAGATCTTCACCGCGCTCCTTCCGGCTTTCTTCGTGGTCACGCTCCCCGTCGCTGTGCTCATGGCCACGATCGGAGCGTTCAACCGTCTGGCGGCCGATCGGGAAATCGTCGCCCTCAGGGCGTCCGGCGTGCGGATGATTCGCCTCGTCGTTCCCGCCGCCGTCTTCGCGGCCGTGATGTGTCTCGTGGCGTACAGCCTCTCGCTGGTTGGAGAGCCGTGGGCGGGAAAATCATTCCGCAGCCTGACCGGGGAGTTGTTGAAACGGCAGGCGACCGTTGCGCTGACGGAAGGGGCCTTTAACGAACTGGTCAACGGCATGACGCTGTACATCGAAAAAATCCCGTCGGGCAACCAACTCGACGGGGTCCTGATCGTGGATCAGCGCGCCCCCGGACCACCGGCACTGATCCTGGCGAAACAGGGATCGTTCCTCGCGAGCCCCAACGGATCCGCCCTCGGCCTTAGGCTCAGCCAAGGGAGCATCCATCGATCCCTGTCCGCGCCCGACGACGCGGAGGACCGCTACCAACTCATTCAATTCGACACCTACGAACTGAAACTCGACGTCGAGCGGTTGCAGGGCGCGCTTCCGGCAACCGACGGAAGATCGTCTCTTGCCGAGCTTCGGCATCGGGCAGCCGACGAGGTCCGCGCCGCGGGTCGGGTGCAACCGGATACGGAGCGTGCCTTGTTTTCGTTATACAAGGATCGGGCCTTTCCTCTAGCCACGTTCTGGTTGGGCGTGCTGGGCGTCCCGCTCGGCATCGCCACACGCCGCGCCGGCCGAGTGGGGGGCTTCGGGTTCGGGATCCTCGCCGTGGGCGTGTATTATCTCTTGCTGATCGCGGCCGACAGTTTCGCGGCCCGGACATGGCTCTCGGCTCCGGTGGCCGCCTGGTTTCCCAACGCGGTCTTGGCGATGGTGACGATCAGCCTCTTGATCACGATGGATCGCGTGCGCCGCCGATCTCCCCGCCGGTAACCCTCGAACCCGTCCATGCCCCTTCTCCTCAGATACATTGCCCGTGAATACCTTCGAGTGTTCTGGCTCTCGCTCGGGGCCTTGGTGCTGATCTACGTGGCCGGTGAGATGTTCGCCAAGATCGGAAAGTTCGCCCAATCCGACGGCGAAGTCGCCGCCCTGGTCGCGTATTTCGCGCTGAAAATTCCACGCGCCCTATACGAAATGTTACCGCTCGCCGCGCTGATGGCCAGCGTGCTGACCATGACGACCCTCTCACGCCAGCATGAGATCGTCGCCTTGCGCGCGTGCGGCGTCGGCCTCTTCAAGATCGCGTGGCCGATCGTCCTCGTGTCCCTGGGACTCGCGGCCGTGGCCTTCGCCGCCAATTGGTCATGGATCCCAGGGGCGTTGGCCCGCGCCCAGGCGGTGAAGTCAACCAGAATCGAAGGGCAACCGGCTCCCGCCTCGCTCCAGCCCGCTCGGATTTGGACCCGCCTGGAACACCGCACCTTCCTCAACATCCAGATGGCCGACCCGCCGAAGCAATCCCTTTACGGCGTGCGACTGTACCGGCTCGGGGACGATTTCTCCGTGGTGGAAAGCTTCGATGCTGCGGAGGCGCACTACCTCGAAGGTGGCTGGAGCGCCCCCTCCGGCATCCATCGCCTCTTTCGGGCCGACGGATCAGTCCACATCGAGCGATTCATCGACCGCCGCCTCGACATTTCCAAAACCCCCGACGATTTCCTGCAGTTGGAGATCAAAGAGGAATATCTCGCATATCCCCGCCTCCGGGAGTACGTGAAGGATCTCACGCGGGCGGGGATCGATCCGGGGCGCTACGCGGTCGATTTCGCCGCCCGCGCGTCGGTGCCGTTCGTCGCCGTCGTCATGGCGCTGCTCGGAATCCCGTTCGGGCTGAACGATACTCGGCGCGGGGGCTGGGGAGTGGCGGTCGGGCTGAGCCTGGTGTTGGGCTTATCCTATTGGATCATCTACTCGCTGGCCATCTCGCTGGGTCGAGGCGGCGTCCTTCCCGCCTGGGTGGCCGCCTGGGTCGCGAACGGTATCTTCCTGACGATCGGCGTGGCACTGCTGGTTCAGAAACGGCACTAAAGACGACAGCACCGACGCTCTATCGCCCGGCGGGCTGAAGCGAGGCAGTCGGTTGGTCGAGGCTGATGGTACGCACGGGACCGAACGTGGAGAGGGGTTTGTCGAAGGTGCGTTCGTCTCCGACCGCGAGGATCGTCATCTTGTCCGGACGAAGATGCTTCTGGGCGACGCGCGCCAGATCCTTGGTCGTGACCTTTTCCACGTTGGCGCGGAAGCGCTCCAGGAAATCGGCGGGCAGGCCGTAGTATTCGAGCGACATCTGGCGGTTCACGATCTGCGCCGGACTCGAAAAAGAGAACACGAAGGAATTCAGAAACGCTTGCTTGGCGTCGTCCAACTCTTTCCGCGAAACCGGCGTGGTCCGAACGCGATCGAATTCGGCCCGCATCGCCGAGATCGCTTGAGCGGTCGATCCCGCCTTCGTCTGCGCGTACAAGAGGAACGTTCCGCGATCGAACCGCCCCGCGATCAGCGCGCTTCCGACCGAGTAGGCCAAGCCAGATTTGGTCCGCACCTCCTGAAAGAGGCGGCTCGAGAAGGCCTGGCCCCCTAAAATATCGTCGAGCAGAGAGAATGCGAAGAAGTCGGGGTCGGCCTGAGTGATTGCGAGGTGGCCCATCCGGACTTGCGTTTGGGACACCTCGCGACGGACGTAGTTGACGGGCGCCACCGGTTGATCTCTGACCGGAAGGACGGCAGGCCACGTTACCCGTTCCCTCTTCCAGGCCTCGAACGTCTTCGTGAGCAACGCAACAAACTCCGCCCGGTTGAAATCTCCGGTGGCCGCGATCATCGTCGTATTCGGATGAACGTACCGCCGGTGGAACGCGACAACGTCGTCGCGGGTAATGGCGTTGATCGTCGCCTCGGTGCTTTCGCGGGCGTAGGGATGATCCGGCCCGTAGAGGAGTTTGTTGAATTCCCGCGACGCGATCGAGCCGGGGCTGTCGTTGCGGCGACGGATGCCTTCGATCGCCTGCTTCTTGGCGAGATCAAGCTTCTCGGGCGCGAACGCCGGGTGCACCAGCATCTCGGCGAACAGGGCGACGCCGCGGGCGACGTCCTTCGTCAACACGTTCAACGACGCGGAGCCGGCGTCCCCCCCGATCCCGGCTCCCATCTCGGCGCCCACGAATTCCAGTTCCTCGTCGAGCTCATCTCCGCTACGGGATACCGTTCCGCCGGTCCGCATCACGGTCCCGGTCAGCGACGCCAACCCGAGTTTGTCCGCGGGCTCGTAGATGCTTCCGGTGCGAATCATGGCGGAGAGGCTGACCATCGGGAGTTCGTGGTCTTCCAAGAGGTAGAGAATGATGCCGTTCGGCAACACCACCCGCTCGGCTCTCGGCGGTTCGAACGGGGTTGCGGGAAACGTCATCGCACGCGGATCGGGAGCGGTGTTCGGCGTGGACGTCGGCGCTCCGGCGCCGAGGGTTCCCAACAGGACGAGCGCCAAGACGACACGGACGCGTCTCGTCATGGCGCCACCGGAGCCGTCGTGGGCCGAACCAAGCGCGCCACCGTGCGGTCGCGCTTGGTCAGCCGGGCGGAGGCCACGCGGCGGACATCGGCCGGCGTCACCGCCGCCATCCGATCCCGGATGCGCAAGAGATACCGCCAATCGCCCGCGACGGCCTCGTAGTAGGCCAACTGCGAAGCCAGTCCGCTGTTGGACTGCAACGACCGAATCAAATCGGCATCCAAACGGTTGATGACCTTCTCCAGTTCCCGGGGCGGCACGTCCTCGCGCTGGAGCCGGTCGACTTCGGCCAGCAGCGCGGATTCGACCTCGTCGAGGGTGTGCGGGGCCCGGGGCGTTGCCTGGAGGACGAAGAGGTTCGGGTAGCGCGCGCCGGGCTCGCCCGTCGACGCGGAGGCCGCCACCGCCACTTGCCGGGTCTTCACCAGGCCGGTATACAAGCGCGACGTCCGACCGGAGGAGAGGAGGGATTCGATGACGTCGAACACCGGATCGTCGGGATCGTTAATCTCCGGCTGGTGATACCCGATCAGAATCTGCGGTTCCGCGTCGTACTCGACTTCAACGCGCCGTTCGCCGTCTTGCGCCGGTTCTCGGGTGACGACCGGAGGCGGGGTTGGACGCGCCGGCAGCGACCCGAAGGCGGCCGACACCCGGCGGAGCACGTCGTCGGCCTTGATATCCCCGACGATCGCCACCACCGCGTTGCCGGGCCCGTAATACCGGTCAAAGAATTCACGCGCGACCGGAGCCGTCAAATGCTCCACATCCGCGGCCCACCCGATCGTCGGGACGCGGTATGGATGCGCCAGAAACGCCGTCGCGAGAAAGGTCTCATAGAGCTTCCCCATCGGATTATCGTCCACCCGCAGGCGCCGCTCCTCCAACACCACCGAGCGCTCGGTGTAGAATTCACGAAAGACGGGCCTTGCCATCCGATCCGATTCAATCGCGACCCAAAGCGGCAGACGATTGGTGGGCAGGCTCACCGTGTACCGCGTCACCTCCACCCCGGTGCTGGCGTTAAATCCCACTCCACCCTGGCGATCGTAGATGACGCCGAGTTCGTTGGGCACCACCAGCGCGCGAGCCTCATCCTGCACGGCGTCGAAGCGCTTCCGCAGCGAGGCCAGACGGTCGGCGTCCGCAGCCGCTCCCCGGTCCTCTTCCCGCTGAATCTCGACGGCCAGGCGATCCATCTCATCGAGCAAGGGACGTTCCCGTTCGAAGTCCTTCGTGCCGAGCGTGGTCGTGCCCTTAAACGCCATGTGTTCGAAGAGGTGCGCCAGCCCGCTCTCCCCGGCGCGTTCGTTCACCGATCCAACGCGAAACGCGATGTTGTACGAGACGGTCGGAACGGCCGGACGCTCGACGAGTAAGACACGCATCCCGTTGTCCAGCGTCCGGTCGATCACCCGGCCTTCGAGTAGCGACCCGGCGGGCGTGGTGGGCGCCGACGCGAGGAGAATGACAAAGACGAGCGCCCCGGCGAAGAGCCGCGCCCCCGATCGCCGCACGGCCCTCACGGCGTTCGGCCCTTCCGGCCGTAAAACACCTGATCAATGTGAAGGACGATCATGTCCCCGAGTTCCTCGATCGCAACCCGGTTGGACACCTCTTCCACTTCGTCCACACTCCGCATGTGTCCGGCCTCCGAATCAAAACCTCGTTTCGACCCTGAAAACAGCGGCTGTCCGGCGGGCGTGACGCCGATGGCCCGCGCCATGGAGACGACCTCCACGATGTTCTTGACGCTCGACGCGCCGCCCGTCGCGGTTGTACCGTGGGCGAAGGCGTCGTATCGGCGGCGAGTGATCTCCACCGTGAAGAGAACCACCAACTCGGCCTCGTGTCGGGTCGCCACCGTCCGCACGCCGCTCAAGCTCACGCCGTCATCGAAGACGTCGGGGGGCATCACGTCCACCCGCGCGGCCAGCCCCTCACGCTCCAGCTTCTCGCGGATCGCCGCCATCCAGCGTTCGCGGACCGCCTTCGAAACCCGTCGAGGCTCGACTCCCTCTGCGGGTCTTGCGGGGACCCACACGACGACGATTGCCGTCGGTGGTGCGGCCGGACGAGCGGCCGGAGTCCCCGTTCGCAGCGAACCAAGCCACTCGGCGCCCTGCTCCGGCGGCATGAACGACACGAGCGCGGCTTCCAGGTCCGCCACGGTCTGCCGATGGGCCGCGCAACCGAAGCAGGACAGCCCCACCCCGAGCACCGCGCCCGCCATCCACGCCCTCATCACGAAGACCCCTCGTCGTCTCTCGCCATGCTAATGAATAAGCGCCATCACGTCTTCGATCCGTTCGCAGAACAAATCAGGGCCGGCGGCCTTCAAGATCTCCGGATCCCCCAAGCCGTACCCGACGGCCACCGACGGCACGCCGGCGGCCCGTGCGGCAAGGATATCATTGACGTTGTCCCCAATCATCACCGCCCGGCGAGGCGCAATGCGAAGATCATCCAGGACTTTGAGGATCATCCCGGGATGAGGCTTGAGGTGCGGCGTGCTGTTGGCCCCGAGGATCGCGTCGAACTGCTCTCGAGCCTTCAAGCCCTCGATCAACTTGAGGGTGTACTCGATCGGTTTATTGGTCACGATCGCTTTTTTCTTCTCGGCGAAGTGGGCCAGGACCGTGGGCACACCCGGATAGAATTGGGTCGCATCGAGCAGATGCGCCAGATAGTGCCCCCGAAAGACGGTCAGCGCGTCTTCGAAGACGCCGGCTCCCCGGCTCTCGAAGGCCTTCGCCAGCAATGCCCTCACGCCGTCGCCGACGAACGCGTAGATCTGCTCCGGCGCGTGCTCGGGAAGCCCGTAATCGCGGAGCGTGAGGTTCACCGCGGTCGCGATGTCGGCCTTGGTGTCGGCGAGGGTGCCGTCCAGGTCGAACAGCAGGAGATCGACGGGGAAGGACATACTAGGAGTGTGTCCGAGTATTTGGGTGTTGGAGCCTGTTCTTACCCCGCAAAGCGGGCCGCGAAACGAGTGCCAGATCCCCCGGCACGAGGCTTCGCAAGGTTTGCAGGCATGTACGGATTCCGAAGCGACAACGCCGCAGATGACCATTGCTTCGCGACCTGCAAGGTCCCTCCGGGCCGATTAGCATTCGCGCCCTTGGCGCGCCCAGGTTCATGGACAGGCTCCTACGACGCGCGGCACTACGTTCTCCACGAGACCTCGATGGCCGCTCCGGTCACGGCTCGCGCCGCCTCGCTCGCGAGAAACACCGCGACGTCCGCGATATCCGAGGAGGGTTCGGCTTTTCGCGCCGCGGTCTTCTGCGGTCCCCGCTTGGTCCCCACCAACGCCGGACAGAGCGCGTTGACCGTCACCGCCGACTCTTCGATCTCCTTCGCCAACGCCCTGGTGAGGCCGATCAGCGCGAACTTCGACGCGCAAAACGCCGCGAAGTTCGGGAACCCTTCGAGCCCCGCCGTGGAGGACACGTTGATCACGCGCCCGTCGTTGCGGTCGACCATCCCGGGGACCACGGCCTTGGTCACCAGAAACGCTCCGGTCACGTTGACATCCATCGTGCGCCGCCATTGATCCAGGGTGGTCTTGACCAGGGGTTCGATGTAGGTCACCGCGGCGCTGTTGACCAACACATCGATCCGGCCGAACGCCTTCTCCACCGCCGCAACGCACGCCGCAACCTGCGCCTCGTTGCCAATATCCGTTGGAATCGCCAGCGCCCGCCTGCCGAGCGCCACGATCTCCTCGGCCACCGGCTTGATCTCGCGCTCCGTCCGCGCCACGACCGCGACGTGAGCGCCTTCCGACGCCATCTTCAGCGCGATTTGCCGCCCGATCCCCCTCCCCCCGCCCGTCACCAGCACGATTTTCTCTTTGAGTTGAATGGTCGTCCTCCTCGCTTTCCGTGAGGGGCGTCCGGCCGGACGCCCCTACGCCCCGGCCGAATGCACCCGCACGGTTTCAAGCACGATGGTTCCCGACCGGATGAACTCGTCGATCAAGAGATATTCGTTCAAGGTGTGAATCGCCCGCATCCCGGTGCCCAGATTCGCGATTTGCAGGCCCTTCTGATTGAAGACGTTCGCGTCGCACCCGCCACCGGTCGCGCGGGTCTTCACCGGCGCGCCCACGTTCTTCGCCGCCTGCAGGACGTGACGCACGATGGCGGCGTCCTCGGGCACGTTCAGGCGGTCGTAATCGCGCTCCACCCGTTCGACCACTCTGGCAGAATGCACCACGCCATCGACCGTCACCTGGTACTTGGCCGCGGCCTCGGCAAAACGCCGCCGCATGTGGGTGGTCTGCGCCGCGAGCTTTGCGTCGTCGCGGCTTCGCGCCTCGCCGCGGATCACGGTTTCCTTCGGGATGATGTTCGCCGCGGCCCCACCGCGGATGACGCCCAGGTTCGCCGTGGTCTCCTCGTCGATGCGCCCCAAGCGCATGCCGGCGATCGCATCGCTCGCCACCTGGATCGACGAGATTCCGCGCTCGGGGCAGATTCCGGAATGCGCTTCGAGCCCGGTGACGGTGAACTCCACGCGGTCCGCCGCGGGACCCTTGGTAAACAAACAGCTCGCGTCGTCGCTGTCGAGAACCAGGCCGTCGCGGGCCTTGATCCGCTCGACGGCGAAGTGCTTGGCCCCCAACAATCCCACTTCTTCGCAGATGGTGAAGACGACCTCGACCCCGGCATGGGGGATCCGACGCTCGACGAGCGTGCGCAGGACCTCCATGATGATCGCCACGCCCGACTTGTCGTCGCCCCCCAAGATCGTCCGGCCGTCGCTCTTGATCCGGTTGGCGTCCCGAATCGGGACCACCCCTTCACCCGGTACGACCGTGTCCATGTGGGCGGATAGGACGATCGGCGGACCCGGAATCGTCCCGGGCAGGGCGGCCACCACGTTGCCGGTTTCGCCGCCGACGCGTTCGCCGGCGTCGTCGACGGAGACCCGAGCGCCAAGCGCCTCCAGATCGGCCGCGAGGCGCCGAGCGATCGCTCCCTCGCGCCGCGACAGGCTGTCGATCCGGACGAGGTCCACCAGGTAATCGACCACGCGCGAGGCGTTGATCACGTCATCCCTCTCCGGTGTCTCGCCGAGGCACTTCGCGGACCATGCCCTGCGAACTCGAGACGAACCCAAACCGCTCATAAAATTTTTGCTTGTCGCGAGTATTGAGCCAGAACTTCTCGACGGTCGAGAGCACGGGATGCGACAGGATGAGCCCCATCAACGCCTCGCCCACCCCGCGCCCCTGGTACGCCGCGTCCACCACGACGTCCCACAGCGTGGCGCGATAGACTCGATCGGTCAGCACGCGCGCGAACACCACGAGGCGCGGCCCGTCCCACCCGGTAAAGTAATAATCGGTGTGCGCCAACATTGTCGCGATGCCGTCCTTGGTCCGGCCGCGCGCCCAGGGCGCCTGCTCGTAGAGCCGCTGGAGCTGGTCGATGTCGAGCGACCCTCCTTCTCGATACCTGATGTCCATGGTCGCAATCGTTACGGTGTCACTCTAGCGAAGGTCTGAACGAAAGACAAGGACGAACCGCATCGCCGAGTCGCTCACGGCGAGTCGGCATCCGACGAGTCTTCGTCGTCCCCGGACCTTGGCGGAGCGGCCGGCTGTTCCGTGGCCGGAAGCCGATACGCCCCCTCCAACCAGCGGCCGAGATCGATCGTGCGGCACCGTTCGCCGCAGAACGGCGCGGTCGCTCGATCACACGCGTCATTCCCGCAGACCGGACACGACCGTGCGGCGCTCACGGATCGTTCGCCGCAGAGGCCGCGACCGCGCCGGGACGGAATTCAACCAGCTTGGCGGCGATTCGGCCGATCTTGATCTTGCTTTCCATGCGGACCGGCAGCCGGCGCGCGTCGTCGGTGAACCAGACGTAGACGTCTCCTCGATCCAAGAACACCCCCTCGAATTCCACCTGCGCGCGCGTGCGGATGGTATCAAACTCGCCCGCCTTGGTTCTGACCTTCTCACGATTCAATGCCACGATCCCCAGTCGCCAGTTCTTATTGCTCTCGTGCACGTCGATGGTCACGGTTTCCCCCACCTTGATGCTCGGCAGGCTTCGAAAGTAATACAAGCAGGACAGCGAATCCTGGACACCGGGCGGAATCGTGAAGACCCGTCGCTCCCCGTCTTTCACGACCGTCGCGGTGTGCTGGGTCTGGTCGAACTCCGTGACGCGGTTTCGGCGGCGCCCTCCTTGGCGCTGTTTGACGTCGAGATGAACCGCCGCGAGCGTCCCGCGATCGATCAGACTTTCGACACGGTCTTCAACCGGGAAAAATAGCGAGATGAAGTCGTTGGACTTCGCGACGGACATCACACGGAAGACCGAGCTTCCGCTGTACGTGGCCTCTTGCACGTCGAGGGTCGCCGTTCCGCCGACCAGGTTGTACCAACTAATCTCGTAAACCAGACGCTCCCCGTCCCCGAAGGGGAGTCCCGCGCCCGCCGAGACGGCTCCCGGCGCCGCAACCGCCGCCAACAGCAGAAGCACGAAGGCGCGGAGGGCGCTGGTTTGACGCGACATACGATCATTATAAAAATGAATGCGCGGAATGACAAGCACGGCGCCCCCCGGTTTGCCTCACGCCGAGCCGCCGTGCTATCGTCGCCGACATGGAGGACCGCACCTGACGCCATGTCCCATCTGACCCCGGAGGAAGCCGTCATCATGGTGAACGCCTACGGCGAAACGCTGGAAGAGCTCGCCGCGGTGGCCCATCCACGTTGGGAGACCGAGGAGGAGTACCGGCGCGCGGTCCTCGATAGCCCGGACCCCGTCTCGCTCTTGCGCCGCACCTACGACGCGTCCCTGCTTCCGTATTCCAAGAACGGTATCCGCGAGGCGCTCCACGTCTTGCTCGCCCACCCCGACGTCGAACCTCAGATGAAGGACCGTCTCCGGAAGGGACTCTTGAGCCTCGACGATTTCATCGAGCCCAACGAGGCGAGCTCACAAAGGGGATTGTAGCGTTCGCGGGTCGGCTTGACCGGCGCGGCTTGTGGTATAAGACCATCATGGCATCGTTCCCCGTCTCACCCCCAAAGGAGCACGAATTACAGGAGCGGATGGCGCGCCTAGGCGTCCGCGAAGGCGATCTGGAGGAATCCTTCGTCCGGTCCTCGGGTCCAGGCGGCCAGCACGTCAACAAGACCGCAACCTGCGTCGTCCTGGTGCACCGTCCGACCGGCTTGACGGTCCGATGCCAGCAAGCGCGCTCGCAGGCCCTCAATCGCTTTTACGCGCGCCGCATCCTGCTGGACAAGATCGAGCGACAGCAACGGGGCAAAGAGAGCGAGGAACAACAGCGGGTCGAAAAAATTCGTCGCCAAAAACGACGCCGCTCGCGCCGCGCGAAAGCGAAAATGCTGGAGGAGAAGCACCACCAAGCCGACAAGAAGGCCGGACGCGCGCCGATCCGGGTGGGCAAGGCCGGCGAATAGGAGATCAATCCCTCCGCCCCCCTTTTGCACAGGAGGGAACCACGCAGGAAGGCCGACGCCGAATCGCGACCGGTCTTCTATCTCACTAAATGGAGAGTTTGCCTTCGTGGGATGCGATGATGCTGGAGATGCGGAGTCGGCGCCGGATATCCTCGACTGCCGAATCGAAATCAGTGTGGACGGCTTTATTGATCCAGATGTCCGACGGGTGTTTGGGGTCAGGGTTCGGATCGGCCACGATGTATCCCCCCTCGACTTTTTCCAGCAGAACTCTGAGCTCGTCATTGTTCATAGAGGTACCGTGATTCTATAAAGCCCATCCCGCTTTGTCAATTGGGTTCCCATCACCCCACTTTGAAAAAGGGAGACAGGGGGGGATTTACCGCCCCTGAGAACCCGGCCGTTTCTGGCCCGCCCCTGCGCGCTGCGAGAGCGCGACCTGGAGATTGCGCTGCGCGTCGCTCAACTCGGGCTTGATGCGGACCGCCGCGGAAAACTCGTCGATAGCCTCGTCGGTCCTCCCCGCCTGAGCCAACAGGATGCCGAGGTTGTTGTGCGCCTCGGCCAGATCGGGCTTGAGCTTCAACGCCGCGGCGTAACACGCAATGGCCTCGTCGACCCTGCCCTGCCCGGCCAGGATCGGTCCCGCGTTGGTATAGGCCTCGGCGAACGTGGGGTTGGCTCGGATCGACGCGGCGTAATGCCCAACCGCCGCATCCAGATCTCCCCGTTCCCGCAACTCGTTCGCCAAATTATAGTGCAGCAAGAAATCGCCGGAGGTCACCGCAAGCGAATGCTCGTATAACGTCACGCTGTCCCGCCAGTAACGCACCTGAAACCACGTCGTGACCATTAATACGGCGAGCAACACGGCGGCGAGCGCGGTGAGCACGGGGCGCAGGAACTGCCACCGATTCAGGATCTCCCACACGCCCCACGCGAGAATAATGAACAGACCGATGAATGGCAGGTACGTATACCGATCGGCCATGGCCTGCTCCCCGACCTGGACCAGGCCGATCACCGGGACCAACGTACCGACGTACCAGAACCATCCCACGACGAGGTACGGCCGCTGCCGCATCTGCCGGCACACCCCGATCGAGATCAGAACCAGCAAGACCGCGGCCCCCAGAGCCTGCCACAGCGGCAGCGCGTGGCCCGGATGGGGATAGCGCAGGGAGAGAGCAAACGGCCACACCATCTTATGAATGTATTCGAGGTAGGAAACTGCGGCGTTCATGAGGCGGATCGATAGCGGGAATTTTTCCAGGCTGGCTACCGCTCCACCGGAGACCTGCGCGACGTACGTGATCACGCTCGATGCGGCCACGAGTGCGAAGAACGGCATCTTCTCGACGATCAACGCCGCGGGTGGCAGCATGATGCGCCGACCCGCCGCGACGGCAAACCGCTGCAGCGGCCAATAATCCAAGAGGAGGAACACAAATGGGAGCGTGACCACCATGGGTTTGGCCATCAGCCCCAGCGCGAAGCACGCCAGCACAAGAACATAACTCGCCGCGCGCGGTCGCTCCGCGTATCGTGCGTACGCCCCCATCGCCAGCAGCCAGAAGAGCGTACTGAGCACGTCCTTGCGCTCCGCAACCCACACGACCGATTCGACGTGCATTGGGTGAATCCCGAACAGGGCTGCGACGAAGACGCTGGGCCACAACACCCCCGTCATACGCCGAAGCACGACGAAGAGCAACACGGTATTGGCTGCGTGGAGCCCCACGTTAACCACGTGGTAGCCGCGCGGGTTATCCCCGAACAGACGGTAATCGAGCATGTACGACAGCCACGTGAGGGGATGCCAATTGCTGAAGTAGGTCGCGGTAAGCGCCCAGGTGAGGCTTTCGCGAGTGAATCCCTGTCGAATGTGGGGGTTCTTGGTCACGTATCCCGGGTCGTCGTAATTGATGAAACCATGGCTCTCGACTTGCCAAAAGACGGCGACGGTCCCCACAATCAGGAACAGGACGAGGAGGAGGTCGAACGAAGGAGGACGTCTCGGCATGGTCCTATCTTCCGGCACGAGGAAACCGCATGGAAACGACCAGGTTCAGTTTGGCGGCGCAAAAGGTGAGCGCGGTGGCGAGGCATCCCAGCCCGTAGACGACGCTGCGCCTGAAATTGATCGACGAGCTCTTGGCTGTGTACGTCGTTGGGCAGCTGACCTCGCCGATCGCGTGGCCGAACCAGATGATCTGCGCCAGCATCTGATTGTCGAACACAAAATCATCGGAATTGGCATCGAGTGGCAACTGCATCAGCAGGGCAGAGGAAAACGCCCGATAGCCGGTGTGGTATTCCGAGAGCTTCGCGCCAAGGAGGAGATTTTCCGCGAACGTCAGACACCGATTGGCGACGTACTTCCAGAGCGGCATGCCGCCTTGCAGCGCGTACCCGCCCAGTATCCGCGAACCCAGTACGCAGGGATACAAGCCGTTGCCGATCATCGAGACCATCGCCGGGATCAGTTTCGGCGTGTACTGATAATCGGGATGCACCATCACGACGATGTCGGCGCCCGCGTCCAGCGCGAGTCGATAACAGGTCTTCTGGTTGGCGCCGTAGCCCAGGTTCTTCGGATGCCGATGGACCGTGACCCGTTCCAGTGTGCGGGCCACCGCGATCGTGTCGTCCTGGCTCGCGTCGTCGACCAGGATCACGAGATCGACGACCCCCTGATCCATCACCTCGCGGTGCGTCTCGCGGAGCGTCTGCGCCGCGTTGTACGCGGGCATGACGACCACCACTTGCTGTCCCTTGAACATCGCTCCCTTCGTCGCGAAAAGGCAATGTGCTATTGTAGACGAAAATGACCACGTCCAACAAATCCCGCGCCTGCGCCGGCTGCGGCGCCCCCCTCGACCGCATCGCGTCTCTCGGCACAGACTACATCACCCATCAAGAATTCCCGGTCCAGGCGTGCGACGGCTGCGGCCTGGTTCAGACCGGCATCGATGAGAGCACCGTGTCCGATGCCTACGCGGGCTATTACGGGAAGCGGCAGAGCTTTTTCGAGGCCATCACGAATCGGCTGCGCGAGCGCCGCATCGTACGGGCGCTCCGCCGCGACGAGCCCGGGACGATTTTAGATGTCGGATGCGGACGCGGCGGGTTTCTCGCCCGGATGCGCGCCGCGGGATGGACGGCAACCGGGCTGGAGCGGCCCGGCAGCGGCTACGAAGAGGTATGGAAACGAAATGGAATCGCGGTGAAGACCGGGACGTGGGACGACGCCGAGTTTTCCGATGGCTTGTTCGACGTCGTGACGTTCTGGCACGTGTTCGAACACCTCCCGTCCCCGCGCCGGGCGCTCCAGAAGGTCTCCTTCGTTTTAAAACCCGACGGCATGCTGGTCATCGCCGTTCCCGACATCGACGGCCTCCAAGCCCGGCTGTTCAAAGCCAACTGGTTCCACCTCGACGTACCGCGCCACCTCTTCCACTTCTCGCTCGACACCCTGAGTGCCCTGCTCCAACAGCACGGGTTTACCATCATCGCGGTCAACCGCTACTCTTTCGAATACGACACGTTCGGCGCAATGCAGAGCGCCCTGAACACGATCTGCCGCACCAAGAACCTCCTGTTCGACTTCCTCATGCGCCGGAAAACGCTCGGAGCGATCGCCACACGATCCGCCCCCCGCGAGCTGGCCGACCTCGCCCTCACCGCGCTCCTGACTCTTCCGCTCCTTGCGTTCTCACTCCCCTTCTGCGTGATCGCGTCGTGGGCGAAGCGAGGCGGCACGATCGAGGTGTACGCGCGAAACCGACGCTCACAACCTCGCTAAAACCATTCCTGAATCAACGCCCTCAGCTGATCTTTGCACACCGGTCGTCTGACGGCGGCGTCCACTCCCTTCGCCCGCAACTCCTTTGCCTTTCTCGGGAACTGCCCCTCTGCGGCCACGAGCAGTTTCTTCATCGGAAACTTCCCCTGATCGATCCAACTGATCAGGTCATAGCTACGATCAACGCGGCTGAAGTTAGCCATCAGCAGATCGATCCGGTCCCGGCTCACGACTTGAAACACGTCGTGGTCCGACGATGCCGTCAGGATCATCGCCGGCCCACGGTCGGCTTCGGTGAACACTCTCTCCACCATTTCGCCCAAGGCCCTCGGGACCGACACGTCATCCCCGACGATCAGCACCTTCTTCATCCCTTGAGCCTCGCCATCACGGAGAAATGCGCGCGGAATTGGGGGCGACCGATCATCATCGAGCCGAGAGTCGCGAGCAGCGGATTTGAAAGGAGGGGGTTGAATCAATCGTTGAATGGATCATTGATACTGAAAGGGAAACCATGGCCACCGAGAGTCACTCCTATAATCGTGACTGTCACCTTGAGGTTCCCCCTGTTTTTCGTCTTCCAGCGGGCCAGTTTCATGCTACCAGTTTTTCCTCATGCTGATCACTGATCCAGGACTCCATAAACTGGATGGGTGACTTGTAGCCGAGGGTGGAATGACGGCGTGTGCGGTT
>JACQCD010000052.1 GCA_016201825.1 Nitrospirota bacterium | reverse complement strand
TACGGGGTGAGGTCCACGACGAGAACGCGTATGCGATGGGCGGAGTGTCCGGCCACGCGGGGCTCTTCGCGGACGCCCAGGACGTACATCGACTCGTCCGGGCGTGGCGCACCAGTCGGACCGAGGGCATGCCGTTCGGTCCCGCGCCGCTGGCGGAGGAATTTCTCACCCGGCAACAACGCGTCGGCGACGGCGGATGGGCTTTGGGGTGGACGGTCCGGACGGAGCCTTCGACATCGGGCCGGTATTTCTCACCGCGCTCGTTCGGACACCTGGGATTCACCGGGACATCGATCTGGGTTGATCCCGAGGCGGATTTGACGGTCATCTTGCTCACCAATCGCGTCCACCCCAGCCGCGTGAACGAGGCGCTGGCCTCGTTTCGGCCGGCGATTCACGACGTGATTTACGAAGCGGTGGTCGGGGGCTCGGCCCGGTACTCTTCGGCATCGCGCACGTAGTTGGCCGCACTCGCCGCAAGGAACTCGATCTCGCGAGCCGTCAACGCGCGCCGGATCACGGCCGGGACGCCGACCGCAAGCATCCGCGGCGGCACGACCATCCCCTCGGTGACCAGCGCCCCCGCGCCTACGATCGATTCCTCGCCCACGACCGCGCCGTCCATGACGATCGATCCCATTCCGATCAGACAGCGGTTCTTGATCGTGCAGCCGTGCAGGATCGCGGCGTGCCCGATCGTGACCTCATCCCCGATGATCAACGACGCGGTTCGGCGGGTGACGTGGAGGACAGACAAATCCTGGACGTTGGTCCGCGCGCCGATGCGGATGCTATTCACATCTCCGCGAACCACGGTGTTGCACCAGATGCTCGACTGAGCCCCGATCACGACGTCGCCGATGATCTGCGCTCCCGGATCCACATAGACCGACGGGTCGATGGTGGGATGCGTTCCGCGATACGATCGGATCATCGCGTCGCGCCCAACCGCGAGTGGCGGCGTTGCGGGAGGCGCCGAAAACTGCTAGACTGGTTTCGTAGGCTTTGCAGGTCGACCCACTGATGGAACAAGCGCTCCTGCTCAATTCGACGTACGAGCCGCTCCGCATCATTCATTGGCAGAGGGCCGTCACTCTGCTTTGGCAAGAAAAGGTCGAGGTCCTGGAGGTCTACGACCGGCGCATCCACGGCGTCTCGGCCTCGGTGCCGCTGCCCGCCGTCCTGAGGCTGCTCAAACTGGTGCGGATCGAAGCGGGGCGTCGCGGCGCGAAGTTCTCCCGCGCCAACATCTTCATTCGCGATCATTACCGGTGCCAGTATTGCGGCAAGCACTTCCGCACCGAAGATCTGACGTTCGACCACGTCGTGCCCATCGCGCGCGGAGGCAAGAAAAACTGGGAGAACATCGTAACCGCGTGCTGGCGTTGCAACAACCACAAGAGCGGCCGCACGCCGTCCGAGGCCCGAATGAAACTCATTAAGGCGCCGATCAAACCAGCCTGGAAACCGGCGCTCGCGATGACGATCGGCCTGTCCCATACCCCAGCGGTGTGGAAAGACTACCTGTACTGGAACGTCGAACTCGATCACGACGAGTAACGTGTTCTCGTCACCGTACCGGGCGACGAGGGTCCGTGTCAACACGCCGGTTTGCTTCGTCATGCAGAAGCGGCTTGACCCCCCTCCCGGGACCTCGGTATACTCCCGCTGCTCGATCCATCATCATATCAAGGACAGGAGTCATCCCGACGCCATGCTCCCACTCGCCGTCCTCATCAACCGAGAGGTCAAGGCCATCCAACACGACGCCTCCGTTCGCGACGCCGCGCGGTTGATGCGCGATACGCGGGTGGGTTCGTTGCTGGTGGAAAACCAGGGCCAGTACGTCGGGATCGTCAGCGAGACCGACGTCGTGCGCCGGGGAGTGGCGGAAGGCCTGAACATCGATCAAGCCCCGGTTCATATCGTCATGAGCAGCCCGATCATCACCCTCGATATCAATCGGGGCGCGGTCGAAGCCAACGCGTTGATGAGCGAGCGGGCGATCCGCCATTTAGCCATCACCGAAGAAGGCCGGATCATCGGGATCCTGTCCGTGCGGGATCTTCTGGTGTACTTCAAGAATCAGTTCTAGGTTCTCGCGCGACCACCTCGCGCAAGAGCCGAAACACCTCCACTCCCTTCCGAACGATCGCCCCCGGTTCGCACGCCAGCGCCTCAAGCTCAAGACAGGACTGGAGCTTCAGGAACCGTCTGGCGGCCAGAGCCTCCGTCACCTCGGCTCGGTTCTTCACCTGGAGAGGCAGGACGCTCGGTCCCTCACGTTTCCATTCCCAAGGGGTCTCGGCCAACGACAGGGCAAGACCATGATCCGCAAGCCGCGGGTACGCGCCCAGAAGGTGTTCTCGATACCGGTCGAGCGCCGGGCCCTCCAGGATCATCGCAAAGAACAACCCCGACCCCCACCAGAACATTGTACGGTATGTAAATTTCGTCTCGCGCGAAAAGTACTGGGGGAAATCCAGGTAGGCATAGGGACGGCCTTCCAATCGTTCGCCCCGCACAACCTGCCATCGCGTGAAATCCATCCCTTCCGGCGCCAGCAGCGCCTCCGGGACGAGTTCCTTGGCGAGTTCGTCATGGAGCGTTTCCAACGCCCGTCTGATTTTTTTGGTGATCAGCTCTTTCCATGAAAAGAGGGCCGCTTGCTTGAGAAAGTCCACCTCGTCCGATGAAAAGGTCTCCGCGTCCATCCGCCGCCCTTCCTTCACGCGCTCAAAATGAGAGAGGCTGGGTGGAGGACCTCCACCCAGCCTCTCTCGAACCAATCCGACGGGTTCGTTAACTCCGAACCCCCGACCACACCTTGGCGGGATCGATTTCCTTGTCGGGATTGAGCCGCCGAGCTTTCTCCAAGAGGACGTCCGCCGATTCGGGAAACTGGGGATCGGACACACAGCAATCTGGAACCGGGCACACCGCCGCACATTGAGGCTGATCATAGTGGCCGACGCATTCGGTGCAGCGATCGTAGGTGATGACGTACAGGCCATCGGCCATCCCATCGCCTTCCGACACCTTCCAGCCTGCCGCCTCGGCGGCGCCGCGGCTCTCGAAAATCGCTTCGTTCGGGCACTCCGGCAGACAGGCCCCGCACGAAATACACTCCTCAGTAATCCTCACCGACATACGCGTTCCTCCTCTTCGAATTCACCTCGGCCGAGGGCGCCTCCCGCACGCTCGAGGCCTTGCCTATTTTCGACCGATTGTCGCGCCCACGCCGTGGGAGACGCAATCGGGGTTCGACGTGTCAATGCCAAGAGACCCGCGTCTGGGACAGGGTAATCTGAGCGACCATCAACGCCGCCAACCACTCCCCCCACACCACTGCGCAGGAATCTTCCCACTCCGAAACCTGCCGCTCGACCAACGCCAAGTCGGCGGCCAAAACTGCCCGATCGCGTCCAGTCGCCACTCCAGATCCTTCAGGCGCTGAACGAGTTTCCGCAGCCGCAGGAAGACTTCGCTTGGGGATTCTTGACTGAAAACCCAGCCCCTTGCAGGCTGTCGACGTAGTCCACTTCGGCGCCCTGCAACATCGATGCACTCTGCGCGTCGATAAACACCTTGACCCCGTGCGCCTCGATCACGGTGTCATCGTCGTTGGCTCGCTCTTCAAACACCATGCCGTATTCAAACCCATGACATCCGCCCCCAGAAACGTAGACGCGGAGGCCGTAATTTTCCTTCTTTTCTCCGGCCAGAATATCTTTGATTTTCTCCCCAGCCTTTTCAGTGATGACCATCATGTCCCTACTCCCGATTTTGCCGTGCCTTCTGAAAATGTACGCTATCCTAGCATCGGCTTCCAAACCTTGTCAATGAGCGCTCAGTCCTACGTGCGTTGGCCCGTTGGGCTCAGACCCTTAGGGCCTTTGGGGCGCTCTCCGGCTTCGGCAAAGGACAGCCTTGGTGCCGGATGTGGGCCTCATACTCGTCGCGGAACAGCTTGACCGTGCCCTCCACCGACCTGACGGCGCTACTCACTAAGTCGCAGTACCCCCGCCCGCGGACGAGGCCGAAGACCTGGACCAGAAAATCGAGATCTTTCTGAACCGCCTGCCCTTCCTCAAGCTTCACCAACAACTTCGTGATATTGCTCGTCCCCAGCTCGCATGGAGGGCACTGCCCGCACGATCCATCCTGGTAAAACCTGGAAAATTCGAGCGCCAGCCGGACCATGCAGGTCTGCTCGTCATAGACCATCACTCCCGCCGTCCCCAAACCGGATCCGATGTTCTTGAGCGCGTCGAAGTCGAGCGGCACGTCGAGGTCTTTTTCAACCAGTACCGTCTGCGAGGGACCGCCGGGGAACACGGCTTTCAACCTTCGTCCGTGGGCGATGCCGCCGCCGACCTCGTCGATCAGGTGACGCAGCGGCGTTCCCAGCGGCAACTCATACACCCCCGGGCGCTTGACGGCACCCGTTAAGCTGAATAGCATCGTGCCGGGACTGGTCGGTTGGCCTACCCGCGAGAACCACTCGCCGCCGCGGAGGATAATCTTCGGCACGTTGGCCAACGTTTCCGCGTTATTCACGAGGGTGGGGAGACCGTACAAGCCATACTGGATGGGATAGTAGGGCGGCTTCTGACGCGGCCTGGGGGGCCGGCCTTCGATCGATTCCAGCATGGCTGTTTCTTCCCCCGCGATATAGGCGTCGGGCCCGCGGAAGATCTGAACGTTCAGGCTGATCCCCCTTCCTAGCGCGTCCGGCCCCCAGTATCCCTTATGGCCGGCCGCCTCCAGCGCTCCCGCTAAGACGCGGTATTCCTCCTCGAACTTCGCCTTCAGAAAAATGTAGGCCTCGTCCGCGCCGACGGTATACGACGCGAGAATCACGCCCTCGATGATGAGATGGGGATTGGCCTTGATGAGAAATCGATCTTTGAGGGTCCCGGGCTCGCCTTCGGAGGCATTGCAACAGACGTATTTGACCTTCCCCTGCTTGCCCAGGGCCATGTCCCACTTCTTGCCGGTCGAGAACCCCGCGCCGCCTCGGCCGCGCAGCCCCGACCGTTTGATCTCTTCGACGATCTGGGCGGGCGCGGCGATCCCAACGGACTTGCGAAGCGCCTCGTATCCCCCGAGGCGTTCGTAGGCGGCGAGATCCAATGATCCCCCGTCAGGCACTCCCTCCAATAAAATCGGCGTCACCGCCACGTGTCACTCTCTCTTGTCCGAGCGCGCTGCATCCGCACGGTGTTCACGGCCTTGGTTGGTCAGTCGCGGTCGGAAACTGGGAACCCGCGCGGGCTCCGAAGATCGCAAGGACGAAAATCGCGGGGCGCGGTCCTTGCTATTTACGGCCGGCGTCAACTTTCTCGCAGAGCTCCCGCACGGCCGCGGCGGACTGCGCCAAGAGGGCGCGCTCGGCGGGCGTCAGATCCACTTGGACGATGGCCTCGACTCCCCGAGCCCCGAGCCTGGCCGGCACGCCGACGAACAACCCATCGATCCCGAACTCCCCGCTGCAATACGCCGCGGTGGGAATGATCTTCTGCTGGTCGGTCAAGATGGCTTCCACCATCTCCACGACCGCCGCCGACGGCGCAAAATAGGCGCTGCCGGTCTTGAGTAGGTTGACGATTTCGGCGCCGCCTTCCCGGGTGCGCTTGACCAACCCCTCCAACCGATCCGCGGCCATGAGCTGGTCGACGGGAATGCCGTTGACCGTCGTGTACCGCATGAGCGGCACCATCGTATCCCCATGGCCGCCGAGCACGAGCGCGTGGATGCTCGTCACCGACACACCCAGCTCCATCGCGATAAACGCCCGCAGCCGCGCCGAATCGAGCGCCCCCGCCATCCCCATCACCCGCTCGCGTGGGAAGCCGCTCTCCCGATATGCCACGTAGGTCATGGCGTCCAATGGGTTGGAGACGACGATGAGGACCGCCTCGGGCGACCGCTTGGCCACCTCGCGGGTGACTCCCTGGACGATCTCGGCGTTGATCCGCAGGAGATCGTCGCGGCTCATCCCGGGTTTGCGCGGTACCCCCGACGAGATCACGACCAGGTTCGACCCCGCGGTGTCGTCGTAACTCCCGGTCCCGGTCACCCGCACGTCGAAGCCGTACAGCGGCGCCGACTCGGTGATATCCAGCGCCTTGCCCTTCGCGACCCCCTCGTTGATGTCGAGCAGCACCACGTCGGCCAGGTTCTTTTCCGCCAACCGCTGGGCCGTCGTTCCCCCGACATTACCCGCACCGATTACGCTGACCTTGCGTCGCGTCATCCCACGCTCCTTGGATGTGGTGATTACACCATCACCCCGTGTGGTCCGAAAGTCTCTATACTAGCCGAAGCACGAGGGCGTCTGTCAAGCGTTCGCTCGGATGAGCGCGGGGTGTCGGGCTACGTCTGTGGTCCGAGTTTTCGAAGGGCCGCGTCGACGGACACCAGGTGGTGAGACAGACCGAGGTCTTTTTCGGAGAGGCCCAGCGCCAGGCCCACGAGCTGCGGGAGGTGGAAGATCGGCATGTCCAGGCGCTCACCCAGTTGGCGCTCGGCGCGCTCTTGGTAGATGTCCAGGCTCATGTGGCAGAGCGGGCACGGCGTGACCATGCAGTCGGCGCCTTCGCGCTTCGCCTCCGCGGTGTTGCCCCCGCCCATCGCGAGCGCCATGGATTCCTTCTCCAGAATGAGCGGGAACCCGCAGCACTTGATCCGGCCGCTATAGTCGATCCGCTCCCCACCCAGCGCCGTGATGAGCTTCTCAAGCGACGTGGGATCATTGGGATCGTCGAACCCGAGATCCTTCGACGGCCGGAGGATGTAGCAGCCATAGAACGGCGCGACGCGGAGACCCGCGAGCGAGCGCTTCACGGCGTGACGCAGCTTGTCTAATCCCACGTCTTGAATCAGCACCCAGAGCAAGTGCTTGACCTCGGTCGTCCCTCGATACGCGATGCCGTCCGGGGCGAGCATGGCGTTGATCCGCTCCCGGGTCGGCACATCCTCCTTGAGGTTCTTGTTCGCGCTGGAGAGCACGCCTTGGCACGTCCCGCAGATCGTCATGACGGGCAGGCCCTTCTCCTCCGCCTGGGCGAACGTCCGGGCGTTGATCGCCAGGCTCAGATCGGGGTCGCCTTCCTTCATGACGCCCGCCCCGCAGCACGCGGCGCTTTTCAACTCCTCCAACTCGATCCCCAGGATCTGCGCCACCTTGACGGCCGATTGGTAGAGTTCGGGGCACGCCCCTTTCGCGGCGCAGCCGGTGAACAGGGCATATTTCATTTGAATGTCTCCCGTAACCTGAAGAGGCGGCGGATCTCGCGGATGCCCTTGATCGGACGCTGGAAAAACGACGGGACCTTGCCCTTAACGAACATCTTGAGGCCGAGCGGCAGAATCTTCAGCATACGGAAGAGATTCGGCCAGACCATCGCCAGCGGCATCCGGGCCTCGTTCAGCCGCCCTTCGCGCCTGACGATGTCCATGAACGCGGTGATGTGAGTCGCCCCGGGATGGTCGGTCAACCCCTCGCGGATGGCTTCGCGCCGCAACCGGATGATCGCCTCCATCGGTTGCACGTCCTTCGGGCACACTTCGACACAGAAGTTGCACCGCACGCAGTCCCAGATGCCGTCCTCCCGGGTCAGTCGCTCGAGCCGCTCGCGCCGTTCGCCCTCGCGCGGGTCGGCCACGAACCGATACGCCTTGGCCAGCGCCGCCGGACCGAGAAAACCCGGGGACACATCAAGGCTGTTGCACGCCGACACGCACGCGCCGCAGAGGATGCACGCGTCGACGTTGTAGAACGTCTGGTGGACGTTCTGCGGGATCATCACCTCGCCGATCTCCCCTCTAGCGTGACGGACGAATGCTGCCTCCCGCTTCGGGGTCAGCCAAGGCGTGATCGCGTTCACCTTGCTCCAGAACGGATCCATCTCGACCACGAGGTCCTTCACGACCCGCAACTGGCGGAGCGGTTTGACCTCGATGCGGCCACTGCGGTCGATTTCATCGGCGATCAACGTCTGACACGCCAAGCGCTCGCGCCCGTTGATCACCATGGGGCAGGAACCGCAGATCGCGCTGCGGCACGACGCGCGGAACGTCAACGAGCCATCCAGTTGGTGTTTGATCTGAAACAGCGCGTCCAGAACGGTATTACCCCGCCACGCCACATCAAGCCGATACTCCTCGAGGTGTGGACGGGCGTCGATCTCGGGATTGAACTTTTGGATGGCAAAGGTCGCGCGCATGGATGATGCGAATCAGGATAGCCGAAAATCTAAGAAAAGGAACCGAACCCGGTCAAGCTCGTCCTTCCGCCTCCCGGCGTCGCTTGGCGTCATCAAAGCGGCGGCGCTCTTCCTCCGTGATCACGCGCAAGGCGGGCACCGGGGTGGGCCGGCCCTGGGCGTCGATCGCCACGTAGGTGATCCGGGCGGTGCTGGTGGACTTGCGCGTGCCCGTCGGCGGGTCGTCGGCGTAGACCTCGACCATCACCTCCATCGACGTCCGCCCCACATAGATGAGAAACGCTTTGAGAATGGCGATCTGACCGAGCCGGATGGGGTAGTGGAAGTCCAGCCGCTCCATCGACGCCGTGACCACGGGCAGGTGGCAGTGGCGGTACGCGACGATCGCGCCCACGAGGTCGATCCAGTGCATCACCCGGCCGCCGAGCACGTTGCCCAAGGGATTAGTGTCGTTGGGCAGGACGACCTGGACCATCTCGGACGCGGATTCCGCGGCGGTTCTCTCAGGACGAGAAGACGGGCGTGAGCGTCGCCTCGCCACTTAGCTAGCAACCGGCGTCTTGGAGCCTGTTCAGGAATGGCCAGATGCAAGGCGGAAGGAGGCCTTGCGCGCGGAGCGTACTGAGTCGTACGTGAGCACGCAAGGCCGACTGACAACGCCGCAGATGGCCGTTCATGGACAGGCTCCTAGAGTTCGAGTTGTTTGGGGAAACGCGTGAGGTTCACGCCGCCGTCGGCCGTGACCAAGACCATGTCCTCGATGCGGGCCGCGCCGATGGCGGGATAATAGAGGCCCGGCTCGACCGTCACGACCTCGCCGGCCTGGAGGATGTGGTTCACCCTGCTCACCCGCGGCGCTTCGTGGATGTCGAGCCCCACGCCGTGGCCGGTGCCGTGGAAAAACCCCTGCATGCGCCCGTCCTTGACGCCGGTTTCAAAGCCCTTGGCGGCGAATCGCTCGCAGATGCCCTCGTGGATCGTCTTGCCGTCGACCCCCGCCCGGACCTGCGTCACTCCCCACTCCTGGCCCTCGAGCACGGCGTCGTACAGCCGCTTCATCCCATCGCTCGCCCGGCCCCGGACCACGGTGCGGCTCATGTCGGCGAAATACCGGCTTTGGCTCGACTGCGGGAACACGTCGAAGATGATGGGCTGATTGGCGTACAGCGGACCCGAACCCTGATTGTGGGGATCGCAGGCGTCGACGCCGCACGCCACGATCGTGTGCTGCGCCACGCAGTCCCGCTCCATCAGTTTGACGTTGATGAGCTGCTTGATCCGCTCGGAGGTGAGCACGGCGCCGCCGTGGTAGAGCATCCCGTCTTTGATGTCGGCGTCCCGGAGCGTCTGCATCGCGGCGGCCACCGCCTCTTCGACCGCGCGCTGCGCCGCCGAGATCGCCTCCACCTCGTCGGGCCGCTTCAACACGCGGGCGGGAAAGAGCGGATCAGGGCGGACGTGAATCGTGTAGCCCAATCCGCGGAACGCGTCGCCGTATTCGATGGGAAAATTCGACGGAACGTCGAACGCCTTGATTCCGCGGTCGCTCAACAATTGGTGCACGACCTGCGCGAGCCGCGGTCGCTCGCCGAGGCGGACCTTGGCGCGTTCCTCATACGCCGAATACGACAGCACCGTGTCCACGCGCGCCTGCGCCTTCGCGCGGTCCATCTCCAGATCGCTCATCAGCAGGACTGATTCGCCGGCGGTCTCCAGATAGACGAAGGCATCGGGGGCCAAGAAACGCGTGGCGTAATAGAGATTGGAATCGATCTCGCTCGCGGCGATGATGAGGAGCGGGTTGGTCGACATCGGCGAAGCGATCCTAACACACCGCCCGGGCCGCGTCCAGGGACGGGCGTTCTCAGCGCGATGCGCGGCTAGGGCACGACTCGGATCGAGATGTTATCGGTCTGGAACACCTCGCCGGCGACCACCGGCGTATCCAAAACTTGGAAATCCAGCGTGGATCCCGCCGTCAGGCTCACGTAGTCCACCGTCACGCTCTGCCACCCGGGCGTCAGGCCGACCGCGGCCGAGGTCACGGTGGCCCCTTGCTTGGTCCCATTGAGATATTCCCGCACCTGCAGCTTCACCTGGCCGGTGTTCGAGGCTGAGCGCACCCACGCCGTGAAGCGATACCGCACGCCCACTGCCGATGTCGAGGCCACCCAGTTGTTGGGGCTGTCGTTGACCCCGAAGGTGGCCGTGGTGCTCGGCCCTGTCACCCCCAGCGTGTAGGCGCCGTCGAACCCACCGGCTACCCGCTGGATGGTTGACCCTGAATAGGCCGCCCAGCCGCTGGTATCCACTTCGAACGAGGGATTGCCCACGAGGTTGGTTCCGCTGCCCACCGCGGCGACGATGATCGGGGCGGAGGCCGTGCTGGTCGCACCTATGTTATCCGTCACGGTCACACTCGCCGTCCACGCGCCGGCCGCGTAGGTGTGGGTCGCGGTGGCGGCGGTTTGCGGGCCGACCACGGTGCCATCGCCGAAGTCAAACCGGTACGAGGCGATGGTCCCGTCCGGATCGATCGAGGCCGAGGCATTCGCCGTCACGGAGAGCGGTGCGTTCCCAGTCGACGGGGTGACGGTCAACGACGCGGTGGGCGGCTGGTTGGGCACCGTGACCGTGATCACACGGCTGTCCGGTGTGGGATCGGCCACGCCCAGGCTGTCCGTCACGGTCAGCGTCACCGTATAGGTGCCGATGGCATTAAAAACCACGGCGCCGGGATCTTCCACATTCTGGTTGGCGGCTCCTCCGCCGAAGTTCCACGTATAGCTGAGCGGCAGGTGGCCGTCGGGGTCGGTCCCCGTGGCGGTGAAATTGACGCCCTGTCCTGGGCCAATCGTGACGTTGCCGGCCGGGGTATCGATGACCCCGTTGGGCGGCTGGTTGGCGCTCGAGACCGTGATCAAGTAAATGGAGACCAGGTCGGTTTGGAAGACCTCGCCGGCCACCACCGGGGTATCCAGGACCTGGAAATCCAGCGTGGATCCCGCCGCCAGGCTCACGTAGTCCACCGTCACGCTCTGCCAAGTGGGCGTCAGGCCGACCGCGGCCGAGGTCACGGTGGCCCCTTGCTTGACCCCGCTGAGGTATTCCCGCACCTGCAGCTTCGCCTGACCGGTGTTCGCGGCTGATCGCACCCAGGCCGTGAAGCGATACCGCACACCCACGCCCGGGGTCGATACCACCCAGTTGTTGGGGCTGTCGTTCACCCCGAACGCCGCCGTGGTCGCAGGACCGCGCATCTCCAAGGCGTACGCGCCATCGTACCCGCCCGCCACGCGCGCGATCGTCGCGCTGCCGTATCCCGCCCATCCACTGGTATCCACCTCAAACGAGGGATTGCCCACCAGGTTGGCGCTGCTGGTGACCGTCGCCACGTTGGACGGCGCGCTGCGGTTGCCCGCGGCATCCACGGCGCGCACCCGGTAGCTGTAGCTGGCGCCCAGGGTCAGGCCGGTGTTCGAGTAGGTCGTGGTCGTGACGCTCGCGATCACCACCAACCCACTGCAGCCCGAGCCTTGGCAGCGCTCGATGTCGTAGCCGGAGACACCGACGTTGTCCCCGGGGGAGGCGGACCAAGCGAGCGTGATTTGGCTGCCGCTTACCGGGGTGGCCAAGAGGTTCGAGGGTGGGTTGGGCGGCGTGCCGTCCGGCGTGAACGTGAAGTCGCCGCTCACCGCCATGTTCCCTGCCTGGTCCCGACTCCTGACTCGATAGTGGTACAGCGTGGCTTCGCTGAGCCCAGTCAGCCCCACCGCGTGGCTCGTCACCGGTGTGGGGTTAACCGCGGTGCTGCTGCCGTACTCCGTGGTGGTGCCGTAGTCCACCTGAGAGTCCGCCGGCTCGTCGGTCGTCCAGGCGATGGTCGCGCCAGCCGTCGTGATCGAACCGACCGTCACCCCCGAGACAATCGGCGGGGCCGTATCCTGGGTGAATTTGACCGTCAAGAAATCCGTGTTCGCGATGGTTCCAGCCACGTACACGCTCTGGGCGCTATCCACCCAGAGGGTTGCTGCAACGCCAGCGACAGGGCTCGTCCAGAGCTGATTCCCGTTGGAGTCATATTTGATGATGAGATACGAGAACGTTGTCTCGCTATATCCCATCACGTAGGCGTTGCCGACTGGATCAACCGCCAAGTACGCGATATCATCGTAACTCCCTCCGTCGTATCTCATAACCCAAAGCTGGGCGCCCGACGGGCTGTATTTGACCGTGGTCAGGTCGGTGTTGATCCCGGTGTAGCTCGTCCCACTCACATAGACGTTGCCGGCATCGTCCACCGCCAGGGGGAGTGCGTAATCCGCGCTCCCGCCGTCGTACCGCGCCGCCCACAGTTGGGTGCCCGCCGAGTTGTATTTGACCGTGGCATAATCGTAACCATTCGTGCCTTGGCTCATCCCTGTGATATATATATTCGCGGCGGCATCAATGGCCAATGTCGTCGGAAAATCAGCCGGCCCGTAGTCGTAACGGGCCATCCAGAGTTGACTCCCCGCCGGGCTGTATTTGATCGTCGCATAATCCCGGTTGGCACAATTGGCCCCCGAGCAGGTCGACCCGGTCACGTACGCGTTGCCGGTGCTATCCACCGCCAACACCGCGGCAAAATCATCTCCCCCGCCGTCGTACCGCGCAACCCAGAGCTGGTTGCCGTTGGCATCGTATTTGATCGTCGCATAATCAGCATTGACGCCATTGGAGCTCTGGCCGGTGACGTACACGTTGCCCGCCCCGTCCACTTTCACAATCCCGGCGTAGTCGAGCCCCCCGTTGTTATAGCGCGCCGCCCAGAGGAGCGTCCCATTGGCATTGTATTTGACGGTCAGGTAATCGGGATTGGGGTCCGTATTGCAATCGGAGGTTGGGCAGGTCGTGCCGCTCACGTAGACGTTGCCCGCTTGGTCAACGAACTCCGCGCGGGGCCAGTCCGTGGCGCCGCTGTCGTAGCGGGCCACCCAGAGTTGGGCGCCCGACGGGCTGTATTTGACGGTGACATAATCCGCATTGGTGCCGTTGGCGCTTTGTCCCGTCACATACACGTTGCCGGCGCTATCGGTGGTGAGCTTGCGGCTACCCGATACCAGATCCGTCCCGTTGGCGGGTCCGTTGTATTGGGCGGACCACGCTTGGGAGACGACCCACGGAGGCGTGGGAGCCGGCGTCGCGGCCGTAGTCGTAGTGGCGACGGCCGAGTACCCACTTCGATTCTCCGACGGGTCCATCGCCTGGAGACGATAGCGATACGTGGCACCGGGAGTCAGGCCCGCATCGCTGTAGCCGGTCTGGCTGGTCGTGAGGAGCGGGGTAAAGTTCGTGCACCCGGCATCCTGGCACCGCTCGACCTGGTAGCCGCTCACCCACGCGTTGTCCTGCGAGGCCGTCCAGGTCAGCGTGACCTGCTGGACATTGCTCGCGGCGATGGCACCGACGTTGGTGGGAATCGTCGGGGGGGTCACATCGGGGATGGAGAAGGTACCGGTCGCCGTCGCGGCGTTGCCCGCGGCGTCGCGACTGGTCACGCGGAAGTAATACGTACGGCCCTCGTTCAAACCTGATAGCGTCAGGCTGTGGCTCGTCACCGATGCCGAATCGATCATCTGTGCGATCTCGTAAGCCGTGGTCAAACCGTATTCCACTCGGGAGTCTGCCGGCTCATCGGTCGTCCAGGTGATGGTCGCGCCCGACGCGGTGATGCTCCCCGCGGTCACTGCAGAAATGATCGGCGGCGTCGAGTCAAGCACGATCGTATCCGTGACCTGCACCGAAACATTCCCAGCCCCATCTTTAAATTTCACCGCGACTGTCTTCGTCCCATCCCCACTCGGCAACGTGGCTGCGGCCGATGTCGCATACGCCACAAAGGCTTCCGTGTCGGCCATCCCATCCCCCGCCACCTGCACCTGGGTACACCCGACGTTATCGGTGCAGGTCAAGGCGAGCGTGACCGCGGTGGTATTGGTGACGGCCGCCCCGCTATTGATACTGACCGTGCCGCTTGGCGGCGTGATGTCCGGCGTCGTGAACGTGAAGTCCGGACTTGTGGCCGGGTTGCCCACCACGTCTGCGCTCTTGACACGGTAGTGGTACATCGTCGTTGCCGTCAGCCCTGAGAGCGCAAGGCTGTGCGCCGTGACGAGGGTTACGTCGAGCAGCGTGCTACTCCCATAGGACGTCGTCGGCCCATACTCTACTTGGCTGTCTGCCGGTTCGTTCGTCGTCCATGTAATGGTCGCGCTACTGCCCGTCACACCACTCGACGTTACAGCCGAGATAATTGGCGCGGCATTATCAACTAAGACGGTCACAGTGGAACTTATCCCAACGTTCCCCGCAGCATCAAAAGCCTTGGCGAACAGCGTATGGGGCCCATTGGTCGCCTTGGTGGTATCCCAGGCCCAGACCCACCCGTCGTTAGGGCCACCGATGTCGAGATAGGCCGCCGAGCCATCTAGATAAAACTGGATATAGACCACACCCGTTGCATCCTCGGCCGAGGCCAAGACGGGCACCGTCCCCCTGAGGATATCGGTCGGTCGTGGATAGAGGATACCGGTGGTGGGTGGCCCGTTATCCACAGAGAGAGCAAAGACAGATAGATTGTTGTCTTCGTTGGCCTCGACGACTTGATCGGGAACCGCCGCGTCGACCACAATTCCAAGATAGTACGTTCCATCGGTTCCTGCTGGTGGCGTGACGGCAAACGACTGCTTGAGGGACCCCGACGCTCCTAATCCGGACGGGAACGTCTGCGTATATAGGACAGTCCCGCCCGTCACCGGGAGACCGGTGGCCCAGTAGTACCGGACTTCAAACGGCCCGGCTGCCTGTGTCCCGTCATTTCGAATCGTGGCATCAATCGAAATCGCTGTGCCGGTCTTCAGAATCGCGGGCGCCATCGCAAATGCCCCTACGGTGAGATCGACTCCCGGGATCGGTTGGGCGGGAGGCGGTGTCGGGGGAATAATGGGCTGTGCGACCGGCGTGGCCGCGTGCGTGATGACGCCATAGATATCAAAGCTCGAACCTGAAGCGTCGTTGCGGCTATCGCCCCACGTGACCAGCATGTCGAATTGCCCGTCGGCCTTGCCGATGACTTGAGGGGGCGATACCACCGTGTTGGTTGAACTGACCGGAATGCCCGGGCTGTCGAGAACATTCCCATTAGCCTCTATGCGTGCCCCGTCCAGGCGATACAAGTAATAGGCACCATTCCATGAATTGGCAACAGCCCAGACGACAAAATAGTGAGCTCCATCAAAGGTGACCGATGGCCTTTGGTTAGATTCCGTCGCTTTCGGACTTGCGATCCCAAATGTCGGCTGTAAGATCGTCCCATCGACGCCAACGAGAGCCCCCCTAATATCACCCTTCCCCCAGACCACGAGGTAGCTCGGGGCTGGCCCTATTCCGAATGTGTTCGGATTAAAAGCCACAGCCGTGGATTCACCGCCATAGAAATTGGCGCTCGTGGCTATTTGGAAACTGGGGGAGACCGTGCCGGCCCCATCAACGAATGCCCCAGCAATGTTGCAGGTAGGGAACCCGTCGAACGTGCGCGAACAGCCCAAGGAGACCGCTCCGACAACCAGGAATCTACTGCCATCAAAACCCAGACTGATCCGCTGATCAACGGGGAGGGCGATAACCGGTTGCGAAGAAAGATCAGGGGGCACGAGAGCACCCTTACCCGATGTCGTGCACGAGGATGGGAAGGTGAGAAAAGAACAGCTCACTTGCTCCCATACCACTAAGTACTTTCCACTGCTCGTGGCAAGCTTTGGATTCCGAAGACTGACGGTCGAACTTGAACTGCTGCTTCCCTGGGCGATCACCGCCGGCAAGCCGACAGGTGACCCATCGGCCCCAATTCGCTGGCCCATGATATCGTACACGGTAGAACCCGATCCATACAACTCATTACTTGACCAGACCACCAAATATTGTTGCGCTGACGGAAGGTACGCGACCGACGGGCTTGTCTGGTTCCATGGTGACTGTGAAACCGGGAATCTGGGTTTGATGATCTGTGTGCTGGTCGTCCAGGGGCTTGTGGTTTTATCAACATTCGTTTTAACAATCGCTCCCCACAAATCGCTGTCGGAGAATCCCTCGGCCCACACGACGAAATATTGGCCATTCAGACCATCATAGGCAGCCGCCGGCAACAACTGTGGCGTCGAGCCCCCGCCTATCAGAAACTCCGGCCCCACGTCGAGCCGCACGAAAATCGGGATGGATGCCTGGCCTGTCTGCCCTATGCTATCGGTGACCCGAAGTGTTGCCGTATACTGACCAGCTAACGGATTTGGAAACGTATGGCAGGGATTCTGAAGCGTTGAGGTGGACCCAGGACAAGGAGCGGCACCAGGATCTAACGCTCCCGAAGGGTCTCGAAATTCCCAGTAGTAGGACTGAACGCTCAACGTCGTCAAACCGGAATCAGCGACCCCTTCGCCCTTGAAGTGCGAGGTGAGTGGATATCGTCCAAACGTCTCATCGGTAGTGATCGCCACTGTTGGGGGACATGCGGTGGTAAACGACCACACATCACCAACAGCGCGTAGGTTCTTTGAATCTCTTGCCGCCACCTTCCAGTAATAGGTCGTGCACGCCTGCACAGATGGCAGAGAGAAACTGGGCACCGTGAAACCTGGCGTGCCTGTCGCAATCTGAGTGGCGATATACGCCGCCCCTCCCGTGTCTACCGCGTGGCGATCTGTACTCAAGAAAAAGTCATAAAAGGCTATATCGCCGTCTGGATCGCCACCTGTCCAAGTGAGCGTCACTGGCAGAGTGATGGCCTTGGAACCGCTCGGGGGAGAAGGATTGGAGGGCTTTAAGGGAGGCCGCCCAAGATTCGTGCTGGCGATCGGTGACCAGTTTGAAAACACATCAGTCGTGTCAAACCGAAGAATCAGCGCGCATTGATTATTACCACAGATCTCGTCATATCGCTGGAATCTATACTGAGCTTGTGCCCGAAACGAATAACTGGTACCCGTCTGAAGGCCTGAAATCGTTATCGAAGGTGTATTGGTCGACCAGACCGTCGCCAGTTCCGGCTTGGCGGTTGGCCACCACTGGACCAGATACTGATACAGGCTTATTGTCACAAGCTTTGAGCTTGCCGGAACGACAACATCAGGCCAGTCCAGAAAGACCTCAGTTGGGCTAACTTGCCTCACGCTTGGTTTGGGCGGAGCCGGCCACCCGCCGCTTGTGATTGGTCCCGGGGGAGGAGGCACGCCATCACCATCACCACCGCCCGTTGCACCAGAATCGACAATTTGGATCCCCACATCCACCGCATTATTGGCGCGATTATCTTCTCCAGGGACCGGATCGACAATCACGTTTAAGACATAGGCCCCCGGCGTCAGCGGTGTGCCATCTGCTAACCTCGTCGACCGCGAGAGAGACGGGAAAACCCCCACAGCGGCGACCCCGATTCCACCCGGCAACCCATTCGGAAACGACTTCGATCCAAGCAGAATAGCTCTGGGATCTCTCGGTACGATTCGATATTGAGGCGTGTTCCCTGGTCCGAGATCAATTTCCTGTGTAGTTCCCAGACTGAGATAGAAGCTGACGTTGAATGACCAATTTGCCGCAGCCGTACCAACATCGGCAACCGCGGCCTGGAGGGTGGGGTATGGAGTGGTGCTAGAATATGTGCTGATATCGACTGGGGTTGGTTCTACCCCGATGTTACCAAGCAGTTCGAGATCGGGAACGCCCTGGGCACTGGCAGGCTGGATCGCAAACGACAACACTATTAGGAGGACGAATACTACCCAAAGCCCTTTCCAGATCGAGAGGGTTCTCATCGTGACCAGTCTCCGGAGAAGCGCTATTTGGCCCTATGCGGGGGATATTTACCATACTTGGATGTGTAGATTACATCAACGCTGCTAACGGGGTGTTCAATCGGTTTAGCAATCACCACATAGCGCCACTTGTCGGGCCAGGGTGGATTCTCGCGACACCCGGGTGCTCCCCAATCATCGACCGTCACGGTCAGCTTCGAGCGATCATTCCGGTTGCGCTCTACCGCGGAGATGGCATACCGAGTGCAGCTATCCTGCGCCTTGGTCGCCACGGCAACGATCACCTGGGCGTCAAAATTGATGTTCTTCATATAGGGTAATCCGGTATCCTGCCAACTCGCTTGGTCGCGTGTCCCATAGACCTCTGCGAAAAAATCCTCGACCTCCTGAGGGCTCCTGATGATTCTTGTGTCACCTGGCTTGAGCCGATTGGTCAGAAATCGAAAAACCGAGTTATTGAGATCGGGATTCCGGACGTCAGGAATACGTTCTTCGCTCAATATATCTGCGGTCGGTTCCTCCGCTATCACGACAGTGGGCCACACTGCGGGCAAGCCCCCAGTCAGGGCACACCAGAACGAGACACACAAACCGGTGGTCTTGAACACTCTATTCACAGAAGACACGGCGTAGTGCCTCATGACACATCTCCAGAGGGAAAGATACGGGATAACAGATGTCGAGCCCTGAATGAGAAAGGAGACCGGGAGGAACGAGCCAGGCTTACTGGGGGACCTGAGTGCGTGGTGCAGCAACAATCTCACAGCGCCTCCTCAGCCTGAAGAGGCGCTGAATGTAGCAGAGTTCCCGAGATGGAGTCAAGCTGGGCTGGCGCGGCCCTCTTTCGTTCGTGCCCCTGCTATAAGTTCTAACTCCGGCCCGGTCATGAGAGATTCTTGAACCGACATTTTGAGACAGAAGCGCCACCATTCCATTTCCATTCCACGCCACTCGCTTTTCACCACGTCACGGCGGTAACGCTGGATTGTAAAGCTCGGCACTCGCAAGAGTCCCAAGCTGAATGTGTCCGCTGACCCCCTGTTGCTGCCGTACGCCGTGATCGTGCCATACCACCTGGCTGTCTCTGGCTCATTTGTCGTCCACGGCTGAGATCACCAGCGAACCATGATCGACCTGGACCACCACATTAGCACTCGTGCCCACATTACCGGCCGCATCAAACGCTTTGACACTGAGGGTATGGGGCCCATTGGTCGCCTTGGTGGTATCCCAGGCCCAGACCCACCCGTCGTTGGGGCCACCGATATCGAGATAGGCCGCCGAGCCATCTAGATAGAACTGGACATAGACCACACCCGTTGCATCCTCGGCCGAGGCCAAGACGGGCACCGTCCCCCTGAGGATATCGGTCGGTCGTGGATAGAGGATACCGGTGGTGGGTGGCCCGTTATCCACAGAGAGAGCAAAGATAAAGAGATTATTGTCTTCGTTGGCCTCGACGACTTGATCGGGAACCGCCGCGTCGACCACAACTCCAAGATAGTACGTTCCATCGGTTCCTGCTGGTGGCGTGACGGCGAACGACTGCTTTAGAGACCCCGACGCTCCTAATCCGGCCGGGAACGTCTGCGTATACAGGACAGTTCCGCCCGTCACCGGGAGACCGGTGGACCAGTAGTACCGGACCTCAAACGGCCCGGCTGCCTGTGTCCCGTCATTTCGAATCGTGGCTTCAATCGAAATCGGCGTACCGGTCTTCAGAATCACGGGTGCCATCGCAAATGCCCCTACGGTGAGATCGACTCCCGGGATCGGTTGGGCGGGAGCCGGTGTCGGGGGAAGAGGGTCGTAGAGCTCGGCACTCGCAAGAGTCACAAGCTGGAGGCCTCCTGCGATCAACACCGTCCCATCCGGCAAGGCCGTTGCGGTATGGTCATACCGTTGGACTATCATAGATTCCAAAGGACTAAAAGCCTCTGCTGTTGGATCATACAGCTCAGCGATCGGAGGACCGCCTCCATAACCTCCGGCGACGAGAATCCGTCCGCCCGCGAGGAGCGTGGCGGTATGGTGCGTCCGCGGCCCCGCCAGCGAGCCGACGTTGTGGAAGCTACCGGTCGAGGGATCGTATATCTCCGCACTCGCAAGGAACCCTCGTCCGTAACCACCAATGATAAGGATTCTACCATCGGCGAGAGATGTGGCCGTATGACCATACCGAGGTTCTGACATTTCTCCTGTTGGAGAAAAGACGCCTGTCACCGGATCGTAGAGCTCCGCACTCGCAAGAGCGCCGAGGCCCCCAAAGCCGCCCGCGATGAGGATCTTGCCATCCGGCAGAGGAGTCGCGGTATGAGTGTCGCGCGAAGCTGCCATGCGACCCGTTAGGCGAAACGTCCCAGTGGTCGGATCGTACAGCTCGGCCTCGGCCAGCGTTTCAGTCGCAATGGGTATGGAACGGCCGAAGCCTCCGGTAACCAGGACGTTGCCATTCTGAAGAGCGGTGGCGGTGTGAAAAAACCTCGGAATGGCCAGAGATCCCGTCTCGCTAAACGTCCCGCTAGACGGATCATAGAGCTCGGCACCGGACAGTGCCTCGTTCTTTCCAGAACCACCGACCAAGAGGACTCGTCCATCGTCAAGAAGGGTCGCTGTGTGACGGGTCCTCGTGGTGACGAGCGTCCCAGTGGGGACGAAGGTCCCATTCACCGCGTCGTAGAGTTCAGCCCTCGCCGGAGCGCTCCCATCGAAACCGCCCGCGATGAGGAAACCACCCGCGATGAGCACCTTCCCATTCGGTAACATGGTGGCGGTATGGGACGCGTGCGGGACCGTCATGCACCCAGTCAGCCTGAAGTGATTGCTGGAAGGAGCCCCCGCTCCTGGCGTCGCGCTCGCCTCCGCAGACGCAGCCCCCTCACCCGTGGCGTTGCCGGCCGTGACCACAACATAGTACGTCCGCCCGTTGGTGAGCCCTGTCAAAGTAAACGGACTCAAGACCCGTTGGCGTCTTCTCCAGTCGCTGAGGAGCCTCAAATCAGTCTTGGTGACACAGGGAAGGGGGGATAAGTTTACCGTATACGAGCTAGCCCCGTTGACCTCATCCCACCGGATCGTGACCTGCCCATCGCCTGCAACCACCGAGACGCCGGTCGGGGCTGTCAAACTTGTCTCGACGGTGGGATCCAATGCGGTTGGCTCGCCGACACTTCCACTGCCGCATGCTGTGGTAAGGGCAATGATTGTCACAAGGACCAGATGCCACACTGACGCGACCATCACTCTCCGATGCATGAGATGATGGCTAGGACCGAGTGCTATGGAGTGCATCGTTCCCACCGGCTCATGTCCATCCCGGTTTCAGGGGAGAACCGCATGGATTTCGGATAGAGGCCATTAGTAACTTAGTAACATGGGGCATGATATCGGGTCAAGAAACATTTCGGAACATCGCGGCTTCCACGGGTGCCGAGGAGTAAAGGTTCTTGCTTGGAAGCGCGCGTTGGCATACAGTGGGAGTCCGGAGCGGGTAGTTTCGAAGGGAGTCGATCACGGGAGGGCGGGCGATGCATGACGCAACAGGACAATCCGTCGAGCAACGGCTCGAACGGTTGGAACGAACGAACAGGCGGTGGAAAGCCGGAGTCGCCCTCGCGGCGGGCGCCCTCGGGGCCGCCCTCATCCTCGGCGCCGCCAACCCGAACGGCCCCAAGGTCGCGGAGGAGCTCCGCGCCAAGCGCGTGGTCGTCGTGGATGAGCACAACACGCCGCGCGCCGTGCTCGGTCCGTCCAGCTACGGGGCCCCGAGCCTTCGCTTGTACGATGAGCACGAGAAGGAGCTGGTTACGCTCGAGGTCCTGCCGGGCTCCGTGCCATCCATGACATTTTCCGACCCTGAAGGAAAAGCCGCCATGTGGTTGATCGCGTGGCCCGGCGTCACGACCGGTCTGGCGTTCGGTGACGCGGACGGCAACGCCATCGGCTTGATCGTCGAGCGCGACAACATGCGTCTGACGTTTGCGGACAACGCGGGCCAGGCTCGCGCCGCGCTCGGCGTGACGGCCGATGAGCCCCCGAGCTTGGTCCTCGCGGACCAGGAAGGAACGCCCCGCGCCGAACTCTCGCTCAAGGAGGACGAGGATCCTCAATTGCTCTTCGCGGACAAGTACGGCAGCGACCGCGCCCGCTTCAACCTGCAGAAAGGCCGACCGCTCATCGACTTGCTCGACGAAACGGGCAAGACGCTGTGGACCGCGCCGTAGATGACGCGTCTCGGCTCACGATCGGTTCCGGGGAGACCGCGCTGGTCGCGACCGGAGTCACCCGTCGCGTGAACCACCCGCGGCCACCGCGTCATCAGGGCGCCCCCTCCCCTTCATCCAAAGCGCTGGCCGCCAGGATGGACGTGATCGAACGCGTGGCGGTCGAGGCGGCGGGCGCGGTCTGGGCCATGCGCGACCGCTTCGTCGCCGAAGAGAAGCGGCCCGACGACTGGGTCACCGACGCGGACCGGGCGGCCGACCGGTTGATCCGAACGGCGCGAGATCTTTGGTTTCCCGAAGACGGCTGGCTCTCGGAAGAGAGCTTGAGCGAGTCGGCGGCCGGCGCCTTCACCTGGGTCGTGGACCCGATCGACGGGACGCGCGAGTTTCTGACCGGCAGCCCGGAGCACGCGGTGTCCATCGGCCTGATCTGGCGCGGCCTCGCCGTCGGGGGCGCCGTCGCTCACCCGCCGAGCGGGGTTCTGATGGCCGGATCGCTGGGAGCGGGCTGCCGTCCAGCCGACACCGGACGTCTTCCCGGCGGGCGCGAGGGAACAACCGGCCTCCGGATTCTGGTCAGCCGGACCGACGTCGGTCACAGCCGATTTGCGGGCTGGCCCGCCGAGTTGCCGCTGACCCCCGTCGGCAGCATCGCGTACAAACTGGCGCTGGTGGCGTACGGCGAGGGCGATGCGGTGGTCAGCATCACGGGCAAGCACCCCTGGGATGTGATCGGCGGGTTCGGTGTGCTCCGCGCCGCGGGCCTCGAACCGAGATTCATCGACGGCCGCGACCACGCGCTTCCCGCAACCAACGAGCGCGTGCCTCCTTTCGTCGTCGCACGCGACCCCTCGCTGGCCACAGATCTCCTCGCGGCGGCCCGCCGGCTACGGCATTAGCGAGCAGCGCACCGACCGTCGATCAGTAGCTTTGACCAACCGTGAGGGAAACGACCCACTGCTTCGGAACGGCGCTCTGCCCCTTAAAGTCGCCGTTGTCCCAGGTCGTAAAGTACGACACGGAGGGGGTGATCGACACCGAGCGGATTGAGCGGCTGTAATTGGCGGTGAACTCCAGCGACGGGATGCCACTCACCTCGTAATAGTTCCTCTGATAGAACAGATTGGATCCCGCACTGAACGTCCCGACCGATGTCTCCACGTCACGGTGGAGCCCCAGCGTGAAATAGGCCCCCTTCCCCGCATCGAAGTCATAGTGAGAACTCAGCGACAGATCCAAGAGGGTCGCGTATGAGAGATCGAGGTATGCCTCCTGCGACGGCTCCCATCCCCTGTTCGGGTAGCGATAGCGGGCGTACCCCGGGGTCACGGACAGATCTCCCAGCTCCAACCCATAGACGAATAGCAGGTCGAGCTCTTTGATCTGTTGTTCATCCAAATCGAAGCTGGACCATGAGGTCAACGAGAACCCGCGGTATTCGAGACTCAGTTCAGGCTGGGCGACGGGATGGCCGTCGCTGTAATCGATGCCCTGGAAGAGGTATTTCGAGGCAACCGCCATCTTCCACCCGACGGTGAGCGGTCCGGGCTCGGATTCCCCGGCTGCGGAGGTCCCGTGGACGAGGCACACACCGAGGCACACCACGATCGACAGACGCTTCATCATCAGCCTAACCCCTTCGAGTTCGACGATTGTTCAACGACATCGGCTTCGCTGGTGCTCCCGAACGATTCGTCTGTCCTGTCGATGACGATAGCATGCGGCGGGAACTTGTCGAGGCGAACGACGTGGGCGCTGGCGCCAGCGTGGCGGGCGCAATTGGCTTCGTAATCCCGTGGACTATACGCGAGGAGTATCCGTCATGATCACGGCGGTGGACATCGTTAGAGACCTTCTTCCGATGTCACGGTGATCAACAGACGGAGAAAATGCTCGATCCCGCGGTGGCAATCGTTGAGCAACCCTAACGGATCGGCAAACGAGCTTTCGGGCTTTCGCCCAATAATGATGATGGGCATCTGGGGTCTCCACGCTGTTTGGGTTGTCCTACCGCGTGTAATTCGGTTCGTTGCCCGTCTTCCACTTGATGTTGCAGCCGATGCTGGGTTTCTGGTCGGCGGGGACGGAGCGGCCCGCAAGCGCGGCGTCTGCAGCGGCGCGGAGGTCCTTGCCGGTCACCGGGAGGCCGTTGCTCGGGCGGCTTTCGTCGAATTGTCCGCGGTAGACGAGCGTGCGCGCCGCATCGAAGAGAAAGAAATCGGGCGTGCACGCGGCGCGGTAGGCCTTGGCCACGGCTTGAGTCTCATCGTACAGGTACGGGAAGACGTAGCCCGCGGCTTTCACTTCGTCGACCATCTTCTGCGGGCTATCCTCGGGGTATTCGCCCCCGTCGTTGCTGTTGATGCCGACGATCGCCACGCCCTTGGCCTGATACTCGCGCGCGAACGCGGAGAGACTCTGGCGGATATGTTTGACGAACGGACAATGGTTGCAGATGAACATCACGAGCAAGGCCGGCGCCGACTTGAAGTCATCACGGCTCACCATCACGCCCGCAGGATCGGGCAGGTGGAAATCGGGCGCGGGCGTTCCCAGTTTCAACATCGTCGATGGCGTCACGGCCATGAACTATCTCCTCGGCACCCACGCACACTGATCGGATCGATCCAGATGGACGCCACGTCTCTAGTCGGAGTTCGACTCGCCCGCCTCGCGGCGCTCTCGGATACGCCGGAGCAGGGCCCGCTCCTCGTCGAGCGCCCGCTTTGCGATCGCGAGCGCCGCCTGAAGATCTTTTCGCCGCTCTTCGGCCAACGCTTTGCCGCCCGCAATGAGCTCATCGCTCTTTTGCTGGATTTCGTCGATCAGCCGGCCGATGCGATCCACGGCTTCGTCCTGCGCACCCTTCACCCGCGATCGCGACCGCTCGTAGGCCTCGCGGAGTTCTTCACGGGTTTCTCGGCCGGACTTCGGCGCGAACAAGAGCGCGACCAGGGCGCCCACCGCGCCGCCCACCAATAACGCCACCCCTACATTCTTGAGAGAAGAGACTTCTTCCTGTTCGTCGTCCGTCGCCACTGCCGCCTCCTTCGCAGAATCGGGTCTTGGGAATCCGCGCTGCGCTGTGATTGTATGCGAACGGCCGGGAGCGGTGCAACGTCTCTGGAACGGTCTTACACCACTTTCCGCGACTTCATCAGCGCGAAGAAGTGGTCGACGAGGGTGGGGTCCAAGTCGGTGCCCTTGTTGCCCTGCATAATCTCGAAAATCTGCGCCGCTTCCATGGCGTCGCGGTAGGGTCGGTTGCTGCGCATCGCGTCGAAGGTGTCGGAGATGGCCGTCAGCCGGCTGGCGATGTGTTGCGGCCGCTGACGCGTCATGGAGGGATAGCCCGCGTGGTTGAACTTGAGGTGGTGCTCGTACGCCACGATGGCCGCGATCTTGGGAATTCCCGGATGCTGGAGGAGTAACGCGGCGCCGTGGGCCGGGTGACCTTTCATCAGCTCGAACTCCTCCGGGCTCAACTTGCCGGCCTTGTGGAGGACGTCGACCGGGACCTGTGTCTTGCCCACATCGTGTAACAGGGCTCCGACCCCGAACGCGTGAACGGCCTCCTTGGGAAACCCAAGCGATTCAGCCTGCACCATCGTCAAGATCGAGAGGTTGATGGCGTGGACGTACGTGTACTCGTCGTAAGACTTGAGCTCGGCCAGCGGGATCAACGAGTGGACATTGGCAAAGAGATTCTTCTCCAGGGCCGACATGATCCGGTCGACTTGGCTCAGCAGTCGTTCCTGGACCGCCGCCCAATCCACGTAGGTATCGCGAAGGAGTTTCGCCTCATCTTCAAACGAGGCGCTTCGCAACGCGGAAGTGGCAACGGCGGCGCCCAGATGCTGGACCGCGTCGGGAACGGCCGTGCCGGCAGCGGCGATGGCCACGTCTCCGAGCACGAGATGCGGGGAGCGGAAACAAGGTTTGGAGGTTCCGGCGCGGAAACCGACTAAGAGGTCCAGGAAGGGCCGGAGCTCATCCAGCGTGAGACCGCGTTGAGCGGTGAGCACTTCGATACCCCGTTCGTGGAGGGTGCGGGCGAGCTCGGCCGAACTCTTGCCTTGCCCCAGCAACCGGTCGTCGACAAAGACCTGGTCATCGATCACGACGACGGTCCGTTCCGACCTCTCTGCGAACAGCGGAGCGATGGCGTCCCCCAGCGCGCTCATGCCCGCCAGCGCCTGGGGATGGTGTTCCGGGTACAGCGCCCGGTCTCGCAGCACCTTGCCGATCGCCCGGAGAAATCGCTCGGGGGCGTCTTGGCTGTCTCGGACCGGCGCCTCGCGCGCCGGCTCACGACGTCCGTCCTCATCTTCGCTCGCCGGCCCTGATGGTTTCGGATCCAACACGCCCTATCCTTGCCGCGAACGAATGGTGTCCAGCGCATGCTTCGCGGCGACCCGCACCGCACGCGTGCGCTGCCACGTCCAGAACCGTAACGCGTATCGTTGCCTGATCGTCATGAGCAGCGGAATCAGCGCGGCGGTACCGACTTGGCCGATGGCCCGGAGCACCGCGACTTGCCGCGCGCGCCGCTCGGCGCTCGGGTCCTCGGTCAAGGTGCGGTACGCGAGCGCCGCCGCTCGGGGGTCTGCGCTCGAGACAATGGACGACACGGCGGCGCGGAAGACCTTGGGATCGTCGTCTCCGAGCGCCTGCTCCAGGGCCTGGAAATAGACGTCGGTGGTCGATCCCAGCTCGCTGAGCGTCTGCAGCGCCGTGAGCCTGACCTTGGGCGACGCGTGGCCCGCGCAGCGCGCGATCTCCGCCTCGGCGCCGGCCGCGTGAAGCTCGCGCAGGAGGAGCAGCATATTGCGCACCACAAACCATTGCGGGTGCTGTAACCGCTGGAGCGCGAACGGCACCACGGCCGCACCACACTCACGGAGCAGGACGAGGAGCCGTTTTCGCACCGCGATCTTTTCCTCCACTTCCAACGTATCGAGAAGGAGGGGGATGATCCCCGGCCCCACGACCTCCATGAGACGGGCGAGCGCCTCCTTGCGACGCTCCTCATTCCCCGCTTCCGCGGGCTGGAGCAAGTGGGTGATCAACTCGGGATGGAAGAAATTCTGGATCTGTTGCCGGAAAAATTCCCGTTGCGATTCCGGAGCACCGGCATATCGGCTCGCCAGGATCGCCATCGTATCAGTCAGAATCGACTGGGTTCGTTCATGCAGTCCGCCGGCAAGGAGCGTCTTCAAGGAGGTGACCGTGTGCGCATACTGCTGCTCCGAGAGCAGCGGGGCCTCCAGCATCTCCAGCAGGATCAGCGCCAGATGCTGGTTGACCTCGGCTTCGTCCAGACAGTTTGCCGGGCGGTCGGACATCCCCCCGGATACGGTGTGCTCGGCGAATTCTTGGTCAAGCAACGCACGGTATTGAGCGGGGTAGAACACGCGATCGACACGCTTCACCAAGAGTTCCTCAACCAGCTCCTTGTGACCCTCTATCTTGGCCTGAAGCGACGCCATGAGGGTGCTGTCCGAATCCGCAAGGCTGACAAATTTTTTCAGCAGGCTGAACATCGGCAACGAAATGTCCTTATTACCCACTTGGATCTGATTGAGGACTTCGAGGAGCAGCGGGGTCGGCATCGATTCAAGCAGCGATTCGACGGGAACCGTTTGATCCGGTGCGGGTTCCAGGGACATCCGGAAGATTTGTTGCCGAACGTCGGGGCTCAGCTTGGCCATCAAGACGCCGAGCTGCTGGTTGACCTTCGCCCGATGATCGGCCGAAGACGCCCCCTTCGCCTGCTCGTGCAGAAAACTCACGATCGCCCGTTCGTACGATTGGGCACCGGCGCTCTGGGGTCGAACCATGAGATTGATCGCCGCCGCCAATTGTTCCACGTCGAGCCCGCCATCAACGCCGGCTTGGAGCGCCAACTTCGACTCCTCGGGCAGATCTTCCGCCATGAGACGGGCCACCAACCCCCGCCACACGTCCGACGTTCCGGACTCCACGGCCTCCTGGTCGGTGGTCGTCGAGTCATCGCGGTCCTTGACCGCCCTTCCGAAGCGGACGAACTGGAGCCCGATGGCCGGAGTCTCGGCGCCAAAGCGTTCAAGCGCTCGCTCTCCTTCGGCCGACAAGAGCGCGCGGAAATCGGCGAGGAGCTCCAGAAATCGTCGCACGTCGGGCGGTGCGAGTTCTCTGCGGAACGTGATCCCCACCAAGTTCACCTGATGCAGGCTGCGCGCGAGTTCGCCAATGACCGGATTGGTTTTCCCCACCGGCGCCCCCTGATAGAGCACCTCCTCCTTTGTCACTCCGATCTGGAGGGCATCGGTCGTCTCCAGCAGGGCCTGACACTGCGCCGTGAGCGCCGTGATCATTTCTGGAATGATGGGATGGGAGCCGGAATACATGGAGAACTTGCGAATGCCGACTTGCAGGTTGACCAAGAACCGGACGAGATGCTGGAGATTGATCGTCGACGCTTGGCGGAGCGGCGCTTCCACGAATGACGTTCTCCGGTGGCAACCCGTGTCTACAGTATCGCCGATCCCCATGCTGTCAACCCCGCCCACGTCATGAATAGGGTGATCTCGCGCGGTTGAACGCTTGTAGGCGAAAGAACGGTGCGCAGCGTTAGCCAGTGCAGAGAGAAACGCGAGACTAGGACGCTGGGGATCGGGAGGCGATCCACCGCCGAACCATCAGCGGCGTGTCGGCGTCGCTATAGATGAATCGCACCCCGATTCCGTTCTGGGTGCGCGTCGTCACCTTGGCGTCGGTGGTCACGGTCTGTGGATTGTCGGGATCCAACGCAAAGGAAAGACCGACCGTAGCGCCCAATGCGTAGGGAACGCTGGTCTCGATGAAGCAGCCGGAAATACTGATATCGCGGATCTTAGCGAGCCGTTCCCCCTGCCCGCCGCGGATCTTGGCCAAAACACCAAGGGGAATGCGCACCCCCCACCGGTTGTCGTGATGGCCCGCCGAATCCTCGTCCGCCATGCCGGTCCCCTGTCTTAAACGCACTACTATAACACGAGGACTGAAGAGGGCCCGTTGGTGAACGGAGAGACGCGAGGCAAGCAGCCATCAACGCCGATGGCGACGTGCAAATTTGTGGTGCCGAAGGGGGGAGTTGAACCCCCACGCGGTTGCCCGCAGCGGATTTTGAGTGCGAACCCGGAGGATATACCATGTGACGATAACGAGCAAGATAGCAACTAATTTAAGCAATTATTGAGTTTTGCGTAAGTAATAGAACATTTATTGCCACGGGGCTGATGGGAGGTCCGATGCGAGGACAAACGAGCGGAGCTTCTCTCCCGAGCGGCGGACACGCCGGGCGCTGGCATGCAGGTGGAGACGGATATCCT
>JACQCD010000059.1 GCA_016201825.1 Nitrospirota bacterium | reverse complement strand
CACCACCAAGGGTCGTCCATTCGATCTATCGTCACGCAGCGAATCCGTGAGCCGAAGAGCCGGATGCGCGAATTGCGCACGTCCGGATCTGTGGGGGACCCGGGTGGCAACACCCGGGTCTACCCGACAATCTTTAGTTTTGGCCCGCTTGAGGCGTGCCCGCGAGGCGCACAGTGCCACTGCTTTACCGCTGATCCCGGACTGTGATATAAGCGCGCCAAGGCTTCGGCATGCGGGGACTCGAATTCACGGCCAGCGGCTGGCCGCGCTAAAGATTTGCCCCCCAATGAATTCCACTGGAGGGAACGCTCGCGGCGCACGGCAATGTCGTGTTAGCATAGTCAGCACACAACGCGCGAGGTCGACCATGACGATCACCGATCATATCGAAATCAATCCCAAAGTCATGATGGGGAAGCCGGTCATCCGCGGAACCCGCATTCCGGTGGAACTGATTTTGCGAAAGCTCGCCGAGGGTGCGTCGGAAGCGGACCTGCTCGATGGCTACCCGCGGCTGACCCGAGAAGCGATTGACGCAGCGATTCGGCGGGAGAGAGGGGGAGCGTGATGGCCGATCAGGAGGTGCTTCAGCGTATCACAGCGAATCCCGAAATCTTTGGCGGCAAGCCGATTATTCGCGGCATGCGCATCTCGGTCGAACTGATCCTGAGCCTGCTCGCCCAAGGTGAAACGGTCGAATCGATTCTTGCCGATTATCCCGACATGGAGCCTGATGACATCAGAGCCTGCCTGACCTACGCGCACGCCGTCATCGCCCACGATTCGCTCGACGCGGTGCGGATCGTCAATCGGTGACGAGAGGGGTCTGATCTGTTTTCGGTGGGTTCCCTATTTTCGCGAACCCTCAATTCTTCCTACCCCTGATACACCCCCATCTTCCGAAATTTCTCGTACCGCGCAGCGACCAACTCATCCGGCTGCAGCTCGGCCAGCTTCGCAAGGTGCTGGGTGATTGTTTTCTTGAGCGTGGCGGCCATGGCGGCGTGGTCGCGGTGGGCACAGCCCAGCGGTTCCGAGACGATCTCGTCGATTACTTTCAGGGCGAAAAGATCCTTGGCGGTCATTTTCAGCGCGTCGGCGGCGTCGGGGGCTTTTTCGGCGTTCTTCCACAAAATCGCGGCGCAGCCTTCGGGGCTGATGACGGAGTAGACGGAGTGCTCGAGCATGAGGACGCGGTCTCCCATGCCCAGGGCGAGCGCGCCGCCGCTGCCGCCTTCTCCGATGACGATCGCGAGGATCGGCGTGGCCAGCCGAGCCATCAGGCGGAGGCTGCTGGCGATGGCCTCGGACTGCCCGCGCTCTTAGGCCTCGATGCCGGGGTAGGCGCCCGGCGTGTCGATGAACGTGATGATCGGCCGCCCCATGCGTTCCGCGAGCTGCATGAGGCGCTGGGCCTTCCGGTAGCCTTCGGGATGCGGCATCCCGAAATTGCGTTTGACCCGTTCTTTGACCGTCCGCCCCTTTTGGTGGCCGATGACCACCACCGGTGATCCGTCCAGCCGACCGATCCCGCCTACGATCGCGGGGTCGTCGGCGAACGCGCGGTCGCCGTGGAGTTCCAGGAAGTCGGGGATCAGAAAGCCGAGGTAATCGAGGGTGGTCGGCCGGTTCGCGTGTCGCGCGATCTGGAGGGTTTGGATCGGGGTGAGCCGGGAGTAGATCTCGCGCTGAATTTGGTGCGAGCGCTTTTGGAGTTTTTGGATCTCCTCTTGCGCTTTGGGCTGGTCTTTGGACAAGGCCCTGATCCGCTCGATCTTGCTCTCGAGCTCCATCAGGGGCTTTTCGAATTCGAGGTAGTCGGTCACTGCGGTTTGGCGTACGCGTCGCTTCGGACGGAGGCGACGCCCTTGCCGAAGCCCGCCTCGATCTCGTCGATGAGCGCTTGGGTCGGGTTGACCCGCAAGGCCTCATCCGTCACGATCATCGACTCGCTCTTGTGCTCGCGGAGCAGCAGGCGCAAGCGCACCGGATACGCCCCCTTGTGGCGTTCCAACGTGGTCTTGAGGCGACGAAACGCCTCGCCGGCGACGCCGTCGAGCACGACCTCGAGGTAGCCTTCCAGTCGGTCCCTCGCTTTGTCGAGGGGGGTGATTTTGGTGGCCTTGAGCTTCGTGCCTTTGTCGCCCTTGTCCACGGTCCCGTCGATCAGCAGGGGCTGATCGGAGGCCAAGACGGTTCCGGAGGCGGCGTAGAGGTCGGGGAACACGATGGTCTCCACGCTGCCGCTCAAATCTTCGATGCGGAGATAGGCCATCTTATCGCCCTTCTTGGTGGTCGTCACTTTCTTGGACGCGACGACACCCCAGATTTTCACCTCCGCGCCGTCTTCCCGGTCGCCGAGTCGGTCGGCGGACGTGACGCCCAAGCGCTCGCGATCGGGTGCATAGGGGGTGAGGGGATGGCTGGTGATGTAGAATCCCAGCGTCTCTTTCTCGCACCGGGCGAGGGACGGCTCATCCCACTCTTGGATGTCAGGCAGGGGCGCGTCTTCGAGGTGTGACTCTCCGGTGGGTCCGGCGAACAACGTCGCCTGCCCGAGGCGGCGCTCCTCCTGCGAGGCCGCGCCCGCCTCCATGGCGCGGTCCAGGGTTTCCATCAGTTGCGCGCGCCGCGCGCCGGTGGACGCGAAGGCCCCGCATTTAATCAGGCTTTCGATGACCCGCCGGTTGACCTTTCGAAGGTCGACTTCGTGGCAGAAGTGCGCGAGCGATCGGAAGCGGCCGTGCGCCTGCGGGGCGTCTAGTGTGACGCCGGATAGTTGCCTAGCGTCTAGCGTGACGCTAGATCGTTGCCTCGCGTCGAGCACCGACTCGATCGCCCCGGCGCCCACGTTCTTGATGGCCACGAGGCCGAACCGGATGGCGTTCTCAACGATCGTGAAGCCCTCGTTGCTCTCGTTGACGTCGGGGGGGAGGATCGCGATCCCCATCGCGCGGCACTCCGCAATGTATTGGACGATCTTGTCCTCGTTGCCCATCTCGCAGGTCAACAAGGCGGCCATGAACTCCAGCGGATAGTGTGTTTTCAGGTAGGCGGTCTGGTACGTGAGTAAGGCGTACGCCGCCGCGTGGGATTTGTTGAACCCGTATCCCGCGAACTTCTGGATGAGATCGAACAGCCGTTCGGCCGTCTTCTTCGGCACCCCGCGCCGCGCCGCACCCCCGATAAATTTGTTGCGTTGGGCCGCCATTTCTTCGGGCTTTTTCTTGCCCATCGCCCGCCGGAGGATGTCGGCCTGACCCAAGGAGAACTCGGCGACCTGGTGGGCGATCGCCATGACCTGTTCTTGGTAGACGATGACGCCGTACGTCTCTTTGAGGATGGTCTCCAGTTCGGGGATCTCATACGCGACGCGGCTCTTGCCGTGTTTGCCTTTGATGAAGTCGGGAATCAGATCCATCGGCCCCGGCCGGTAGAGGGCCACAATCGCGATGATGTCCTCGAATCGGTCAGGGCGCAGGTTGACGACGAGATCGCGCATCCCGCCGCTCTCCAGTTGGAAGAGCGCCGCGGTTCGCCCCGAGCTGATGAGCTCGTAGGTCGCCGGGTCGTCCAGGGGGACGGCCGAGATCGAGAGGCCCTCCGCGTCGGGGCCCCGGCGTGTATTGATCATCTTGACGGCGCGATCGATGACGGTCAGGGTCTTCAGACCCAAGAAGTCGAACTTTACGAGGCCGATCTTCTCAATCTCGCTCATGGCGAACTGCGTGACCGTTTCGCCGTTGACCCCGCGGTACAACGGGACGTGCTCGGTGAGCGGCTCCTTGGAAATCACGACGCCGGCCGCGTGGGTCGACGCGTGCCGCGCGAGGCCTTCGAGCGATTTGGCCAGGGTGACGAGTTCGGCGATCCGCGGATCGGTTTCGGTCAGTTCCTTGAGCCGTGGTTCCTGGGCGAGGGCCTCGTCCAGGGTAATGTTCAGCGTCGTCGGAACGAGCTTCGCCACCTTGTCGACTTCGGCGTAGGGGATGTCGAGCACCCGGCCGACGTCGCGGATGGCCGCCTTGGCCGCCATCGTACCGAACGTGATGATCTGCGCCACGTGGTCGGCGCCGTATTTTTCGGTGACGTAGTTGATCACTTCCCCGCGCCGATCCATGCAGAAGTCCATGTCGATGTCGGGGAGGCTCACGCGTTCGGGGTTTAAAAAACGCTCGAAGATCAATCCATAGCGGATGGGATCGATGTCGGTGATCTTCAACGCGTAGGCCACGAGGCTGCCCGCCGCGGAGCCCCGCCCCGGGCCCACCGGAATGCCGTGGGTGCGGGCGTAGTTGATGATGTCCCACACGATGAGGAAGTACCCGGCGTACCCCATCGCATTGATCATCGTGAGCTCATCCCGCAGGCGCTGCTCGTACAGGGCGACCATCGGAGGGGCGACGCTCAAGCTGGCGAACCGCTCCTTCAAGCCCGTGACCGCGAGCCGCTGCAGGTGATCTTCGCGGGTCGTGCCCTCGGGCACCGCGTAGTGCGGCAAGTGGAACGTGTCGAAATCGAGTTTCAGGTTGCACCGCTCGGCGATTTTGACGGACTGGAGCACCGCCGCCGGCAGCTCGCCGAAGAGTCGCGCCATGTCCTCCGCGGATTTGACGTACAGCTCCTCGGTGGAGAACCGCATGCGCTGCGGATCCTTGAGCGTTTTGCCGGTCTGCAGGCAGAGGAGCACGTCGTGGGCCTTGGCGTCGTGGCGTTCAAGGTAGTGGCAGTCGTTGGTCGCAACCAGCGGGATGTCGAGTTTGCGGCTCATATCCACCAAGTCGCGGTTGACGCGCGTTTGCTGTTCCAGCCCGTTTTCCTGGATCTCGATGAAAAAATTGTCCCGGCCGAAGATGTCCTGATAGGTGCCCGCCGCTCGATCCGCCTCCTCTCGCAACCCTTGATTCAACAAAAAGGGGATTTCCCCGCGGAGGCACCCGCTGGTGGCCAGGAGGCCCTTGCTGTGTTGGGCGAGCAATTCCTTATCGACCCGGGGCTTGTAATAAAAGCCCTCGAGATGTGCCCGGCTGACCAATTTCATGAGATTTTTGTACCCGATCTCATCCGCGGCCAAGACGATGAGATGGTAATACGGCGTCTTCTCGCCCTTGCTGGAGGCGTCGAACGAATCGTCCTGATCGCCCCCGCCGTCCTTGGTAAAGCGGCTCTGGGGCGCGAGATACATCTCACAGCCGATGATGGGTTTGATTTCGGCCTTTTTGGCTTGGAGGTAGAAGTCGATGGCCCCGAACATGTTGCCATGATCGGTCATCGCGATCGCCGGCATCTCGAACGCCCGGGCTTGGCGCACGAGCCGGTCGATTTGATTGGCCCCATCCAGGAGGCTGTATTGAGTATGAACGTGAAGGTGGACGAATTCGGGGCGGGGCACGCGGTCCTCTGTAAGGGATTTCGCGACGTATTCTATCGGTTCCCCCATCTGAGGTCAACCTGAGCCGCGCCAAGGGCGCGGAATGTAAAATGCTGGCGTAGCCAACTATGCAGGTGGCGAAGCAACCCGCTCCGCGCCAAAGGCGCGGAATGAAAAGTGATGCCGCGGGCCGCCATTTCGGATGGGGCAGTTTCTATCCTTATGGAGGGGCTGAAAAGTGGAAAAAACTACTCAAAAATGCCGGGCCATCGCGATTTTCCGTATCCGAGTTCTGAAGGAGACGGACCATGGCTGCCACGGTGGCCTCAGAAGGCGTCACCACGGGGAAACCCAGTTGGGAAGCCATTTCGAGCTAGGTGGTATGACGGTTGCATTCTAACGATCCCACCTGAACGGTGATCGAGATTTTCCGCCCGGCTCTTGTCTGTAGTTTTCCCCGGGTGGTCGCCCGATGTGGGGAGGGCTGGAGGGCCTCTCAACCCATTGGACGACCACACCGGGGAGAGGTTTTTTCGCCTCTTTACCCGCCGTTTCCGCTGTGATACCGTGCAGTCCGTCAATATTATTGTCACGCGCGAAGCGCGCTCTAAGCCGATACCGCAAGGCGTGCCGATTCTGAGGGGATGGGGACTGTTGCATGACGTGTGATACCAATCGCAGGGTCGCGCAGGCGTTTATCCGGATGGCCCAGCTTCTCGAAGGTCGCGGCGAGAACCCGTACCGGGCTCGCGCGTACCGTCGCGGGGCCAAGTCGGTGTCCTCGTGCCGCGAGCCGATCGAACACCTCGCAGCGCAGGGGCGCCTCGAATTGCTGGCCGGGATCGGTGAGGATCTGGCGTCGAAAATTGCCGAGGTGTTGGAGGGCGGCACGTTCGCCGCCTACGAGCTCTTGGTCCGGCAGGCTGACCCAGAGGTGCAGGCCCTTATCCAAGGCGGGCTCTCTCCCGATTTGGCGCTCCTCGTCGATGCGTATCGGCGGCGCAACGCCCTCGATGAACTCCGCGCCTTGGCCGCCTCCCATCTGCTCAGGAGCCTGCCCGGCGTGACGAGATCCCACGAGGCGCTGATCCTGGAGTGGGTGGCGCGCGAGCAGAACTCGGTAACTCGCGCGTAGCGTACCGTCCCTTCCCTTCTCACTTGCCGCTCGGCAAAGCGTTGTGCTACCGTGGGGCGTCCCACGGGGGGGGGGCCGGGCATGGCGTGGTTTCAGAAAGATAAAACGACGGCGGATGAAGACCTGGACAAACGGCCGAAGTCGGCCGAAGGACTCTGGGTCAAGTGCAATCATTGCCGCGAGATCATTTACCGGAAGGAACTCAATCGCAATCTCCGCGTCTGCCCGAAGTGTGATTACCATTTCCCGATCACGGTCGAGGAACGAATCGGGTTGTTGCTGGACGAGGGCAGTTTTAAAGAGTGGGACGCGGACCTGTCTCCGATCGACCCCTTGGGGTTTCGTGACGTACAAAAGTATCGTGACCGGTTGAAGAACGCGCAGGAACAGACCGGCCGCCGTGACGCCTTGCTCAGCGGGACCGGGATGATCGAGGGAAGGGCGGTGGCCCTGGCCGTGTTCCACTATGGGTTCATGGGGGGCAGCATGGGATCCGTGGTGGGCGAGCGGATCTTCCGGGCGGCGGAACGAGCCGCCGGCTCGCGGATCCCGCTGATCGTGGTCACGGCGTCTGGCGGCGCGCGCATGCAGGAAGGGATTCTGTCCCTCATGCAGATGGCGAAGACCGCCGCCGCGGTGGGCCGGCTGCAGCAAGCCCGCGTTCCTTACGTGTCGATCCTGACCGATCCGACGTATGGGGGGGTGACCGCCAGCGTGGCGACGTTGGGCGATGTCATTCTGGCCGAGCCCAAGGCGCTGATCGGGTTCGCAGGCCCGCGTGTGATCGAACAGACGATCAAACAACAACTGCCTCCCGGTTTCCAACGGGCCGAGTTCCTCCTCGAACACGGGATGATCGATCGGATCGTCGAGAGGAAGAAAATGAAGCAGGTGCTTGCCACCCTCCTGGCCTGCTTGTAGGTCCCATGCGATACGAACGAACGATCGAATTTCTGTATCGACTTCAATGGCACGGGATGCGGTTCGATCTCGAACCGACCGAGATGTTTCTGGCGGCCGCAGGCCGGCCCCACCGGGCGTATCATGTGCTCCACGTGGGGGGAACGAACGGGAAGGGCTCGACCGCGGCCATGCTGGCTTCCATGCTCCGCGAGGCCGGCTACTCGGTCGGGCTCTACACCTCGCCGCACTTGATCGACTTTACGGAACGCATCCGCATCAACGGTCGGCCGGTCGGCCAGGATGAGGTCGTGGCGTTGACCGAGGAGCTGCGTGCCGCGCTTCCGTCCGACGCGGAACCGACCTTTTTCGAGTTCACGACCGTGCTCGCCTTCCTCGCCTTTGCGCGTGCCAGGGTCGACGTCGCGGTTGTCGAGGTGGGAATGGGCGGACGTCTGGACGCCACCAATCTGGTGCACCCGCTGGTCTCCGTCATCACCAACGTCGAGGCCGACCACCAACGTTACCTGGGGGAGACGATTGCCGAGATCGCGCGCGAAAAGGCCGGGATCATCAAACCGGGCGTCCCGCTGGTGACCGCGGCGACCCGTTCCGACGCGCTGGCCGTGTTGGTCGAGCGGGCCGATCGGTTGGGATCGCGGCTCACGGTGGTGGGGAAAGACGTGCGCGCCGAGGGGACATCGCCGTCGAGTTTCGCGTACCACGGGTCCGCGCTGAGCGTGCCGAATCTCTCGTGTCCCTTGCGGGGCCGTCATCAACTGACCAATGCGGCCACGGCACTCGCGGCGATCGACGTGGCGCGCGGGCGTGGCCTGGCGGTCGACGCGCACGCCGTGCGCCGCGGTCTCGCCCGGGTGCAGTGGGAGGGCCGCCTGGAAGTGGTCAAGGCGCGGCCGAGTATCTTCGTCGACGGGGCGCACAACCCCGCGGGGGCCGAGGTACTGGCGGACTTTGTGCGCGAGGAACGCGCACGCCGTCCGGGGGCACGCTTGGTCATCGTCTTTGGAATTCTCGCCGACAAAGACCTCAAGGGGATCATCGAACCGGTCGGGACGCTCGCCGATGAGGTGGTGCTGACCGAGCCCTCCTATCACCGCGCGGCCTCGGTGGAAGCCCTCCGGGCCGCGGCGTCCTCGCTCTCCGTGCCCGTCAGGGTCGTTCCGACCTTGTCCCAGGCGCTCGATGAGACCGAGGCGCGCCTCGCGGACAACGATTGGTGTGTGGTGACCGGATCGCTGTACACCGTCGGCGAGGTGAAGGCGGTGTACCAGGGAACACGACAGCTCTCTATCCTCCGCGGGTGAGACCGAGCGGACGCCCATACGCCCATCCGGTGTGCATCGGGGTGGCGCTGGGTCTCGTGTTGGCATTGGGTTGGCCTCGGGTGTTGTCTGCGCAGGGTCCCCCGACCGGCCTGAGTCGCGTCGAACGATCCTTCACCGACCTCAAGGTTCCCGCCGATATCTCGGCCGACGAGATGGCCTACTCGCGGGAGCGCGATGAGCTGGCCGCCAACGGCCACGTGCGATTGACCCAGGGGACGCTGACGCTCCAGGCGGATCAGGCGCTTCTTCATCGCGCGAGCGGGCACCTGACGGCGACCGGGGGGATCAAGGCCAACAACGGAACGGACCAGCTCGAAGGCGAGACGCTCGACCTCGATTTGAACACCCGAAGCGGTGTGCTGACGCGGGGGCGGCTGTTCTTGCCTCGAGACCGCTACCGCCTGACGGGTGAGCGGATCGAGCGGTTACCCGACGACCACTACCGACTTGAGCGCGCGACGATCACCACCTGCGAGTGCGACGAGAGTAAAGGAGAGCGGCCGGCGTGGCGGGTCAGGGCTCGCCGGCTGACGATTCAGCCCGAACACTACCTCATCGCGCGCGGCGTGGTCTTCGATATCAAGAACGTGCCCGTTGCCTACCTGCCGTATCTGATCTGGCCGGTGAAGACCGAGCGTCAGACCGGTCTCTTACAGCCGCATTTGGGATACAGCACCTCGGAGGGCTGGAAGATCCGGCAGCCCCTCTATCTCACTCTGGGACCGAGCCAAGACGCCACGCTCACGCTCGACCACCGGGCCGAGCGAGGCACCGGAGGAACGATGGAATACCGGTACCGCTTGAGCCGCCGTTCGCAGGGACAGATCGATGTGGAGCTCTTCCACGATCGGATCACGGGCGGCAGCCGGCGGCGGGTCAGCACCGCGCAGGCCGTCGATTTCAGCGATCGGTTGCAGTTGCGGGTGCAGGGAGAGTACGTGAGTGACGACGCCGTCCTACGCGACCTGCAGTCGTCGATTACCGACCGCACGAAGCGGACGGTTGAGTCCAATCTGTTCTTGACGTACCACGATCCCTATCAGACGATGACGCTTCTGGCCCGCTACACCCAAGACCTCGACGTCGCGGTCGATACGGATACCCACCTGCTGCCTTCGCTGGAATATCGACTGGTTGACGCGCGGGCGTGGAACGCGCCGCTGTTCGTGTCCCTACAAGGTTCGGCCACCAACTTCTGGAGACGGACGGGGTTTTCGACCCAGCGCGCGGATCTGTTCCCGATCCTGGTCTGGCGCCAGGAAGCGCCGCTCGGTTTGATCTTCACGCCGCGCGTGGGGGTTCGTGAAACCGCGTACTCCAAAGACGCGCTCGGCGGCGATCCGGCCAGGCGCGAACTGGGTGTCGCCGGCCTGGGCATCGCGGACCCCGCGCGGCGGGAATGGAGCCGGTCGAATGGAGGGCTCCTGATTCATGCCATCGAGCCCGCGGTACTTTATACCTACGTCGGGGAGCGGGGGGACGAGAACCTTCCACGATTCGACGAGGTCGACGATATCTCGGAGCAGCATCTGATCACGGCCTCCGTGATCAACCGGTTGATCACCGAGGCCCCTCGACAGGGGGAGGGCGGGACGCCGGTCCCCGGCCTTGAAGTGCTGTGGGTGAGGCTGACCGAGAGTTATCGGGTCCGCCGTCGCGTAGACCCGGTCTCCGGCATGGTCCCTCCGACATGGTCGGCCGTACGCGGAGAAGCCACGTGGCGACCAGACACCGCCCTCCTCTTTGACGTGGACGCGAGCTACGACCACACACGGCGGACGTTCACCACCGTGGATGTCGACGCGCAACTGGCATGGAAGCCGTATTGGGACCTGACGCTGGGCCATCGTTCGACCAGCGACGCGGACCCCGGCGCGGTGCCGCCACGCGCGCTCACTCGTCGCGGCGACCTGCTCGATCCGCTGTCCCTCGGCGGTCTCGACGCCGTCCAGCGGGACGCGATCGACTATTACATCGTCGGCACGCACCTGTACCTCCCGATGGGAATCACCCTGGCCAACAAGGCCTATCGCAATCGGCAGACGAACGCCTATACCGAAATAGACTACGGCCTGCAGTACAACGGGCAGTGTTGGAGCGTGACCTTCACCTACCAGGATCTTCCCGAGAAGAACGAATTGAGCGTGATGCTCACGCTGGTCGGCGCAATCAGCGTCGATTCCCGGATGGTGTCGGGCTTGTTCGAGTCGCCGAGCAAGCCTCCGAACTGATCGTCTCTTCGGAACTCGGATCATCGGACGCGGTGTCCGCTAATCACCAACGAGGGTCAGCACGCCGGTATAGTTATGAAGGCACTGCCCGTCGGGGGTCGGTCCGATCTCGGCGTAGGTAAAGAACCCGATGATGGGGAGGTCCGGAAAATGTCTGCGAATGATATCGAGGTCGACATTCGGACGCCCGTACAGTGATGTCCCGCGCCCGCAACAGTTGAAATACACCCCAAACCGTGGTGGCCGCCCGGCGCAGACCTTGGCGAGGTCCCCGACCATCCCGTCCATGTCTTCCCGGGCGCGCTGCGGATCGCGAACGGTGAACGAGATCACTTGGCCTTCTCGAACCGGGGACCCGGCCAAGAGCGAGCCCTCCTGGGGGTCGACGCCGTGGATGTTGCGGACGTAGTACTCACCGGGAACCAGTTGGGTGTGCGTCGGGTCGAAGGGGAAGCCGAGGAAAAACAGGTTCGCGGCGGTCCGCAGGTCGGGAAGCGCCCATTCCTGAACCAGGCCGGTGAAGAGTTCATACGCCGGCCGTCCCCCGAGTTCGAAGATCACGTTGCCTTCCGCTCGAGTGACGAGCAGGGGGTCGCCGATCGGATGACACGCAACGGTATGGCCGATGGCTCGGCTCAAGCTTCCCGAAAACAGCGCGCCGCACACCGCATCGGAGGCCACCTCGGTTCCGCACCATTGGTAGGTGTGCATCTGGCTTCCGTTTTCCGACGCTCCGCCGCCGACGACCGGCACCCCCGGCCACGAGAGGCACAGGCCGTCCAAAAACGGTCCGGCTTGGAGGGTGAGGGTGTCGGGGAACAACATGAGAAAATCCTGGGACGATCGCGGGGACGGCAGCATCCGAGCCAACCGTCGAGCCGCGAGTCCTCCCTGCTGGCGGAGCGATCGCACCAAAAACGGCGTTGCGACCAGGCTGTCGGACGCCAGGACCAACACGGCGATGGCGGGTTCATCCTCGACTTCGCCCTCGGATGTGAAAATGCCCATGGCGCTGCAGCCCACGATGTGGCGCGTTCTCGTCGTGTCGGCGATGCGCTCCAACATACGGGTGTACAGCGAGGCGTGGGGAATGGTCGCGAACACGAGCGCGAAGTCGGCCTGGGCAATGCCGGCGTGGTCCATGGCTTGCCGCGCGGCTGCCGTTGCCGCAGAGAGCGTGGCCTTATCGGTTGAGGCTCCGACTCCAGCTTTGAGCATGTATCGTCTCGGGCAACGAGGGAAGGACGCCCCATCCTATCAGGTCTGCGCGCGCGCTGGCAATGGCGCCACGAGGGCGCGGCTGGACCGCTATCGGCCGAAGCACGTTGTTCGTCAGCGGGTCTCGGTCGGTTGCTTGACACCGGGCCCTTCAATATGATATTAGACTGGTCAGTCAGTTTGTTTCTTGAGGGCTGCTATGGGTGAAAAGGGAGAAAAGACTCGATGCCGGATTATCCGGTCGGCCCGCACGCTGTTCGGGTCCACGGGGTTTACCAAGACCAGCATGGACGACATCGTTCGGGTGGCGGGCGTGACGAAAGGGAACCTGTACTATTATTTTTCGAGCAAGGAGGAACTGGGGAGCGCGGTGCTCGATGAGACGATCGCCGAACAGTTCGGAACGGAGCAGATCGACGGGGAGCGCGATCCGGTTCGTGAGATTCTTGCCATGTTCCGTCGTGCGGAAAAGAAAATGGCGGGGGGACAGTGTAAAGGGGGCTGCCTGCTCGGTAACCTCGCGTTGGAGGTGTCCGACATGCATGACCAGTTGCGGCGCAAACTCGACCACGCGTTTTCAACCTGGGAGGCGCGGGTCGAAGGGGTTCTGGAGTCGGGTCAGCGACGGGGCCTCTTGCGGGCGACGCTTCAGCCCAAGGCGGCCGCGCGGTTCATCGTGGCCACGCTCGAGGGCGGGATCTTGTTGTCGAAGGTGAAGCGGGACGTTCGCGCCCTGAAGAATTGTGCAGAGATGGTCGAGTTGGTGTTGGAAGGGTTTCGGGCTTAGATTTTTTTTGGGAACTTCTCGACCAACCGGTCGGTTAATAGCGAGGAGGCGCGCTGATGAGACTGCAGAACAGGGTGGCCCTGGTCACGGGCGGAGGATCGGGGATCGGCGAGGCAATCGCCAAGGCGTTCGCGAGGGAGGGTGCGAGCGTGACTGTCACCGGACGCCGGAAAGACGCACTGGACCATGTGGTTGCCGCCATCGAGCGGACCGGAGGTCGCGCATCGTCTGCGCCCGGAAGTGTGACGATCGAGGCCGACGTTCGGCGGGCGGTTGAGGCGACGGTGAGGGCGTTCGGGCGGATCGATGTGCTCATCAACAACGCGGGGAATCTCTTCCATGCCGGACCGCTGCACGAAACGTCGGACCAGGTGTGGGACGAGACCATGGATCTGTTTCTCAAGGGAGTGTTTCGATTCACGCGTGCGGTGATTCCCCAGATGATCAAACAGGGCGGGGGCTCCATCATCAATATCTCGACGGTGGCGGGGATCAAAGCGATACCGGGCTTTCCAGCCCACGCCTATGCCGCCGCCAAGGCGGGAGTGAACATGCTGACCAAGACGGTGGCCATCCAATACGCCAGGCAAGGCATCCGCTGCAACGCGATCTGCCCCGCGGGCGTTGATACGCCGGGTGTGGCGGCCCTGACGGCCGACCCCACGATGCGGGCGGGATTCGATGCGATGCATCCAATTGGCCGGATGGGAACGCCCGACGAAATCGCTCATGCCGCGGTGTATTTCGTTGCGCAGCCCGCTTTGCGGGGTAAGGAGGTGATGGACATGCAGTGTGTGCGATGCAATGGTTTGATGGTCGTCGATCAGTTTGCCGATCTGGCGGACGATAGCGGCCAGCTCATGTTCGCCGGTTGGCGGTGTCTCGTGTGCGGGAACATTTCCGATCCGGTCATCATGGCGAATCGGCACAGCCCGCCCCGGCCGCAAAAGCCGGCCCGGAAGCGGGCCGTTGCCGCGTAAACGGGGCGGCGAGCGCCGGGGGTTGTGGTCCAAGACCGGAGGGAACTCTCGATGCCCAAAGCGCTGGTGATTGAGCGAACGGGCGGACCCGACGTGCTCGAATGGCGAGATGTCCCGGTCGGCGCGCCGGAGCCCGGTGAGGCGCTGGTCCGGCACACCGCGATTGGCCTCAATTTCATCGACGTCTATCATCGCCGGGGGCTGTACTCCCTGCCATCGTTGCCGGCCGTGATCGGCCTGGAAGCGGCCGGCCGCGTCGAGGCGGTCGGATCCGGGGTGACCGAGGTGTCGGTCGGCGATCGCGTGGCATACGCGGGGGGGCCGACCGGCGCGTACTGTGAGGCACGCACGATTTCCGCGCATCGCCTGGTGACGTTGCCCGACACGATCGACGATCGGCTGGCCGCGGCCATGATGCTGAAAGGCATGACGGCTGAATATCTGCTCCGCCGAACATTCGCCGTCAAGGCCGGTGATACGATCCTCTTCCACGCGGCGGCCGGAGGCGTGGGGAGCGTCGCCTGTCAATGGGCGAAGGCGCTTGGCGCGCGCGTGATCGGGACGGTGGGTACGCCCGAGAAGGCCGCGCTCGCGGCCGCCCATGGATGCGATCACGTGATTGTGACGTCGAAGGAGGATTTCGCCGAGCGGGTTTGGGAGATCACCAAGGGTGAAGGCGTTCCGGTTGTCTACGACTCGGTCGGGAAGGACACGTTGTTGCGCTCGTTGGACTGCCTCAAACCCCGCGGGATGCTGGTGAGCTTCGGGCAATCATCGGGGAGCGTGCCTCCGCTGGACATCTCCATTCTTTCCGCAAAGGGATCGCTGTATCTGACCAGGCCGACGCTGATGACGTACACCGCGAGCCGCGGGGACTTGCTGGCGAGCGCAGCGGCGCTGTTCGGCGTGGTGCGATCCGGATCCGTCAAGGTCGAGATTCGGCAAACGTATCCGCTTCGCGAAGCCGCGCGAGCCCATGCCGACCTCGAGGCGCGGAAGACGACGGGGTCCACGGTGTTGATCCCCTAAGCACTCCGGGAGGCCGAAGGCACTCACGGCGGATGGCGCGACCCCGAGGGGCCTCCGGCTTGCAATGGGTGGTAGGCGTCGGTATACTCGTCCGGTGCTGAAGTGACCGGCGCGAGCGGAGAACGACGAAATATGGACGTCGAAGTAGCTCACCATTCCGGCTTCTGTTACGGCGTCAAGGAGGCCATTAAACTCGCCACCGAAACAGCCGACGGCGCGGACAGACGCACCGTGACGTTTGGTCCGCTGATCCATAATCCCCAGGAGATCGACCGCTTGAGCCGCGACCATGGCATTGAGCGCGTCGATTCGCTGGATGGGTTGACCGATGCCAACGTCGTCATCCGCGCGCACGGCGTGCCGCCGGAGGAGTTCGATCGGGCGGCGGCCCAGCGGCTGACCGTGGTCGACGCCACGTGCCGATTCGTGACCGACGTCCAGCGCGCCGCGATCGAGTTCTGTCGGAAGGGGTATCCGCTCTACCTCGTCGGCGAGCCGACGCATCCGGAGGTCATCGGGATCGTGGGGCACGCGCGGCGCGAGCACCCCGACGCGGAGATTCACGTCGTTGAATCGGTGGAAGACATCATCGACGCACGACCGGAGCGGGCGGGGATCGTCTTTCAGACCACTCACGAATACGGGAAGTACAAGCATCTGGAGCGCCACATCCGCGCGAACAAATTGCCCTGGAAGATCAAGAACACGATCTGTGGCGCGACGAAGAGCAATCAATATGCCGCGGACGAATTGGCCCGCCGCGTGGACGTGATGGTCGTCATCGGTGGGAAGAACAGCGGAAACACCCGGCGATTGGTGGAGTTGTGCGCGGAGCACGCTCCCTCCCATCACATCGAAACCGCGGTGGAGCTGAATGTGGCCTGGTTTTCTGGCGCCCACAAGGTCGGCGTGACCGCGGGCGCCTCCACCCCGCAGTGGGTGGTCGACGACGTCGTCTCGGCCATCGAGGCGATCTAACCGTTCCGACCCCTCCGGTCCTATGCCGTGGATCAAATCCAAGACGGCGCTCGTCGTTCTGATCCTGAGCGCTATCCTCGGCCTGTACGCGTGGTTGTCCGCCGTCAAATCTCCCGTGATCTTCGGCCTTCGAGAAGACATCAAGCAGGCCATTGCCTATCAACCCGTTCCGAAGGGAGTGGACAGCCTGAGCGCCGAAACATGTGGCACGTGTCACCGCGCTATCTACGAGGAGTGGAAGACCTCGATCCATTCCCAGACGTTTACGGATCCCTTCTTCCAGGCCTATTGGCGGAAGGACAAGCACATTTGGGTGTGTCTGAATTGCCATACTCCGCTGCAAAACCAGCAACCGACGGTGGTCAGCGGCCTGCGCGGTGACCGCGTCGATCGCCCCCTGACCGAACCCAATCTTCATTTTGACGAGGCGTTACAACAAGAAGGGGTGACCTGCGCGGTCTGCCACGTCCGCGACGGGGTGATCCATGGTCCCTTTGACGACGCGGTGGCCCCGCACCCCACCGTGTACGATCCCAAGTTTCGAAGCACCGCGATTTGCTACACCTGCCACGCCGTCCCGGCGGCCAAACTTCAATTCTATAATGGCGGCCCATGCGCGACCTTCCTGGAGTTCGAAGCCGGCCCCTATAAAGCGAAGGGATATATTTGTCAGACCTGCCACATGCCGGAAGTCGAGCGCCCCATCGCGGAGGGCGGCCCGATTCGCAAGGGACGGAGTCACCTCTGGCGCGGCGGGCACGACCCCGAGCAGATCAAACGCGCATTGACCGTTGCGTTGGCCGCCGATCAAGCGACGCTCGCGGCCGGCAAGAGGGCGACGTGGACGCTGACGTTGACCAACAGCGGGGCCGGCCACATGTTGCCGACCGGCGACCCCGATCGCTACCTGCAGGCGGAGTTCGAAGTCGTCGACGCGGCCGGGCGCGTCCTGTCTTCCCGCAGCATGACCGTCAAGCGATGGATTCTCTGGTGGCCGGTGATCTACGAATACGACGATACGAGGATCCCGCCGTTCCAAAGCCGTGATGTGACTTTTTCATACCCTGTGCCGCGCCGAGACGAGGGGCTGACGCTGCGCGTCAGAGTGTCGTATCACATTGTGACCGAGGGGGCGTATCAGCGCCTGCAGAAAAAGTACGGCCTGACCGTCGAAGTGCCTCACGTGTTCACGCTCTACGAGGAGCAGGTTCCGTTGCGGGAGGGGACGGTGCAGCGCCAAGCCGCCGCGCGGCCGACGTCGCCGCGGTGTGCACCGGAGCAGGCGCACCAGGATGGGATGGGATAAGGCCGGGTGTGAGCCGGACGAAAGGAGCCTGAATGGGTCAGATCAATTGCGTGAAGTGCTGGCAGCGTGGCGACGAGATCACGGTCCCGGCTGAATCTCCGCGATGCGTCGAGTCGCGAACGGTTGACCAGCGAAATGCGGACGTTCTTGAACCTGCCTGCCCCGGTGGCTGGATAACGCGGTCGGGTGGCGTCAGATGATTTTGGTGCGGCCCGAAAACCCCGAGGTGTACTCGTGAAAGTATTCGAGTTCATCCTCGGGATACTTCCAACAATAATAGCCTTCCCCGTTGTCAAAATCGACCAGCCAGAGTCCTTTGACCTCGCAGCCCAATTGCACCACCTCCTGGGCTCACTGTCGCACCAGGTCGGCGTACTCGGTCTCCAATTCGCTGCGGCGCGTACCGGAGTCCCGCAGAGCTAAGAGCTGCGCTTCCACCACGGTGGTGGCGCTTACGGCTCGTTCGGTCAGTACTTTGACCTGAGGAAAGACCCTGAGGGCTTCCTCAAGGGTAAAAATCTGTGGCGCGGGTTGTTCGGACTGCATGGGGGTGAGCACCCTTCTCCTAAGCGTATGCGGTGGTCAACCTCAGACTTGTGACCTAACTGTTTCACCCTAGCACAGGCGACGGCCGAGTTCAACGCGTGAAACGCGCGTTGAACTCGGCCCATGACCGGTCGGCCCGCCGGCCTTGCGTCCTCAAATTCGTTTTGATACCGTGCAGTGGAATATTCAGTGGGACCTCTCCTATCGGGGATGCAACGCGTTCCCGCCGGCTAGAAAGGATGGAACCGCTCATGGCCGAGCAGGCCCTCAACCTGATTAACGGAGTGTGGAAGCGCGCCGCCTCCGGCGAAACGTTGACCAGCATGAACCCGGCCGACATCGACGAGTCCGTGGCCACCGCGCCGAGTTCATCGGCAAAAGACGTGGATGAGGCGGTCGCGGCCGCGCGCGCGGCATGGCTGGCGTGGCGGGCGACACCCGCTCCGAAGCGGGGCGAGATCTTGTTTCGCGCCGCCGAACGCTTGGCTCGTGAAAAGGAATCGCTGGCCGTGGTCGTCACCCGCGAGATGGGCAAGGTCTTGCCGGAAGCGCGCGGCGATGTTCAAGAAGCGATCGACATGACCTATTACATGGCGGGCGAGGGGCGCCGGTTGTCCGGCGAGACCGTGCCCTCCGAGTTACCCGACAAGGACGCGAAGTCCGTCCGCGTCCCGCTCGGGGTCTGCGCGCAGATCACGCCGTGGAATTTCCCGGTGGCGATCCCGTCGTGGAAGATCGTGCCCGCGTTGATCGCCGGGAACACGGTCGTGCTCAAACCATCGGCCGTCACGCCGCTGTGCGCGACGCGGTTCGTCCAGATCCTGCACGAGGCGGGGCTGCCTCCCGGAGTGCTCAACCTGGTGCACGGTCACGGGGAAGAAATCGGCGAGGCGCTGGTGAGTCATGCGGGCGTGGCCGTGGTCTCGTTCACCGGATCGTCGGCGGTCGGGGAGCGGATCGAAGCGCTCTGCGGGCGCTTGCACCGGGCGGTCTGCACCGAGACCGGAGGGAAGAATCCCCTGATCGTGATGGATGACGCGGATCTGGATCTCGCGATCGAAGGCGCGCTCTGGGGCGGGTTCGGCACGAGCGGCCAGCGGTGCACGGCCGCGAGCCGCGTGATCGTCCACCACGCGGTGTACGACGCGTTCACCGCGCGCTTCGTCGAGGCCGCGAAGAAGCTGCGAGTGGGGCCCGGCCTGGAACCCGCGACGGACGTCGGCCCGGTGATCAACGCCGCGCAGAAACAGAAAGTGCTGGACTATATCGAGATCGGCAAGAAGGAAGGGGCGAAGCTCCTCTGCGGCGGGCGCGCCGCGACTGCCGGGAAGCTCGCGAACGGCCACTTCATCGCGCCCACGGTCTTCGGCGACGTGGCGTCCACGATGCGGATCGCGCAAGAAGAGATCTTCGGCCCGGTCGTGTCCGTGATCAAAGCCCGCGATCTCGCCCACGCCATCGAGATCGCGAACGGCGTGGCCTACGGCCTTTCCGCGGCGATCTACAGCCGCGACGTGAACAAGACGGCGGTCGCCGAACGCGACCTCGACACCGGCATCGTCTACATCAACGCCTCGACGATCGGCGCCGAGATTCAACTCCCGTTCGGCGGCACGAAGAGGACCGGTCTCGGCCCGCGTGAAGCGGGCGGGAGAGGCGGGGCGCTGGACCTGTACACCAAGTGGAAGGTCATCTACCGGGACTATTCTGGCAAGCTGCAGAAGGCGCAGATCCAGGAGTAATGAACCAGAAGAGAGGGATGTGTGATGGCAGGTCCCGACCCCATGGGGTTTCCCCGAGACGAACGGCCCCGGAGTACGAGCCCAAATTTCGTCCTAGCATAGCCCGATTATGGGGTCACGCGCGGAGCAGATGAAACGAAGCGTAGTCAGTTAGGCGGTCGGATTTCTTCCGGTTTCCCCAGCAGATAGCCCTGGACTAAGTAGATTCCCAATTCCTTCACGACCTCCAGCTCTTGGGGCAACTCGATGCCTTCGGCGATAATTCCGTCGGTCGAGCAGTTACGCAGTCCCAGCAGTAAATCTTTCAGAATTCTCCTGAACCGGCTAGACTCGACCGCTTGGAGAATTGTGGATCGGTCCAGCTTGATGTGTTCGGGGATCAACCTGGCGATAAACGGTAGGGAAATGAAGCCTGCCCCGAAATCATCGATGGCAAACTTGTAGCCGTATTCTCTCCACCGTTTGGCAATGGCCAGATGATTTTCAACGTCGTGGACCGCTTCTCCCTCGGAGATCTCTAAGATGATATCCAAGCCTGTCGGCACGGACGATGGTTGGAGTTTCCCGAGCAGTTTGAAATCAACGTTGATGAAGACCTTGTTGATGCCGATCGTTTGCGCGGTTCTGATCTGGGTCGTGAAACAGAGGTATTTGAGGTCATCCAACAAGCCGATGGCCTGGTACTTTTTGAACAAGTCGAGAATGCCGAGCTTCCCTTGCGCGTCGCGGCTCAGGGCTTCGAAGCCCACGGCCTTATTGAGGCGCAGATCCATCACCGGTTGGAAGACGACCTTAATGGTATCGTTCCGGAGGTGATATTCCTCCTCCCCGATATGGATTTTATCGCCTCCTTTCTTGGCGATATACAGGGCCCGGTCCGCAAGCCGGATCAGCTCGTCCGCAGACCGTCCATGTTCGGGGTACAAGGCGATGCCGATGCTGATATCGAGTTGACTATCGGGTACTCCCTTCAGCCTGCCCACGCCCTCCCTGATACGTTGCGCCGCGATCAGGACCCCCTCTTTGCTGGTGTTTGACAGCAGGACGGTGATTTCGTCGCCGCCCCACCGGAACGCACTATCGGCTCCTCGGATGGACTCGTTGATGCTTTTGGCCACCTCCTTGAGGATCTGATCGCCCGCTTGATGACCCTGTGTGTCGTTCAGATCTTTGAAGTGGTCCAGGTCACACACGAGGACCGCCAGGCAATGTCCCTTCTGTTCCGCCCGGACGATCTCCTCTTGGATCCGGAGATTAAAATATCGGCGATTGTACAGATTGGTGAGCGGATCCCGAATGGCTTGCTCCTCCAGGGTCTGCTCCGCCTGTCTTCGCATGAAGACATTCGTCAACATCTCGCCCACGACTTTGAGCAGGCTCATATCCTCGTCTTCCCATGTCTTGGTTTGTCGAACCGAGTCGAAGCCGAGAAAGCCAATGACCGATTGCGCATACACCATCGGGACGCACAGCACCGATCGAACCCCGGCCCGTTGAAATGCCGCCTCCTCCGCCGCGGCCTCGGGCGGGAGGTCGGAGATGCATGGGATGTGAATGATGTCGCCCCGGCTGATGGTGTTCATGAACCAGGGGAACATTGCCATCGGCACATCGGTGAGCCGTTCGATCTGGGGGGCGATTCCTTCTGCGGACCAGTCGTACGTAGTGCTGGCCTTCGCGCGATCCTCGGAAAACAGCACCACGCAGCTCCGATCGACCCCCGAGAATGCGCCGATCTTCTGAAGGGCCTCTTTGACGCCGTCATTCACCCGCTCCGCCTGAAGGTTGACGAAGTTGGCCGAGATCGACGACACCATCCGTTCCAGTTCGAGTCGATGATGTAACGCTTCCGCCGCCCGCCTGCGTTCGGTGACGTCCCGGAGCACCACGGTGAAAAACGTGTCGTTGCCCAGTGCCAGCTTGGACAAGGAGGCTTCAGCCGGGAACTCCGTCCCGTCCTTTCTGCGGCCGTAGATCTCTTGTCGTTCATCCATGCGGCGAGAGCTTGTGTGAGAGGCCGTAAAGTCGTCCAGATGGCCGTGATGCGCCGCATGGAACCTGGAGGGAATCAACATGTCGAGGGATTGGCCGAGCGCCTCGCGTTCGGAATAGCCGAAGATGCTTTCGGCCCCTTTATTGAACAAGACAATCCTCTGCGCGGCGTCCACGGAGATGATCCCTTCGGGAGCGATCTCCAGGATGCCCGCCAATCGGGCTTTATTTTGCTCCAGGGCTTTTAACGAGGACAGGAGTTCGCCTTGCAATGTCCGCTCGACCCGATAACTCCACCATTCTTTGATCCCGATCAGGCCGATACCGATGACGCATATGAGGAACAGGAAAGTGACGATGGCGCCCCGGAGGTTGTCCGCAAACAGGTAGAGAACGGTTGTGACCATGATGAGCGTGGCGGCGGAGACCACGTTCTCCAGTTCTCGGGATCGGTGAGCATCCCTATCCCACGCCGAGGCCGGAGGGTGATCGGTGCCCAGTTCCCCCTGTTTGGCGGCCGCCGCGTAGATCAACGCGAATCCGACGATCCAATAGACGTCAAGATAATTGCCTGCTTCGTATGCATGGCCCAATAAGGACGCGGCGTACAGCGTATCCGTCACCGTGTGCGTGGCGACCCCCGCCAGGATCAGCAAGAAGACTTTGCGGTGAACTCCCCAGACGTAGAGCCAGAGAGAGGTCAAACCGAACAACAGGGCCGCCAGATACAGGACGGGGTACGCCAGGGCCGCCGCCAGGTACAGGTGTGATTCGGTGGAGGCTTTTATCGATCCGATTAAAATGACCGGAACGGCGATGGAGATCGCGGACAGAATGATCCCGAGGTTACAGAGTTGCTTGAGGGTAACCGGGACCGTCGGCGCTTCGGCGCGATACGACAGGATGCCAACCATGAATAGCGGTGCAAAGAGGAGAAAGCCGACGTCGGAAAATGCGGGGAAGGGCGTGACCTGGTGCTGTATGAGTTCCTGATAGTCCCAGTACACCATTCCCAGAAACCAGGCCAGGCACGCAGCCCCGAAAAAGCGCCAGGCCTTTCTATATTGGCCGTGCTGGTGCTCGGCAGTCTGCAGGCATTTCCAGCCGGTGAACAGGGAGGCCATGGTCCACGCCATGTCCGCCCACCAGTGGATTTTCCATTGCTCGAACCCGAGCCCGTAGTTGCCGTACGCAAAAATCGCGACAAACGCGGTCAGAGCGATCAGCGTCAGGTTATTCTTCTGTTTGATGTCCATGGGGCATGATCAGCGCCGGGATGTCAGGGGCGACAGAGATACCAGGAGAGATCTTCCGCCTCCTCGGTCCGCCAGCACGACCCGCGCGCACAGCCTGTTCATTATGTCTCGGCATAGTCTAGATGATTTTGGCCATTTGGCATCATCTGCTGTTCTCTCTGGGGCAGATGGCGGTATAGTACAGACCAAGGTCTCGTATCTGATCCCATCGTCTGGGCCCTCCGACCACGCCATGAACGCTCTGCCCATCCAAGAGATTCTCCCCGCGCTGAAAGACGCGCTTCGCGTGCATGCGGCGGTGGTTTTGCAGGCGCCGCCCGGCGCCGGCAAGACCACGCGCGTTCCGCTGGCCCTGTTGGATGAACCGTGGCTGAAGGGGCGGACGATCGTGATGTTGGAGCCCCGGCGATTGGCCGCACGGGCCGCCGCCGCGCGTATGGCCGAGCTGCTGGGCGAGTCCGTGGGGGAAACGGTCGGCTACCGGATTCGCTTTGACGCCCAAGTCTCGAAGCAGACGCGAGTTGAGGTGGTGACGGAAGGCATCCTCACGCGTCGCCTGCAGTCCGACCCCTGGCTGGAGGGCGTGGGGCTCGTCATCTTCGATGAGTTTCATGAGCGGCACCTGCACGCGGATTTGGCGCTGGCGTTGTGCCTCGATAGCCAACGTGCGTTGCGCGAGGATCTCAAGCTGGTGGTGATGTCCGCGACGTTGGATGGCGACGCGGTCGCGACGGTCCTCGGCGGGGTGCCGGTGTTGACGGCCCACGGACGCCGCTTCCCGGTGGACGTGCGGTACGCGGCGACGGATGTCGAGGATCGGTTGCCGGAGACCGTGAAGCAGGCGGTCTTACACGCGTTGGAGCACGACACGGGAGACGTGCTCGTCTTTCTGCCGGGCGGATGGGAAATCCGGCGGACGCAGCACCTGCTGGAGCCGGAGGCGGGACGTCGCGCGGTCGATGTCTACCCGCTGTACGGCGACCTTCCCTGGGAGGCGCAGGATCGGGCCATTCGACCGGCCGACGGCCGGTGGCGCAAGGTGGTGCTGGCCACGCCCATCGCGGAAACCAGCCTGACGATCGAAGGCGTCGGCGTCGTGGTCGATTCGGGCCTCGTGCGGGTTCCCGAGTTCGATCCGCGCACCGGATTGACGCGCCTCACCACCCTGCGGATCTCGCGCGCATCGGCCGAGCAGCGCGCGGGCCGCGCGGGCCGACTCGGTCCCGGCGTGTGTTACCGCTTGTGGAGCGACGCGACGCAGCGCGGGCTGACGGCGCGGCCGATCCCGGAGATTCGCGCCGCCGATCTGGCGCCGTTGGCATTGGAACTGGCGCAGTGGGGCGTACGCGATGCCGGCACCCTGTCGTGGCTGGATCCCCCTCCGCCCGGTGCGCTTGCCCAGGCGCGCGGCCTGCTGAGGCAGCTCGGGGCGCTGGATCAAGACGGCGTGATCACGGCGTCGGGGCGAACGATGGCCGCGTTGCCGCTTCACCCGCGATTGGCTCACATGATGAACCGGGCGGACACGCAGGGGCTGGGCGGTCTGGCCTGCGATCTCGCGGCTCTGTTGTCGGAACGAGACGTCTTCGTGGGTGAGTCCAGGCGTTCGTGCGACGTGTTCGAGCGCGTGGAGGCCTTGCGAGCGTTCCGGGCCCGAGGGCTGGAAGGCGCGCGGGCCGTGGGGGCGGACCCGTCGGCGTGTCGGCGCGTTGACCAGGCGGCGCGGCAGTATCAGCGATGGTTTCGAAGCCGGCCGACCGACGGTGCGGGCGACGCGGACACGATCGGGATCCTGCTGGCGTGCGCGTACCCGGATCGGGTCGCGCGCCAGCGGGCGCCTGGAGACATCCGGTATCTGCTCGCCTCGGGCCGCGGTGCGCGCCTGGCGGCGTACGAGCACCGCCTGCGGCCGCCGTGGTTGGTCGCGGCCAGTCTTGACGCGGGCGAGACGGAGGGCACGATCTATCTGGCTGCGGGCGTGGACCCCGACGGGTTGCGGCGCGAGATGGCTTCGCAGATCCGTACGGAAGACATCGTCCGTTGGAATTCCGGTCTCCAACGTGTCGTCGCGCGGCGTGAAGCACGGCTGGGGGAGCTGCTCATCGACAGCGCCCCGCTCGCGGATCCCGATCCGGAGCGCCTCCGCGCCGCCATGCTCGATGGCGTCCGCGCGCTCGGCGTGGCGGCGCTTCCGTGGACGCGCGACGCGCGCGAATTCCAGGCGCGGGTGCTGTCGGTGCGCCATTGGTTTCCGAATGAGCACTGGCCGGACTTGGCCGATGCGGCGTTGCAGGAGACGATCGACGAGTGGCTGGGGCCGTTTCTCGGCGAAGTTACCCGCCGGGAACAGGTCGATTGCCTCGATCTGCTCGCCGCCCTTCACGCGCGGCTGGATTGGAAGCAGCGACAGCGCCTGGACGAGGGCGCGCCGACGCATCTCGTGGTTCCGAGCGGATCGCGCCTGCGGCTCGAGTACCGGCCCGGCGAATCTCCGGTCTTGGCCGTGAAACTCCAGGAAATGTTCGGACTGGCCGACACGCCGCGCGTGGCCTGGGGACGGGTGCCGGTGACCGTGCACCTCCTGTCTCCCGCGGGCCGTCCTATCCAGGTGACGCAGGACCTGCGCGGATTTTGGGAGCGCACCTACGCCGAGGTCAAAAGGGAATTGAAAGGGCGGTACCCCAAGCATCCCTGGCCCGACGATCCATGGAAGGCCGTACCCACCGCGCGCACGCGCCCCTCGAATTCGAGCTGACACGAGTTTGCGGTCGAGAAACTCGACGGCCGTCCCCACGCCGAGCCGGCTTCTTGACCTCGCACCCTTCCGCGGTCTATGCTGGCGCTAACCTTTTCACGCCGCGACCTGGGGGATGCCGGAAATCTTCTGGTCCGTCGAAAGGCGATTTTGAAATGCCGCCAACCAACCCACGGAGGGGACACGTCATGGATAGGACGGCAGAGATTCACTTTGTTGAGCGACGACAGCAGGAACGACGACAATCGATCCGGCGAATGCAGGATCACAACCACGTGAGCGAGCGACATGGGATGGCGGTCGTGGTCTATGTCGGAGCGGCCGTGGTTGCGGGGTCGGCGTTTGCGTTTGGGATGTGGGCCGGCTGGTTAATGCGTGGCGCGCCGTAGGATGGCGCGCGGCGTCGCGGATGACGCCGTCGGCGTGGGCTTCGCCAGTTGATTTTCAGCCCCGGCGGTCCTATTATGGCGTCCCTACGGGCTCCGCGCGAGGATGAGACGAAGCGTACGGATGGTGCGCAGGGCGGTGTTCGGATCGTGGGATGGGAGGTTCGTCAATGCCGCAGATGCACGTGATCGATTACGAAATTTTTGGCTCGGAAATGCAGTACGTCGAGATCGAATTGGACCCCGAGGAGGCCGCGGTGGCCGAGGCGGGGGGCATGATGTATATGACCGATGGCATCGAGATGGAGACGATCTTCGGCGACGGCTCGGGGTCGCGGCCGGGTTTGTTCGGGGCGCTGGTCGGGGCGGGCAAACGGCTCCTGACCGGGGAATCGCTGTTCATGACCGTTTTCGTCAACAAGTCGCGCGAGAAAAGGCGGGTGGCGTTCGCGGCGCCGTATCCGGGGAAGATCGTGCCGATGATGTTGGGCGAGTTGGGGGGACGACTGATCTGCCAGAAGGACGCGTTTCTCTGCGCGGCCAAGGGCGTCTCGATCGGGATCGCGTTTCAGAAACGCTTGGGGGTGGGGCTCTTCGGCGGCGAAGGGTTCATCATGGAAAAGTTGGAGGGGGACGGTTTGGCTTTCATTCACGCCGGCGGGACCCTCGCGGAACGAACGCTGGCCCCGGGGGAGATGCTGCGGGTGGATACCGGGTGCATCGTCGCCATGCAGAGTTCGGTGCAATACGACATCGAGTACGTGGGGAAGATCAAGTCGGCGCTGTTCGGCGGGGAAGGGCTGTTTTTTGCGACGCTGCGCGGGCCGGGTCGTATCTGGCTGCAGTCACTGCCGCTGAGCCGCTTGGCGAACCGAATCTACGCGGCGGCGCCCCAGACGGGGGGACGTCGGGAAGAAGGATCGATCTTGGGCGGACTCGGAGGTTTGCTGGACGGGGATCGTTGATCGGGACGGACGCCGTGGGCGTCGCCGGCGCGGGACTGTGTTTCGGCGCCGGGCTCGCCTCGCAAGGGGAGCGGGTCCCGTTCGAGGTGGGTTCGGAGCGCCTCGTCCTGTGGCCGAAGTCATCTCGCGAGCATGGGGTCCCGTACCAGGCGATCCACCTCGATCCGGGAGGGTTTGACCGCCGCCACATTCAGTTGAGGTGGGCCGAGGACGGCGTGGCGTGGGCGCTCGTCTTGGATGATGAGCGCCTGGCGAAGGCGGTCCGAACCCATCCGCCGGACGGATTGCGCGGCGAGGTCGAGCGACTCGGCGCCCGCTTTGCGCGCGGGCGGGTGATGAGCGGCCTCGGATGGTCGCTCGTGGCGGCCGTCGTGCTCGTGCCCGTGGTGGCGCTGGGCGTGTTATGGTGGCAGGCCGATCGGATCGTCGATGCGGCGGTCGGCCGCATCCCGGTGTCGTGGGAAGAGCGTTTAGGGGAATCCGCGTTCAGCCAGGTCGCGGCGGGAGCGACCGTGCTGACGACGGGGCCCGCGGTCGAGGCGGTCGAAGGAATCGGGGCGCGGCTGACCGCGTCGGTCGAGTCGCCCTACACCTTTCGCTGGCACGTGGTCGACGATGCGCAGGTCAACGCGTTTGCCGTGCCGGGTGGACACGTCGTGGTGTTTACCGGTTTGATCCGGGCGGCGGAGTCCGGCGACGAGCTGGCCGGCGTGTTGGCGCACGAGATCCAGCACGTGGTGCTCCGCCACAGCTTGCGAGGGTTGGTGCGTACTATGGGGTGGCGGGCGGCTCTTTCCATTCTCTTCGGCAACACGGGATCTCTGGCGGGGGTGGGCGAATTGGCGTCCCGTTTGGGGAGTTTGAAGTTTAGCCGCGATCAAGAAACTGCGGCCGATTTGGGAGGCCTGGCGTTGCTGCGTCGGGCTCGGATCGATCCGCGGGGCATGATCGCGTTTTTTGACACGCTGGCGAAGGAGGAACACGGCCGGGTCGCGTTCCTCTCGACCCATCCGGTGAGCACCGAGCGCGCTGCGCGGCTCCGGGCGGAGGTCGAGAACTCGGGCGCGTGGCCGACGGAGCCCTTTCCCTACGCCTGGACGGACGTGAAGGCGTCGGTTGGAACGGAATGAACACGCGAGAAACGGCGGAATGGCGCGGGGGGAGACCGGATGTCACAGTGTAGCGCGTGCGCGGCGGTCGTGGAGAACGGAGCGTCGCGCCTCTGCGATGCATGCGATCGGAAGCGATTGACCTGTCGGGTGTGCGGCCACGAGTTCGGCTATCGGAGCATTCTGGACGATTTGCCCATCGTGCAATGTCCCATCTGCGAGGGACGCGCGATCGAGGTCGGCGACTGATGGGTGAACGCCACGACGGGAAAGCCCCCGCCGAGATCCTGGTTGAATACCGGGATCGTCTGCCCAAGGGGAAGGCGCTCGACGTGGCGATGGGCTATGGGCGACACGCGCTGTATCTGGCCGCCGCGGGATGGGAGGTGGACGGGATCGAGCGCGATCACGAGGCGATCGCGGCGTGTCGTGAGGAAGCGGGGCGCCGGGGACTCGAAATTCGCCTCCAACAGGCCGACCTCGAGACCGCGCGCCTGTCCGTCGCGACCTACGACCTCGTCACCTGCTTCTACTATCTCGACCGCGCGCTGATCCCCCAACTGCGCGCGACCCTCAAACCCGGCGGCGTGATCGTCTACGAGACCTTTACCATCGAAAACCAGCGACGATTCGGGACGCCGCGGCGAACCGAATTCTGCCTGCAGCCGAACGAATTGACCGCGCTGTTTCCGGAATTCTCGATCATCGATGCCCGGGAGGGGCTCGTGCGGGGGCAATACGTGGCCAGCCTCGTGGCGAGGAAGCCGGACGATGCCCGTGGGTAGCGCAGGGACGCGGTTGGTGCCGGTCGCGGCCGCGCTCGAAACCGTCCTGCGGGCCGTGCGCCCGCTGGGAATCGAGCGGGTGGCGATTACCGACGCGCTCGGACGGATCATCGCGCGCGACGTGATCGCCACCCGGGACCTCCCTCCCTGGGACAACTCGTCGGTCGACGGGTACGCGGTGGTGGCCGCCGACCTGGGCGGCGCGACGTCGGAGCGTCCGGTCGCCTTGACGGTGGGGGAAGAGATTGCAGCGGGCCGGATGCCGGAGCACAAGGTAGCCCCGGGCACGGCCGCCCGGATCATGACCGGCGCGCCGATGCCGGTTGGCGCGGATGCCGTGGTGATGGTGGAGGACACGACCCCAGAAGGCGATCGCGTGTTGATCCGCACTTCGGTCGAGCGCGACGAAGCGGTGCGCGCGCGAGGCCAGGATGTTCGGGCGGGCGCGGTCGTGATCCCGGCGGGGCGGCGGGCTCGGGCGGCCGAGATCGGGATGCTGGCGTCGCTCGGCTGCGCGGCCGTGGCGGTGGGACGAAGACCCCGAGTCGGGATTCTCGCGACGGGAGACGAGTTGGCCGATCTCGGCGAGGCCGAGCGGCCGGATCGGATCTTCAACGTGAACAGCTACGCGATCGCGGCGCAGGTTGCCGAGGCCGGGGGAACTGCGCAGCTCCTTGGCATCGCGCGCGACCGGCCGGACGACCTCCGCGACCACCTGCGCCGGCTCGACGGGCTGGATGTGTTGATCGTCTGCGGGGGCGTGTCGGTGGGGAAGTTCGATTTCGTCAAAGACGTCCTGACCGACTTGGGGATGACGATGGACTTCTGGCGGGTCGCGATGAAACCCGGGAGTCCCATGGCCTTCGGTTCGATCCGTGAGCGTCCGGTATTCGGCCTGCCGGGCAACCCGGTGTCTTCGATGGTGACGTTCGAAGTCTTTGTGCGGCCCGCGCTCCTGCGGATGGCCGGGGCGACCGAACTCGGCCGGCCGGTCGCCACCGCCGAACTGACCGAGTCGATTCACAAGGCGCGCGGTAAGACCCACTTCGTGCGCGGCCGACTCGCTCGCGAGGGAGAACACACCCTCGTGACCCCGACCGGGTCGCAGGACTCGGGGATCTTGACGTCGATGGTGAGAGCGGACGGGCTCATCGTCCTGGCTCAGGACGTGGAAGGCGTGGAGCGCGGGCGACAGGTCGAGGTGCGTCTGCTCCAGGGCGACGCGAGGGATTGAACGGGGGGGACCACATGGCGTTTGAAGCCTTCATTCTCATCAACGTGACCGGCGATCATACCAAGAGCGCGTATAAGACCATCACCCGTATGGAAGGCGTCAAAGCCGCGTTCATGGTGACGGGCGTGTACGACCTGATCGTCCACATCGCCGCCCAGGACATGAACCAACTGGGCGACATCATCCTCTCCAATATTCGATCGATCGATGGGGTCAAGCAGACGATGACCTGCCTGGTCTTGTCCCCTCCAGTGGCGCACGGCTGATCCGCCGCATGGACGGCGCGCGTCGGAGGGCGGTGTGGCGGCTGGCGGTGTCGGCAATACTCGTCGCCGCGGCCTGCGCCCGTCCCGTCCACATCCCGGAGCGGACCGGCGGTTTTGAGGATGTGACGGACGCGGCTGGTGTTCGAGCCGTGCACACCAGTGGGGCGACGGGGAGGAAATGGTACCCCGAGACGTTCGGATCGGGGGTGTGCGTCACCGATGTGGATGGGGATGACCGCCCCGATTTGCTCTTCGTCACCGGACGGCCGTGGGAGGGTAGCGCGGATCGCGAGGGGGTCGCGCTGTATCGCAATCGGGGTGACGGGACGTTCGCCGATATCACGGCCTTGTCCCGTCTGAGATTCGCCTCATACGGCATGGGGTGCGCGGCGGCTGACTACGATAACGACGGCCGCGACGATCTTCTCTTGACGGGCTACGGCGCGACGGCGTTGTTTCGAAACGTCGGCGGCGGACGCTTTGAAGAGGTCACCGCGACGGCGGGCGTCGCCGTGACCGGGTGGAGCACGTGCGCGGTGTGGTTCGACGCCGATGCCGACGGCCTCCTCGACTTGTTTGTGTGCCGGTACGTGCAGTGGTCTCCTGAGACCGATCTCGCCTGCCGGCTCGACGCGAACACGAAGGTCTTCTGCGGTCCGGATCCCTACCCCCCCTCGACCTCGCGGTTCTTCCACAACCGCGGCGACGGCACGTTCGAGGACGCGACCGAAGCCGCGGGGTTGGCCAAGCCCGCGAAGGCGCTCGGGGCTGCGCTGCTGGACGTCGACGGCGACGGCCGCGTGGATCTGTTCGTCGCCAACGACCAGGTCCCCAACTCGCTGTTTCGGAATCGGGGAGACGGCACGTTCGAGGATTGGAGCGCTCGTCTGGCGGCGACCCCTGGCCGATTCGGGATGGCGCGCGCCGGGATGGGGGTCGATGTCGATGATTCCTCGGCGGGCGGCATTGTGATCGGCCATTTCATGGGCGAGGGCCTCGGCCTATATCAGCGAGACGCCGACGGTCGATGGAGGGATCGGGCCCGTCCCGCCGGGCTCTTCGAGCCGAGTCTGCCCTTTTTGACGTTCGGCGCAGTGTTCATCGACGCCGATCTCGACGGCTGGCCTGATCTCGTCGCGGCCAACGGCCACGTGGACGCCGAGTTGGTCCGAACGCTGGAAGGAGGCGTCACCGACCGGGAGCGGCCGCTCTTCTTTCGCAACCTCGGGGATGGGACGTACGCCGAAGCCGCGGCGCAGGTGGGATTGACTTCCCTCTTCGTGGGCCGCGGTCTGGCCACGGCTGATCTGGATCTCGACGGCGCTCCCGACCTCATCTTCACCGAGAACAACGGCCCGGCCCGTCTCTATCGCAACCGGCTCTCGGCGGGGCACTGGTTGCGCGTGCGGCTCAAGGGTGTGACCAGTAATCGCGACGGAATCGGCGCGGTCGTGACGGTCGCGGCAAGCGGTCGGGTCCAGACGCGGATGGTCAGGACCGGTTCGAGTTATCTCTCCCAGAGCGAGCGCCCGCCGCTCTTCGGCCTGGGCCCGGCGACATCGGCTGAGACGGTGGTCGTCCGCTGGCCGAGCGGCGTGGTCGATCGGCTCGTCGGAGCACGCGCCGATCAACGGATGACGATTACCGAGGGGGCGTACCCGTGAACGTTTCTGGCAGGTGCGGGTCACCCGCGTCATTGAAGAAGGCAAGATGAGATAGATAACGGAGGAGAGATGTTTGATGTCGGTCGAGTCTGGATGCTGATCGGGAGAGTTGGCTTGGTCACCGTGGTTGTAGGGGGTGCCATCCAGATCGGGAAAATTGGTTTGGTTCGCCTCCCTGATGGGATTTCTTTGCCAAGGACTCAGTGGGAGTTCGGAAATCCGTCGACGCCGGACTGGCAGCCCTTGACTCAAACCCGCATGTTCCGTTCCGGTGGGGGGCTTCTGCTGATTCCTGGGCGGGAGCCGGCGGCGGTCTCGAGCGGTCCGATTGATCTGGACATCCGTGACTATCGGAACATCCGGCTTCGGTTCCAGGTCCGCAGCCCTGCGGATGGGGTCCTCCGGTTTCGGTTGTGGTCCGTAGAAGGTGCCCGATGGGTGGCTCAGCAGGTCTCCGCAGCCGGCGGCGACACGTTTGAAGAGATTCGTGGTGACCTCACGTGGGGGTGGGCGTCTGGCGAGAGAATTAAAGAAATAATCTTCACCCCGTCTCTTGTGCCGCAGGCTGTGATGGTTAGCGATGTGGAGCTGGAGCCCGCCAACGGGTTGATGCTCGCGGCTCTGCAGGATCTTGTCTCATCTTTTCCCGGCGTGGTTCTGGCCGAACGCGCTGTTACGATCAACACCGTGTCTCCCCCGTCGATAAAGGGCCGGTCGATCTGGGCAGTATTGATCCCCATGGTGTTCGTGATGGCTGCGATTGTTTCGCTGGTCCCTGATATGAGCACGGAGTGGGCCCCCGTGGCCGGTCGCATTGCCTGGATGTCGATCGTTGGCGTGTGGGTAATCGGATTTGCCTTTCTGCTCTATTACCAGGCCGTGGCCCTGAAAACGGATCTCGTTCGGTTCCGGGGATGGGACCGCTCTGTCGCGTATGCGGCGGTTGACGGAGCCCCCCTGTACTCGGATTTGGCCGACGCTGTCAGCCGTCTTCCTCCAGGTTCAGGGGTGACCTTCAGCACCGATCAAGGTGGTTTTTCGGGTATGATCCTGAAGGCGAGGTCGCGTTATTATCTGTATCCCCGAGTGGAGTCTGGCGCGAGCTTTAGGTTCCATTACTTCGCCTCCGACCGGCGTGCGTGTCATGAAGTGATGCCGGACGCGGCGGTCATTTCTGAAGCCGAGCGGTTCTGCCTCTTTCGGGTGCCACAGTGACAGCTGCCTGGGCTGTGTGTGGAGTGTTCCTGGCGTGGGGTGTGGGATGGATCTGGCTTGCGTCGTTGCGCCACATCAGTATGCTCGAGCGCCTCGGGCTGGCGTACGGGTTTGGGATCATGTGGATTTCACTCGTTATGGGTGTGTTAGCCTGGACGGGTCTCCCTGTGTCACCCGTAGTCGCCATGCCAATGATCATTGGGTTCCCCCTCGGATGGGAGTTGCTACGAAGGTTGCGGCCGGTTCGAATTGGACCAATTGATCCCGTATCTCAGGATGAGATGGCGAGTCAAGTGGTGAGCCGCCTTGCTGGACGGGATGCGTGGTGGTGGACGCTGCTCGCGTGTCTCATGATTTTGTGGTTGATCGTCGCGGTACGCGCTGCGGTCGCTCCGGTTCATGTCTCGGACGCCTTGTCGACGTATGCTTTTAAGGGAAAAATTCTCTTTTCGGAGCGCTTGCTTTCAGCGTCTTTCTTCCAAACCGTCGAACCGGCAAACTATCCACTGGCAGTCCCGTTGCAGGAAGTGTGGATTGGATGGTTGGTAGGTGCTTGGGATGACTGGGCAATCAAGGTGCTCTTCCCGAGTTATCTCCTGGCTTTGATGTTCCTAGTCTACGGCTTCTTGTGCAAGCGTTGGTCGGCTCGAACCGCCATGTGGGGGACAGCGTTTGTGGCGGGTCTCCCTCTGATGTTCCAGCACGCGCAAGAGGGGTACACGGATCTTCCCTTAGCCTATTTCGTGTTGGCCGGGTCTGTGTTGATGAGCTATTACGCGATGTTGCGGTTCCCAAGCTGGTTAGTTGCCGGGGGGCTATGCGCGGCGGGGATGGTGTGGACACGGGAGGACGGCGCGATTGTCGCCGTTGTGAACGGGATATTGTTGTTGGCCGTAGAACTGCGAGAAGGGGGACCCCAGGCGCGATCGACATGGACTGCCCTCGGTTTATACGCCGTACTGCCTACCGCAGTGTGGAGCATATGGTCGCTTGTTAAACTTCATTTTGGCGTCTCGTCAAATCTCATGGGGTATACGGGGGCGGTGGATCTCGTTTCCAGAGTTATAGATGTTGCCATAGCCTTTGTGTTGGCGCTGTTCTTGTATGGAAACTGGTTGATCCTATGGACCCTTTTTATCGTGGCCGTTCTTTGGTACAGTCGGCTGACGTTGACGAGAGAGTCAGTATTTCTCGTCTGGCCGGTCGTGGGCTACCTCGGCATTGTCGCCGTGCTCTGTGTGCGAACTGACCTGTTCCAGTACGTCGTTGGGGGCTCTGTGCTAACACGACTGATCCTTCATGTGGCTCCGCTCGCGGCTCTGGGGACGGTGATGGTGCTGGGCCGCGCGTGGGGCCTGGCGGGGGCCCCTCCAGCTACGGGCAACGCGGGATGATGACGCGTCGGAGGATGTGGGCAACCGTATGGCTGGGAGCTTTCGTGGCGACTGTCATGGGGGCATCTGCCGCGTCGGCGCAATTGTCCGAGCGCCCCGGCACGTCGACCGACACGTCGCTCGGTCCGAAAGACCTCAGCGGCAAATCGATCAAAGACCCGCGGGTCCGCGTCGTGCACAGCGACGACCCATCGAAGGAGGGGACGTCGCGTTTCTTGCAGGACTACGATCCGTGGCTGGCTTATCAGCGGGGCAAGAACCTCACCCAGCGTGAATTCCGCGCGCGCGACGGCGTGTTCGGGCGCACGGGATTCTTTTTTGAACCGAAACTGCTCGGCGACCGGATGACGCCGCGGCTCGGTCGCGACCACGTCAGTTCGTGCGGGATGTGCCATAACATTCCCTATCGTGACGCGGGGGCCGGTGTCACATTTCCCAAGGGCGGCGGAGAAGGGCGTAACACGCCGCACTTTTTCGGCGGCGGCCTGATCGAGATGCTCGGCCTCCAAACTCGATTGAAGGTGTTGGCGGTCTGCGATCCCGCTCGACGGGGATTCGTTGCCAAACGGGACGCCCCTACGGCGGCGATTCTCGTCCGGCCGATGCCAGGGGAACCGCCGATCGACTATGGGTGGTGCGGGGATCGCGACGGCGACGGCCGACCGGACCTCAATAAGATCTTCCGAGTTTGGTATGTCGACGAGGAAGGTCGCCGCGTGACGGAAGACGAAAACGGCGACGGAGTGATCGATCTGCGCGACGGAACAGTGGCGGGGTACAACCTCGAAATGATGGTCTTCGGGTGGGGCGAGACTGAAGGCGCCATGGCGCCGACGCTCCGCGTGTTTTTCAACGATCCCATCGACATCCACTCGGGGATGCAGGCCTACGACCCCACGATCCAGATCGACGACGGCGCCCACGGCGACGAAGGGGCGAACGATGGATTAGCCCGGGTCTCCAACGCGGGGGCTCGCCAATTCACGATCCATGCGCCGGCCGACCGGGGAACCCGGTTGACGGCGTCCGGACTCAGCCTCGACGATCCGGACGGAGACGGGTTTATAAACGAAATTTCGGAAGGCGACGTCGACCTGGCCGAATGGTACATGCTTAATGCTCCGGCGCCCGGCGTCGGCCGCCAAACGTCGCAGACGCGGCGCGGGAGGGTATTGCTGGCGCAATGGCGCTGCACGGCCTGTCATACGCCCGACTGGTTGATCGAAGCCGCCGCTCCTGATCAGGCCGATCCGTACCGGCGATACGACGGGGATCGACGGTTCTTCGATCTCGCCGTGGCCTATCGGGAGACGACCGGGAGACTGGAGGGCAAGCTGGTGCCGCTCGCCGAGACCAGGCAGGGGCTGACCGTGCCACGGCGCGGCGCGGCGGTGGTCAAGGGGCTGTTCTCCGACCTCAAGCACCACGACATGGGTGAGTCGTTTGCCGAAACGCTCTTTAACGGAGCGCGGCTCACGAAGTTTCGAACCGCGCCCTTGTGGGGCGTCGGCACCTCCGCGCCCTACGGCCACGACGGGAGGAGCCTGACGTTGGACGACGTGATTCGCCGGCACGGTGGCGAGGCCGCGGAGTCGGCGGCGGCGTATCGCCGCGCGTCGCCGCGCGACCGCGAAGCGCTGTTGGCGTTTCTCAACAGCCTCGTGCTGTATCAGAACGATAATCTGCCGACGGATCTCGATGGCGATGGTGTCATCGCCCCCCATTTTATCGTGGCCGGCCGCGATACGGGCGAAGAACGGTTCAACCCCGAGTGGCTGTTTCGGACGCCGTGCAAGATCGAGGGACCGGTGCGCGCGCCGGACGGCACGCACCTCACCTCGCTCGCCTGCGTCAACGTGGTGGAAGCCTACGGAGAATCGCTCGCCTTTCTGCGCGATACCGACCAGGACGGTTTCCCGGATGCGACCGATCCATGCCCCGACGAAACCGACTATCAGACCGGGTGTCCCGTCCGCAAGGAGGGTATGCCTCAGGCGTTCGCCGAGACCGCGTCACTCCAGGGAAGCGGTGTCTCGTTGGCGATCGATCCCCAGCATCCGAGCGTCGTGTATGCGGCGGCGACCGACGGCGGAGGGATCCGCAAAAGCCGCGACGGCGGGAGAAGCTGGAGGCCGATCAACACCGGTTTGGGATCGCTCCACGTGAACGCCGTCGTGGTCGATCCGGTGAATCCCCTCACGCTGTATGCCGCGACGGCACGGGGCGTGTTTCGAAGCCCCGACGAAGGAACGACGTGGCTCCCGCGCAACGATGGCCTGAGCGACGTACGGGTCTTCGCGCTGGCGGTGAGTGCGCGATCCCCCGGGACGGTGTATGCGGGGGGCTTCGGCGGGCGCGTCTCCATCAGCGTTGATCGGGGCGAGCACTGGTCCGAGCGACGAGTCGGCCTCCCCGTGTACCGGGTCACGGCGCTGCTGGCGGATCCGGGCGATTCGAGTGTTCCGGCGCTCGATCACCAATCCCCGGCGTTGTACGCGGCCACGAGCGGCGGCGGTACGTTCCGCAGCCTGGACGGAGGAGGGACATGGACTCCACTCGTTACCCTCGCCGAGCGGACCGTCTATACCCTGGTTCGCGATCCGCGCGTGCCGGAGACGTTGTATGCCGGGACGGCCGGCGGCGTGTATAAGAGCGCGGATCGCGGCACACACTGGGAACGTCTCGGCGGCGCGCCGGACGCCGCGGCCCTTTCGCTGGCGATCGACCCGGCCGGTTCCGGAATCCTCTACGTCGGCACGCCGGACGGCGTGGCTAAGAGCCTCGACGGCGGACGCCGCTGGACGGGCGGCTCCCCCGCATCACTGGACGGCGCGATCGTCTCGCTCGTGGTGGATCCATGGAATTCTGAAACGGTGTATGCCGGCCGCTTCGGCGGTGCGATTTATCGCAGTCTCGACGGGGGTATGCATTGGAAGGATGCCGCTGCTCAGGTCGCCCCTTAGTTCAGATTCGGATCGCGGGGCATCGTGGCGTAGAAGGCGTAGCGCGGTCCGAGTGATCGAATCAGTTCCGGCCAGACGACCTTCGGGTCGCAATCGAAGATCCATTTCGAATCCGCCGGCGTCGTGATCCACGAGTCCGATGCCAGTTCCGAGTCGAGCTGGCCGGCTCCCCACCCCGCGTACCCCGCGTACCCGCGGAATGCCTCGTCCGGCACGCTTTGGGACACCAACGACTGGAGCGTGGGAAGATCCGTGCCGAGGTAGACGCCTCCGAAGACGTGATGTGACGACGTGGGCGGACGATCCGCCCGGATCAGGATGAGGAGGTGGTCCTCTTGCACCGGGCCTCCCGAGTAAATGACATCATCCCGCTCAGCCATCGAGAGATGATGGAGGGCTTCGGTCAGAACCAGCTCGGTCGGCCGATTGATGACGAGCCCCATGCTGCCTTGAGGACCGTGTTCGCACAGCAAGACCACGGCCTGACGAAAGTTTGGATCGTACAACGCCGGACTGGCGATGAGAAAGGTTCCTTTCGCGGCCACGACATCCATGTGACGATCCTATAACCGGCCGCGCGGAAAGTCCAGTTGGACTCGATCTCTCCTCCGCGCCGAAGACCGTATGACGAACCCGCCGTTACCTTGACAAAGGCCTACCCCTGGGCTAGAGTCACGTTTGTCGTCTGACTATAGTAAATATAGTTACTAAGTATATTCGCCTTGCGGAGTGCGATCGGGAGGCGGGGAGAAATGGAGCGGCGGTGGGTGCAGGCTTATGAACGGGGAGTCCCACCCACGCTGATCTATCCGCCGACCCCGCTCCAGAGTTTTCTGGAGGCATCGGCCCGCCGGTATCCGTCGCGTCCCGCGCTGGTCTTCTATGGCCGGCGGGTGACCTACCGAGACCTTGATGTGGCGACGAACCGGTTCGCCAACACCCTATCGGGATTTGGAATCCGCAAGGGCGATCGGGTGGCGATCATGCTGCCCAATTTGCCGCAAAGCGTCATCGCCTATTACGGGGCGCTGAAGCTGGGCGCCGTCGTCGTCCAAGTCAATCCCCTCTACGTCGATCGGGAGATCGAACAGCAGGTGAACGATGCGGAAGCCCGCGCGATCGTGGCTCTGGATCTCTTTTACCCGCGTATCGCCCCGATCCGTTCAAAGACCGCCCTTGAACGCATCATCCTGACCAATGTGGGGGATTTTCTGCCGTGGTATTTGAAACTCGTCTATCCGTTGAAGGCCAAACGGGAAGGCACGTGGGTACGGGTCCGGAAGGCTCCGCCGCTGTACGACTTCTGTTCGTTGTTGGGCGCGTCGAGCGACGCGGCACCGAACGTCACGGTTGAGCCCCGCGACCTGGCGCTGCTCCAATATACGGGAGGAACGACCGGCGTTCCCAAAGGCGTGATGCTCACGCACCAGAACCTCGTGGCGAACACGCTCCAATGCCGGCATTGGATGCCGTCCCTTCGGGATGGGGCCGAAGTCTTCATGGGGGCCATTCCGTTTTTTCACGTCTATGGGATGACGGCATGCATGAATCTGTCCATTGCGACCGGAGGAACGATCGTGCTCCTCCCGCGGTTTGCCACCAAGGACGTGTTGAAGGCGATCGTGTCCCATCGGGTCACCATCTTCATGGGCGTGCAAGCGATGTACGTGGCGATCAATAATTTTCAGGATGTGGGACGGTACGACCTCTCGTCCATCCGAATTTGCATCAGCGGTGCCGGGCCGCTTCACGCCGAGGTCCAGGAACGGTTCGAGGCGTTGACCGGCGGCAAGGTCGTCGAAGGGTTCGGACTGAGCGAGGCGTCTCCCGTGACGCACGTGAATCCGATCTTCGGCGCGCGGAAAAAGGGAACGATCGGCTTGCCCCTTCCCGATACCGATGCGAAACTTATTGACCTCGAAACGGCGGAACGCGAGGTTCCGATCGGCCAGCCAGGCGAGTTGATGGTGAAGGGACCGCAGGTCATGAAGGGCTATTGGAAGCGCCCCGAGGAAACCGCGGCCGTGCTCAATGACGGGTGGTTGCGCACCGGCGACGTTGCGACGATGGATGCGGACGGGTATTTCGCGATTGTGGATCGCAAGAAGGACATGATCAAGACGAAGGGGGAGAACGTGTACCCGCGCGAGGTGGAGGAAGCGCTGTATCGCCATCCCAAAGTGAAGGACGCCGTGGTGGTCGGGATCCCCGAAGCCTTTAGCGGGGAAGTGATCAAAGCGTACATCGTGTTGAAGGACGGTGAGACGGCGACCGAGGAGGAGATCCTTGATTTCTGCGTCCGAGAGCTCGCGAAATTTAAGGTGCCGAAGACGGTGGAGTTCCGGCCCGATTTGCCCAAGACGATCGTCGGCAAGGTGTTGCGCCGTGTCTTGCTGGAAGAGGAGAGGAAGAAGCATGCGGTGGCGTGACGTCGTGAAAGGGGTGCGATGAAGGATGTGGTGATCGTAGACGGCGTGCGGACGCCGATCGGCAATTTCGGCGGCGCGCTCAAGGATCTGACCGCCCACGCGATGGGTGCGGCGGTGGTCAAGGAGTTGATAGCTCGCACGAGACTCGATCCGAATGCGATCGATGAGGTCATTTTCGGTTGCGTCGGCCAGCATTCCGACGCGACGAACATGGCCCGCAACATCGCGCTGTATGCCGGCTTGCCGATCCGCGTGCCGGCCTATACCGTTCAACGCAATTGCTCGTCAGGTCTCCAGTCGCTGGTGAACGCCTCACAGAATATTCAAGCCGGCGACGCCGATGTGCAGATCGTGGGAGGGACCGAGAGCATGAGCCAAGCCCCCTACGTCAACCGTGACATGCGGTGGGGCAAGCGACTCAAGCATAGCCAGTTCATCGACAGCGTCTGGGAGGGACTGACCGACGGATTTTGTGGTCAGATCATGGGCTGCACGGCGGAGACTCTCGCGGAGGAATTCAAAATCGGCCGTGACGAGCAAGACAAGTTCGCGGTGCTGTCTCATAAACGCGCGTTCCGGGCGGTTCGAGAGGGCAAGTTCAAGGACGAAATTCTCACGATGATGATCCCGAAGAAAATGGCCGGGAAAGCCGTCACGCCGGAACCCTTCGCGCAGGACGAAGGGCCGAACGCCGCGCTCACCGAGCAGCAACTGGCGTTGTACCCGGCGGTCTTCAAGGAGGGTGGGTCGGTCACACCGGGCAACTCGTGTTCGCTGAACGATGGCGCAATGGCGGCGCTGGTGATGTCCGCCGAGCGCGCGCGGTCGCTGGGGTACGAGCCGCTCGGTTCCATCCGCTCGTACGCCTTCGTGGGGGTCGAGCCGGAGCGCATGGGCATCGGTCCCGCGGAAGCCATTCCCCTTGCCCTCAAGAAGGGCGGAGTCACGCTCGCGGACATTCAACTGTTCGAGATCAACGAGGCTTTCGCGGCACAGTATCTCGCCGTGGAGCAGAAACTGGGGCTCAATCGCGAGATCGTGAACGTGAACGGTGGCGCGATCGCCCTGGGTCATCCGGTGGGCATGACCGGGACGCGCCTGGCGGTGACGATTCTGCGTGAAATGAAACGCCGCAATCTTAGCCTCGGCGTGGCCAGTATGTGCGTCGGAGGGGGGATCGGCGCGGCGATGGTGTTGGAAAGAAAGTAACCACCTCACAGCTCACAGGGAACGTGGAATCCTGCGGTTTTGTTTGACGAGCTGGTGGCTGAGAACTGTGAGTTAACACGGAGGGGGCTATGTACATTTATAAAGCGGCGGTAATCGGCGCGGGGACCATGGGGGCGCAAATCGCCCAGGCCATTTCGTATTCGGGGTTGCCGGTGATCCTCAAAGACGTCAAGCCCGAGTCGGTTGAGCGCGGGCTTGCGACGGTGCGGAAGATCTACCAGGGCCGCGTGGAGAAAGGGA
>JACQCD010000073.1 GCA_016201825.1 Nitrospirota bacterium | reverse complement strand
TGATTGCGTTCGCCGAGAAGACCTCGATCCCGGTGGCCAACACCTTCATGGCCAAGGGCGCGATCCCCGCCGATCACGAGCTCTCGCTCTTGTCGATCGGCCTCCAGGCCCGGGACTTCGTCTCGTGCGGGTTTGACGCCGCCGATCTGATCGTCACGGTGGGCTACGACCAGGTCGAATACGCGCCGTACCACTGGAATCCGGCGGGCGACAAGGCGATCGTGCACATCGACTTCACCGATGCCGAGACCGATGCGGCGTACCAGCCCGAGGTCGAGGTGGTCAGCGACGTCCGCGAAGCCCTGGAGCTGTTAGTGGGCGAGGTGACCAGGGCGCACGACCGCGGCTACCCGGCCCGCCTCCGACAGGCCATCCTCCGCGATCTCGAGCGCGGGGCGGACGACGACGCGGTGCCGATGAAGCCCGCCCGCGTGTTGCGGGACCTTCGCCGCGCCCTGGGCCGTCACGATCTGGTGATCAGCGACGTGGGCGCGCACAAACTCTTGGTGGCCCGTCTGTATCCGGCGTACGAACCCAACACGGTCCTGATCTCAAACGGCTTTGCGGCGATGGGGATCGCCCTCCCGGGCGCGATCGCGGCCAAGCTCGTCCGCCCCGAGCGGCGCGTGGTCGCCGTGACCGGCGACGGCGCGTTCCTGATGAACGTCCAGGAACTGGAGACCGCGGTGCGCCTGGGCGTGGCGTTCGTGACCCTGGTCTTCCGCGACGAAGGCTACGGCCTGATCCGCTGGAAGCAGGTCCGGCAGTTCGGCAAGGCCTACGGCATCGAGTTCGGCAACCCCGATCTGGTGAAGCTGGCCGAAGCTTTCGGGGCCAAGGGATACCGGGTCGAGAAGGCGGCCGATCTCGCGCGCATCCTCGCTGAAGCCCTGACCCAAACCGTCCCCGTGGTGATCGACGTGCCCATCGACTACAGCGAGGGGATCGTGCACCCGGATCACGGCAACATCATCTGTCCCACGTAAGGCCGGTTCGAAGCGTTCCTACCAGCGAATTAACGCGGTGCCCCAGGTGAGGCCGCCGCCGAACGCGGCCAACACGACCAACTGGCCGCTGCGGATGCGGCCCTCGGCGACGGTGTGGTGGAGGGCGATCGGCAGGGCGGAGGACGACGTGTTGCCGTAGTGGGTGAGGGTCACCGGCGCTTTCGAGGCCGGGATGCCGAGGCGCCGCCGAACCTGGGCCAGGATGCGGGCGTTGGCCTGGTGAAACACGAAGTGGTCGATCTGGTCTGGCTGCAGGCCGAGCGCGGTCAACCGTTCGCGCACGGCCCGCTCCATAGTCCGCACCGCCTCCCGGAAGATCGCGGAACCATCGATGTGCATCGTGTGGCGGCGCGCCGCGATGGTGTCGGCGGTGGCGGGTTCCCGGCTGCCCCCGGCGGGCAGGTGGATCAGGGGCCAGCGTCGGCCGTCGGCGGCCAGGGAGACGTCGAGCACGCCGCGATCAGGAGGGCCCGCCGTGAGCACCACGGCGCCCGCTCCGTCGCCGAAGAGGATGGCGGCGGCCGGATCATCGTGGTCGATGAAGCGTGACTTGACCTCGGTGGCCGCGAGCAGCACGGTCCGCGCCTGGCCGGTGCGCAGAAAGGCCTGGGCGATCGACAGGCCGTACAAGAACCCCGTGCACGACGCCGCGAGGTCGAACGCCGCGCACTCGCCGGCTTTGAGCTCTCTTTGGAGCAGGCACGCGGTGGACGCGAACCCCATGTCGCCCGAGGTGGTCGAGACGAGGATCAAATCCAGGTCGGAGGCCTGACGACCCGCGGCGGCCAGCGCCGCGCGCGCCGCGGTCGCGGCGAGGTCGGACGACGCTTCGGAACCCTGGACCCAGCGGCGCTCGTGGATCCCGGTTCGCCGAAGGATGCCGCCGTCTGGAATCCCGAGGTGGGCTTCGAGGCTCTTGTTGGTGACGATGTGGTCGGGCAGGCCGATTCCGGTTCCGACGATGACGGCGCCCATGAACGGTTACCGATCGGTGTCGGAGCCCGGTTGGCCGCGCTTCAATCCCTCGACCAACAGGAGGAGGGATCCCACCAAGGCGAGCACCAGGTAGACGTGATTGACGGTGAACGTGCGATCGACCGATTCGGCCAGACGCGCGATCGCGGTCAGGGCGACCGCGCCGCTGAGGATGACCTCGACGAGACTCCGCTTGGCGTCCGCCAAGTGCCACACGCCGGTCTCGATCGCGAGGATCACCGCGCCGATGCCGAGGACGATCCAGCGATCGTCGCCGCGCAGCAGCAGCCCCGCGGTCAACACCAGACTCACCCCCACGACCCAGAGCGGCTGAGCGCCCCAGACCTGTTTCTTAGCCATCGGTCGTCTCCTCGATGATTTGGCGCTCCGAAGTTCGTGATCGAATTCCTGGATGACGGCCTCGGCGAATCGTTCGGCCGTGGGATGCGTCGGCGCGTCGGACAGTGGGGGCTGGTCAGTCGGGTGAACCATAAGCACGAGTCGCGGCCCACTCTAGCAAATCGCCCATTGCGCCGCAAGCCGCCCGTTGATGCGCCGACGCGTCTTGACAGCGGTCGGAGCCACCGGATACGATGCGCCGCGTATGACTCGTCCCCTGCCGTTGAAGAATGATCGGGTCTTGCGCGCGTTCCGCAAGCAGCCGGTCGACGTCACCCCAGTGTGGATCATGCGCCAGGCTGGCCGCTACATGCCCGAGTACCGCGCGATCCGCGCGAAGGCGGATTTCCTCACCCTCTGCAAGACCCCCGACTTGGTCACCGAGGCCACACTCCTTCCGATCGACCTGCTGGACGTCGACGCGGCGATCATCTTCTCGGACATTCTGATCCCGGTCGAGGCAATGGGTATGGAGCTGGTCTTCACCGACGCGCGCGGACCGCAGTTGCCCAAGCCGATCCGGGATCGCGGCGACGTCGAACGCCTGAAGGCGTTCGATCCTGAGACCCTCACCGGTTTTGTGATGGCCTCGATCCGGCAGACGAACCGTGCGCTCGACGGACGCGTCCCTCTGTTGGGATTCGCCGGGGCGCCCTTCACCCTCGCGACCTACATGGTCGAGGGCGAGACCTCCAAGCACTTCTACCGCATCAAGCGGCTCGCCTATGAAGATCCGTCCCTGTTGCACCGCCTGCTGGAACGCCTGACGGGTGTCGTGGCGGAGTACCTCGTCGCGCAGGTTGCGGCCGGCGCGCACGCGGTGCAGCTCTTCGACACCTGGGCCGGCGCGTTGTCACCGGATGACTACGCGACCTGGTGCGTCCCCTATACGACCCGGATCGTCGACGCCGTCAAGCGCACCGGCGTGCCCGTCGTCCTGTACGTCAACGGTTCGGGAACACTCTTGGAAGCGATGGCGGACACGGGCGTGGACGTCATCAGCGTCGACTGGCGGGTCGATCTGGCCGACGCCAAACGGCGGGTGGGCGGCCGGGTCGCGCTGCAAGGGAACCTCGACCCGTGCGCGTTGTACGCGGGGCCCGACGTGATCCGGCGGGAAGCCACCCGGGTCCTTGAAAAGTACGGCCCGGGGCCGGGCCACGTCTTCAACCTCGGCCACGGGATCTTGCCGGACATCCCGGTGCCCCACGCCAAGGCCCTGGTGACGGCGGTGCACGAGGAAAGCCGCGTCTATCATCGATCGGGCGCGTGATGCCGGGAACCGCCGCGCCAAAAACCGGCGTCGTCCTGTTTAACCTCGGCGGTCCTGAAACCCTCGACGACGTCCGCCCCTTCCTCGTCAATCTGTTTTCGGATCCCGACGTCATTAGCCTGCCAACGCCGCTGCGGCGTGCGCTTGCGTGGTGGATCGCGAAGCGCCGCGCGCCCATCGCCCGCGGCTATTATGAGCAAATCGGCGGGGGGTCGCCGCTGCGGCGGTTGACCGCGGAACAGGCGGCGGCGCTGGAGAAGTCGCTGGCCGCCCACGGCGCATACAAAGTCGTGGTGGCGATGCGGTATTGGAGTCCCTTCACCGAGGACGCGGTCGAGGAACTCGTCGCGTACCGGCCGGATCGACTCGTGCTGCTGCCGCTCTATCCCCAGTATTCCTTCGCGACCACCCGGTCCAGTGTCGACCATTTTCGGCGGGTGTGGGCGACGCAGGGCCGCCCGGCGACGCAGGTGGCGACCGTCGCGCAGTGGTACGACCACCCCGGCTATCTGGCCGCGATGGTCGAGCGCATCGCCGAGACGCTTGCGCAGATGCCGGTTGGCGATGGGAGCCCGGTGCACCTGGTGTATTCCGCACACGGCATCCCCCTCAGCTTGATCAAGAAGGGCGACCCCTACCAACGCCACATCGAAGAGGAGGTGAAGTTGCTTACCGCCCGCCTCGACGAGTGGCGCAGCGCGCCCGCTCGCGTCCACCTGGGTTATCAGAGTCGGGTGGGGCCCACCAAGTGGCTCGAACCCTCGATGGAATCGCTCCTCCATCGGCTCGGGCAGGCTGGGGTGAGGCGGCTGCTGATGGTCCCGATCAGCTTCGTCTCGGATCATTCCGAGACGCTGTACGAAATCGACATCCTCTACCGGGGCTTGGCGCGCGAGGCGGGGATTCCGGTGTTCTCTCGGATGAGCTCGCTCAACGATTCGCCGACCTTTATCCGCGCGCTGACCGACCTGGTCTTGACGGCGCGATAGCGTTCGCCGTGCCGCGGGCCCGAGTCGTCGTGGTGGGGGCGGGGATCTCCGGGCTCGGCGCGGCATACGCCCTGGCCCGAGCCGGCATGGACGTGCGCCTGCTCGAAGCGAGTGACGAGGTCGGTGGCGTCATCCGCAGTGAGCGGGTCGACGGCTACCTGGTCGAGCACGGTCCTCACTCGGCGCTCAACTCCTCGTGCGAGGTCGAGAGTCTTCTCGGTGAACTGGGCCTCCTGTCCGAGCGCGTGTTCGCCGCTCCGGCCGCGCGCAAACGGTTCATTGTCCGAAACGGTCGGCCCCTTCCCCTGCCCTCGAGTCCGTGGGCGTTCGTCACCACGCCGCTGTGGAGCGCGCGAGCCAAGTGGAGTCTCCTCGCCGAACCCTTCGCCCGACGCCCGCCGCCGGGACGCGAGGAAACGGTGATGGAGTTCGTGACGCGGCGCCTGGGCCGGGAGATCGCCGACTACGCCGTCGATCCGTTCGTCTCCGGCGTGTATGCCGGCGATCCCAACGCGCTCTCGATGCAGAGCACGTTCCCGTTACTCTACGCCCTGGAGCGCGACCACGGCGGACTCGTCCGGGGGGCGCTCGCGCGCCTGATGGGGCCGAAGCCGCCCCGGCCCGCGCAGCGCGGCATCTATTCGTTCCGCACCGGGATGGGCGCGCTTCCCCGCGCGCTCGGCGCGTTCCTGGGCGAGCGTGTCTGGGTGGGAGCATCCGTTGTCGGCCTGACGCGTACGGCCGACGGATTTCGCCTGGACGTCGAGCGGGGCGACGAACGGTTGCGGCTCGACACCGAGCGCGTAGTGCTGGCGACGCCGGCCGATCGAGCCGCCGCGCTCGTTCGTCCCTTCACCCCCGCGATGGCGGAGGACTTGGCCGCCATCGCATACGCCCCCGTGGCGATGGTGTTCGCCGCCTTTGCGCGAGGGGCGGTGGCGCATCCTCTCGACGGCTTCGGGTGCCTGGTGCCGGCCCGCGAACGGCGCAGACTCCTGGGCTCGCTCTGGAGTTCGAGTCTGTTTCCCGATCGGGCGCCGGCAGGGATGGTGGCGTTTACCAATTTTCTCGGGGGCGCCAAAGACCCCGAGGTCGTTCGGCAAACGGACGACGACCTGGCGCGATTCGCCCTCGAAGAGCTGAGCCGTCTGTTCGGAGCGCGGGGCCCCGCGGCGTTCGTCCGTGTGATTCGGCACGCGCGAGGGATTCCCCAGTACGTGTGCGGTCACGAAGCGCGGCTGAAGCGGATCGAGGCGGAGGCGGCACGGATCGGCAACCTGGCGCTCATCGGCAACTACCTGCGGGGAGTGTCGGTCGGAGACTGCCTGACCCGAGGGATGGCGCTCGGCCGGGAGTTGGCCGGTGGGCTCTCAGGAAGCCGCTAAGCCGGTCGGCGCGCGCCCGGCATGGACGTGACCGACGGAGTCTTCAGTGTTGGGGTTTCATTTGCAGCGCCCAGTCGTAGGCGGCGTCGAGCAAGCTGCGCACCGAGAGCAGCCCGACCGGTGCGCCGTCGCGCGTGACGAGCAGGTGGCGGACGCGCTGGCCGCCCATGGCTTCGTGAGCGGTCTCGAGCGTGGCGGTCTCCTCGATCGAGGCCACCGGATAGCTCATGATGTCTTGGGCCGTTGTCCGCGTCGGGTCCGCATCCTGAGCGAGGACTTTCTTCACGATGTCGGTTTCGGTCACGATCCCGACGAACGCCCCGCCCTCCTCGACCAGCACGCACTCGATATGTTCGTTCGCCATGAGTTGGGCGATCGTCCTCGCCGCGGCGTTGGTCGGCACGGCATGAAGCTTGGTCGACATCACCTTCTTGACCTGAAACCGAGGAATCATCGCAGCCCCCCCTTGTCCTCGCTTGCGTGGCGCCCCGCAGGCCCGATGTCCCGGGCCGAGGAGCAAGAAGTTGTCGACCTAGAGCCGAAGCAGCCTCCGACTGTTTTCCAACAGAATCTTCTCGCGGACCTCGGGTTTGAATCCCAGTTTGTCGAACTCCCCGAGCCATTGCTCGGGGGAGAGAAACGGATAATCGGTGCCGAACAGGATGCGATCCTGCAAGAGGGTTTTGGCGTATTGCACTAAGGTGGGGGAAAAGTACTTGGGCGACCATCCCGAGAGGTCGATGTAGACGTTGGTTTTGTGGACGGCGATGGCGAGCATCTCCTCCTGCCACGGCCACGAGGGATGCGCGCCGATGATCGTGAGCGAGGGGAAATCCGCGGCGAGGTCATCCAACGCCGGCATCGGGTTTCCGTATTTGAGATGAAGGCCATTGCCGCCGGGGACGCCGGCGCCCACCCCGGTGGTCCCGGTATGGAACATCACGGGGATGTTCAGCGCCGCGCAGGTCTCCCACAGGGGCGCAAAGCGGCGGTCATTCGGCCAGAAGGCTTGAACGATCGGGTGGAGCTTGAGCCCGCGCAGTCCGAGCACGCGCACGGCCCGTTCGAGTTCCGCAACCGCGAGCTTCCCCTTCCACGGATCGACGCTGGCGAAGCCGAGGAAGACGTCGGGATAGCGCCGGACCGCGTCGGCGACGAAGTCGTTCGAGACCCGCGGCAGGCCCGTCGCGGTCTCCGTGTCCCAGGCAAGCAACACCGCGCGCATGTCGGCCTCTCGATACAGCTTCGCCATGTCGTCGAGCGTGACCGGCGGGCCGTGTTTGTGAAAGTACGCCAGCGCGTCGGCCATGTACTTGCCCCCGCCCTCGATCAGGTACTCGCGCGTGCCGGGATGGACATGGATGTCGATCGCGCGCATGGGATCTTAGGAAGGGAGCGACTCGCGAAACCGGTACCGCACCGCCTCGCCCCTACAGCTTGGAATGGGTGCCGTCGCAGAACGGCGGAGAACCCGTGCGCTTGCACCCGCAGAAGGCGACGCGCTTGGGTTGATCGATTTTCGTCTCAAGCGGGGTGAAGCCGGTGCCCTTGTGTGCGCCGTCGCAGAAGGGCTGGGTCTTGGACCGACCGCACCGGCACCAGTAATACGTGCCAGGGGCCATCTCGATGACGTAAGGGAAGCGCTGCGCGATGACGGGATCGTCCATGGGTCCAACCTCCTGGTTATTCGTAGCCGTACCGTTCGACCGTCTCCTCGTCGAACCCGAAGTAATGGGCGATCTCGTGGACCAAGGTCACTTCGATTTCGTACCGCAACTCGTCCCGGTCGGAAAAGTCCTCCTCCAACGGTCCCTGATACAGCGTGATCACGTCGGGCGTGGTATTCCCGTAATCGGCTCCCCGGTCGGGAAGCGGCGTGCCCGCGTACAGACCGTACAAGACCTCATCGGGATCGCCGGTGACTTCCTCCATCACGGCGGGGTCGGGCCACTCCTCGATCACGACCTGCACGTTCTGCATGGCCAGTCGAAACTCATCGGGGATGCGCTCGAGAGCCTGTTCGACCAGCCGCCTAAATTCGGTTCGATCCATACGATCGGCCGGTGCCGCGCGCCCCCTCACGGCGCCGAGGCGCTCGGCTCGACGCGCACATCGGCGACGTCCGCATCGATCCCCGCGCCCACGAGGAGCCCGATGCCCACGGCCTGGACGTCGGGCTCTTCCCCGTAGAAGCGGAGAAAGTCCGCTGCGGCATCGACCCGCGCGGTGACCCAGCCCTGGGGATCGGGCCGGCCTCCGCTCTCGATCACGACTTCGGTCGCGCGGAACATGCCCCCGGGACGAACCGTGCCGACGGGCTCCTCGGTGCTCCAGAGATATTTGACGATCGTCGGAATGCCGAACGAGTCGCGATGCATCGAGACGTAGAACGCGACCGACCGCCGCTTATCGGCCGGGAACGTCTTCAGGCGCCACTTCCACGTGATGACCGGATGCGTCCGGGTGTTCCAGGCGACGTACTTAAAGACCCGGACGCCCGGCTGGGGTCCCACCACGGCCGAGAGATAGGGGCCGCCTTCGTCGTTCGCGACGCGGTAGATGTCGGCCGCACGCGGGTCGTCGTTCTTGATCTTCCAACCCGCCGGGAATCCGGCGAAGTCGTCGAGCAACACGCTCGAACCGGAGGCCGATGCAGTGTCGGCCCGCCCCGTGGAGACCGCGAGGCCGATGGCCAGCAGCACAACGGCCGTCGCGCGCAAAACCCGGCGGGAACGCGCCGCGTTCAACCGCGATGAAAGCGTATAAAGTCGTCCGTGCACCAAGATGGCATGGTAGAAGATCGGCTTGAGGAAAGTCAACGCGGGATGTGGTCGCGAGCGATGGCGTATGGTCAAATCACACATCGCAAGCTGGACCCCAAGCGACCCTAGCAGGCTGCTGAAAAACTCGGTAAAGTGTGCAGGCTGCTCAAAAAGCTCCAGATGCAAGGCGGAGGGAGGTCTTGCGCGCGGAGCGTACTGGCTCGTACGTGAGTACGCAAGACCGACTGACAACGCAGCAGATGGACTTTTTCAGCAGCCTGCTAGTCACCTCTATGGGGTCGTGATATGATACGCCGTCTATGCGTATCGTCGCTGACCTCCACATCCATTCGTATCTCTCGCGGGCGTGCAGTCCGCAGCTTCGGCCCGCTCGGCTCTACGAATGGTGCCAGCTCAAGGGCATCACCGCGCTCTCCACCGGCGACTTCACGCACCCGGCATGGTTCGCCGAGCTCCGGGGGACGCTGGTGGAGGCCGAAGCCGGCTTGTTCACGCTCAAGCCCGAGATCGCCAAGCCCGTGGATGACGCGGTCTTCCCGTCGTGCCGGGCCCCGGTTCGTTTTGTGCTCGGCGTAGAAATCAGTTGCATCTACAAGAAGGGCCCGCGCGTGCGCAAGGTCCATCATCTGGTCTTCATGCCTTCGTTCGAGGCGGCCGGGCGTTTCAACGCCGACCTCGCGAAGATCGGCAACATCCGCTCCGACGGCCGGCCGATTCTTGGACTGGACTCGCGCAATCTGCTCGAACTGGTCCTGAAAGCCGACCCGCAGGCCGTGTTGATCCCGGCGCACGCCTGGACCCCGCACTTCGCGGTGTTCGGCTCGGAGTCCGGCTTTGATTCCCTGGAAGAATGCTTCGAGGACCTTACCCCGCACATCTTCGCGATCGAGACCGGGCTCTCGTCGGATCCGGCGATGAATTGGCGGCTGTCCAAGTTGGACGGCATCACCCTGATCTCGAATTCCGACGCGCACTCGCCGGAGAAACTGGCGCGCGAAGCCAATCTGTTCGACACCGAGCTGTCGTACGCGGGCATCTTCGACGCGATCAAGTCCCGCGACGGCCGGTTCCTGAAGACGCTGGAGTTCTTCCCCGAAGAGGGCAAGTACCACGTGGACGGCCACCGCAAGTGCCGGACGCGCCTCGATCCGAAGGAAACGTTGCGGCGCAACGGCTTGTGCCCGGTCTGCGGCAAACCCGTGACCATTGGCGTGCTGCACCGCGTCGAGCGCCTCGCGGATCGGCCCGAGGCGAACCAGCCGGCCGGCGCCGCGGACTACGAAAATCTGATTCCGCTCAAGGAAGTGCTGGGCGAGGTCCTGCGCGTGGGCCCCGCCAGCGTCAGGGTCGATGCATTATATCGCCGCCTGCTCGAATCGTTCGGCAACGAGCTGTTCGTTTTGCGAGAGCTGCCGCTTGCGCGCCTGGAGAAGGAGCACCCATTGGTCGCGCTGGCGGTGGACCGCATGCGTCGCGGCAAGGTACGAATCGATCCGGGCTACGACGGCGAGTACGGCACCATCTCGCTCCTGTCAGAAGAGGACTTGACGTCAAAGCGCCAACTGGCGCTGTTTGATGCCTGATCACCTCAACCCCGCGCAACAGACCGCGGTCGAGGCCGTGGACGGCCCGGTCATCATCGTAGCCGGTCCCGGCACGGGCAAGACCCGCACCTTCGCCCACCGCGTCGCGTATCTCATTCAAGACCAACACGTTCCGCCCGAACGTATCCTGGCCGTCACGTTCACGCGCAGCGCGGCCGCGGAGATGAAGGCCCGACTGACCGGCCTGCTGGGCAAGGTGCCGGACGGTCTGTGGGTGGAGACCTATCACGCCGCGGCCTTGCGCATGCTGCGCGAGCAAGGCTATCCGTTCGGCCCCGGCGTCGACTTCTCGCTCATTGCCGACGAGGACAAGCCGAGGCTCCTCGATGGCCTCGTCCCTCGGAAAGAAGCCGCCGAGTTCCTGGACGACTTGCGCCAAAAGAAGCAGCGACTCGAATGGCCCGAGGCCGGACCCGCGTCGGAATACCAGAAGAGGCTCGCAGCTCGGCGGCAACTCGACTTCGACGACCTGTTCCTGTACGCCATGCGTTTGTTCGAGGAACGCCCCGAGGCTGCGGCGACATATCGCGACCGTTTTACGCACATCGTCATCGACGAATTCCAGGACACGAGCTTTGCGCAGTATCGGTTCGCGCGGTCGCTGGCGTCACACCATCTCTGTGTCATCGGCGACCCCGACCAGGCGATCTACGGATTTGCCGGGAGCTTTCGCGCCTTCGAGGCGTTCAAGACCGACTTCCCCAACCACCGCGTCTGCCGCTTGTCGGAGAATTACCGATCGCAGGGTGTGATCGTCCAAGCCGCCTCGCAAGTCATCGCCAGAAGCTCGGCCCAACTGCCCCGGCAACTGACCGCCCGTCTGGCCAACGGTTTGCCCCTCGCCATCGCACGGTACGGCACGGATCGACAAGAAGCGGAAATGATCGCGCGCAAGATCGAAACGTTGCTCGGCGGCTCCAGCCATTTCGCCATCGACAGCGGCTGGGCTCAGGCCGACGACGAGCGCCGGGCGTACGGCCTGGGCGACATGGCCGTCCTGTATCGCCTGCACGCCCAAGCCCGCGCCATCGCGGACGCGATCGAGCGCGCGGGTCTGCCGTATCGCTGCTACGGCAAACCCGCGCCGGCCGAAGACCTCGAATCCGTTATCGCTGACGACACGGGCCCCCGCGGCGAGGCCATCAACCTGATGACGCTCCATCGCGCCAAGGGTCTGGAGTTTCCCGTGGTCTTCATCGCAGGATGTGAAGAGGGATTGTTGCCCTACGAGCGCAGCGATGATCCGGAAGAAGAGCGCCGCCTCTTCTTCGTGGGGATGACGCGCGCCAAGCAGCGGCTCTTTCTCTCCTCAGCCGCCAAACGGTTTCTCTTCGGCAAGACACGCCACGCCGAGCCGTCGCCGTACCTATCCGATATCCAGAACGAACTGCGGCAGATGGAAGAAGTCCAGGCGCCGCGAAAGCCGCCGGAACGGGGAACCCAACAAAGTTTGTTCTGACCGTCACCCGTCGGGTGTTGTTGGGTCTGACCACACTTGTCCTCACTTTTTCATCATTGACTCAGCAGAGCGTGGGAGAACAATGCACGGCCCATCAAGTCCAGGCACCTGCGTCGGGCGCGATTGACAGCCCCTCCTGGGACACGTATGATCGAGCGCATGAAACGCACGAATCTTGTGCTCGACGAACATCTCCTCAAAGAAGCCGTCCGTTCCAGCGGCGAGCGCACCTACTCGGGGGCCGTGCAGCGCGCCCTGACCGACTTCGTCCTCCGCGCCCGCGCCGGACGTATCCTTGAGCTTGCCGGGTCAGGACTGTGGGAAGGCGATCTGTCCGAGATGAGGGCGGATCGTCCGACCAAGGCTCGACCACGCCGCGCCCGACGTGTTGCTCGTTGACACGTCGGTCTGGATCGAACTGTTCCGCCGCCCATCACGGATTGCCCCCGAAGCCTTCCCGCTTGATGACGTCACCTGTTTGCCGATCGTCCAGGAAGTTCTTCAGGGCTTTCGAGACGAACACGCATTTCGCATCGCCCGGGAGGCCATGTTCGCCCTCCCCATCGTGCAGTCGCCCATGGAGCGCCCCGTCTTCGAAGACGCCGTTCAACTCTACCGCACGGCGCGGCGGCGCGGTTTCACCGTGCGTTCCAGCGTCGATTGCCTAATCGCCGCGTGCGCGATCCGGCACGGGCTGACCGTGCTCCACACCGACCGCGACTACACATCGTTGAGCCGAATTTCGCCTCTTCGAACGCAAGCCCTTCCGCTGCGCTGAGTCCGGCTTCGATCAAGGGCCATTTCTCATCCAGACGGTTCTCTGTCCATCGTACGTAAGTCAATACTTATGCCCCAGTAGGGCCTCAATAAGTTAATACTCACGCCTGAGACCCCACCGACGTAACCCGCATCCCCGTCGATAGCTCCCCCTTTGAAAAAGGGGGGGAGGGGGGATTTGCCCACGCACTCACTCGTCCCTAAAGATTAAAGATCCGACCGTTCGCAGTAACAGCAGTACGTCTAGCGGGTTAAAGTCCCGTCCAAGGAGTTGTCCGTACGCCTTGGTAGCATGAGGAAGCGGCGTCGCGGTAACGCGGGGTCGTGAGTTTCCACACAGCGAAATAGCAGGCCGTA
>JACQCD010000055.1 GCA_016201825.1 Nitrospirota bacterium | reverse complement strand
GAACTCCTGGCCACCGTGCGCCGTCATCTGCATCGGCGCCAGAAACAACCGCAGCTCATCAGCAATTTGTTCCGCGAGAAACACGTTCGCTATGCGGCCTGAGAAACTACGCACTATTTAGTGGTCGGCTCAGTAAGACAATACCTATCTACTAGTAGATAGGTATTGCGATCTTAAGCCAACGGCTCTGGGGTGTCAAGCGGGGCGAGTGGTCAGTGTTTAATCGAGGACTGAGGCGAGAGCAGGCCGCGCAGGTGGCCCGCGACCACGTCTTGGAAGTGTTCGGTGTGACGCATACCGCGGGCGACGACCATCGCGCCCTCCAATACGGCCAGCAACAGACGCGCCTGCTGCCGCGGCGAACCCGTAAATCGAAGACGGCCGGCCTTGCGACCGGCCGCGAGTGTGTCGGCTAGCCACTCTTCCGCGTCGCTGAAGAATCCCTCGACAGCCCCTGCCACGGGCTCAGGCAGCGTGGCGATCTCCGCACTTAACATCCCGCAGAGGCACAGTCGACTCTCCACTTCAAACGTTTGGCGAAACAGATCCACGAAGCGCTCGAGGCGCTGGATGGGATCGGTCGTGCGCTGCTCGACGCGATCCAGCGCGGCGCGAAATTGCCGTCGATGCCGTCCGGCCAGCTCTACGCCCAAGTCGGCTTTGGTCGGAAAATGGTAGTGAATGCTGGCCGTGCGTATCCCCAGCGCTTGAGCGATGTCCTTGTAACTAAAACCGTTGTAGCCGCGGGTTTGCAGCAGGCGCTGCGCGACGTCTAATACCTGCTCGGCCGTGTCTCCGATCTCAGCCATAGGTTTTAGTCGTACCATGTCGAACGTTCGTCAGACCCACGCGACCGATTGGGGTCAGAATACTGTTTCTCTATTCGGTGTCCCCTCGTCGCCGCGTCGTATCTGCTCCCATCGCTCCAAGCGGTCAGGCGGAACGAACTGGTGGACGAATTGGTTGGCCTCTTCGAGCCACCGGAGTTTGTCTTCCGCGGACATGTTTCGGCAGAACCTGAGCGTATCCTCGTTCGGACGAAATGCGAACGGCTTTGGAGCAGGAGGTGTCGGTTTGCTCATCAGATGTCTTCCATGCAGCGCTAAGCGGAGCGGTGTTTTGTGCCGCGTCCACCGGACCGCTTTGTTGATCGCGTTGTGACCTTTGCGAGTCTGATGAGCGAGAGAAGCGCAGCGTTGACGGTTTCATCGTTCGGAAACGCTTCCGCCACCTCAGGCTGCAGAACCACGATATTCGACGACTGCTTCAAGCGCTTCGCGTATTTCCCTCGCACCAATGGACCCACAAAGTCTGAGCGCTTGTAGGCTGAGCGAAGGTCGTCTTTCGATGCTCGTTTAACCTTCTTCATAGATCGCACGCTCTCCCTTGCTCGCCACGCGGGCGCTAATGATTCTGATGGTTTCTCCCCGTTCGACGTGAGCCACGACGAGTAACCGACCCCGCTCTGATACTCCAAACGTCACGAAGCGAAACTCGCGAATCGAATGGTCAGGGTCGGCACCTGTCACTGACAGAGGATCCCGCAGCGCCGTGGCAGCCTCCTCGAACGAGACCCGATGTTTACGGAGGTTCGCACGTGCCTTATTCGGGTCCCACTCGATTCTCATCCTGGGACACTATAGCGAACGACCACTCGGTCCCGCCAGCTCGCGCTCACTATTATTAGTCAGCACCGACGTACCACGTCAGGCTATCCGTTCCGCTCGCGCCGGCGCAGCCACTCGGCTCGTTTGGCTGCCCACACGAATTCCGCGGCTTGCTCGAGCCATTCAAGCCGCGCGGCGACCGGCAGCGTTGCCAAGGCCCGTAGCTCGTCGATGTCGTGCATGCGTGGATAGTCGTAGCGATCCTTGAACCAATCCAAAATCAGGTCCTCGGGCACGCTCGCGAGTTCGGGATACGTTTCGTCGACCCGACTCTTGCGGTAGGCATAGCGACGCAGCTCGTCGAGCGAGAGGGCGCTCATGCACGGTCCCGCTTGATGGCTTCGAGGTGCGCGATGTCTTCGCGGTCTCTGGGCCGCCCGGCTTGTTTCTTTATCGCGATAAGATCGTCGACCGACGCAGCCATGACCGGCACGTGGCCCAAGTCGAAGACGGTCCGCCGACTCCAGGCCTCATCAAACGGCACGGGATTCTCGAGGAAAATATCGAGCTGCTTGAACGGAGTCTTGGGGTGAACGAACGTGAAGACCAACGCGCCCTTCTCCTCTTTCCAGCGGCCCCGTTCCCTCTCCGAGGCCAAGTCGGTGGCTTTGACGGGGACCCGAGGGACGTATCCGAGCTCCTGCGCCGCCTGGACAAAGGACTGTAAGTTGGCTGTCGAGAGATCGACCATGAGATCGAGGTCGCTTGTCATGCGGGCATAGCCGTGGAGATTCACCGCGATTCCTCCCACCACCAGATACCGGATTTCGGCTTCCGCAAATTTGGCGAAGACTTCATGATAGAGCATCGATATCTAGTGCTCCGCGGCGACAAGAAGGGGCTTTTCCACTAGCGCCCTCTAACGACCTAACGATCGGCTGGTCCCACCAGCTCTCGCTCGATATTGATCAGCACCTGCCGCCCCGAATCCTTCACCACGCCCGCGAACAAATTCGCATCCGCATAATGCCCGGCCAGATCGTGCACCACTTCCGTCGTCTGCCGAATCTCCCGTTCCTTCGCCTCCCACGCCTTCATGCACGCCTTGGCGATCAGTTTGGAGAACGGCGGAGGGTTGTAGAGGAGTTTCTTGATCGTCAGGGGATTGAGCGACAGGGGGTTGTAGCCCTGAGACAGATAGCCTTCCGTCAGCAGGCGGTCTTCGAAGCCGGTGTGGGGTTGGACGCCCAGGAAGAAGAGCATGGGGAAGACGTGGTCTTCGCCCAGGATCGCGGCGATTTTCTTGTAGCTCTCGACGCTCTCTAATAGAGTTTGCTCGGTTTCGCCGGGGGAGTTGGGGGAGTAATTCAAAATAACTTTGCCTTTGAAGCCGGCGTCTTTGAGATACCTGCAGCCTTCGTAGAGCTTCTCTAATGAGAAGCCCATGTGCAGCTCGTTGATGATGGCCTGCGAGCCGGAGGTGATCGCGACCTCCAGGTCGCCCACGCCGGTCTCGACCATCAGCTTGGCCAGCTCGGCGGTGATGTGGCTGGTGCGGACGTAGCCCGACCACTCGATCCGCAGGCATTCCTTCTTGATCCGCTCCAGGATCTCGATCACCTGCAGGTAGGCTTCGCGGCCGGTGATGAACTGGGCGTCGGTGAACCAGAACTGGCGCGTGCCCCAGAGGTCGTAGTGCTGCTTGAGGTCGCGTACCACCAGCTCGGGCGGGCGGTGGCGGACTTCCTTGCCTTCGATGTAGGGGTATTCGCAGAACTGGCAGTCGTAGGGGCAGCCGCGCTTGGTCTGGACGCCGATGTGCTTGTGGCGGTGGACGGTGTATTGCGGGAAGGTCTTGGTCAGGTACGGCACGTCCATCACGAAGTCGTTCAGGGGGAAGTAGTGCGTCTTCTTCCCGCGCCGGACGACCTTGCCTTCCCTCACGAGGTAGCGCTCGTCCTCCAGGCTCCGGCCCTCGACCACTTTGAGTACGGCCTCCTCGCCCTCGCCCAAGAGCCCGATCGTGCCCTCGGGCAGTTTGTGGATCAACTGGTCGGCGAAGACCGAGAACGCGCCCCCGCCCATCATGATCTGGACGTGGGGGAAGTGCTTGCGCACCAGCCAGGGGTAGGAGAGAAACTCGCGGATGCCTTGGTAGTACCGCCAGAGAAACTGCAGGCCCTTGACCGACGCCACCGCTTTCTTGAACGGGTTGGCCGAGTGGTAGAAGTTGAACGCGTATTTGAGGCTCGCGTCGCCCTCGTGCGGGGCGAAGACCTGGATGTCGCGCCACGAGAACGCCACGAGGTCCGACTTGGTGACGTCGATCACGCTGGTCAGGGCCTTCTGTCGGTGCTCGGGGGCGATCGGCGTGAGGTCCAGAATTTGCTGGGTGATCTCGGGGTGCCGTTGATGGATAAAGTTGGCGAGGTACGTCAGACCGATGGGGTAGATCTCCTTGCACGGCAGCCAGACGTAGAGGATCGACTTGACCGCCATCACTTCACCCCGACGTGGATGGCGACGATGCCCCCGGAGTAATTGACGTACTCGACGCGGCTGAACCCGGCCTCGCGCCACATCCGAGCGAACTCCTCCTGCGGCGGAAAGTGCCGGATCGAGTCGGGGAGGTATTGATACACGCCGGTCCGGTCGCGCGCGATCCATGTCCCGATCTTGGGCAACAGGGAGAACGAATAGGAATCGTAGACCTTGCGCAGGATCGCGGTCGTGGGTCGGGAGAACTCCAGGCACACGGCGCGGGCGCCTGGTTTGAGTACCCGGGACATTTCAGCGAGGGCCTTGGGGATGTTCGTCACGTTGCGGATGCCGAACGCCACCGTCAGCGCGTCGAACGACGCGTCATGAAATTGCAGCGCCTCGGCGTTCCCGAGGACGCAACTGATCCGATCCGCGCGGCCGCGTTGTTCGACCTTGGAACGGCCGACTGCCAGCATCTCGGCGTTGAGGTCGCACGCGATGACCCGTCCCGTCGGCCCGACCCGCTCGCCGAGCAACAAGGCGAGGTCGCACGTGCCGCTGCACAGATCCAGCACGGTCTGGCCGTCCCGGGCTTGAGTGCGCGCCACGGCCTCGCGCTTCCAGCGGTGGTGGAGGCCGAACGAGAGGACGGTGTTGTTGAGGTCGTACCAGCGCGCGATGGCCGAGAACATGCGCTGGACGGCGCGTTCCTTCTCGGCGGGCGCGGGCAGGACGGAGGAGGGGGGCGACACGTCAGTCGCGCGCCGAGGCGAGCGCGGCGCGCGACTCGCGCTCCAGCGCCTCGATCGCCGAGACCACGCCGCCCCTGAGGTGCACCCGAAGGACCGGGCGCTCGTGCGCTTGGAGCACCTCGACGTCGCCGAGCGCTTGGGCGGCCTCCAACTGGCCGAAGGTGTACGGGGCGCCGGGAATCGGGACGTCCTCCACGTGGTCGGCGGTCAGCACGATGAAAAGGCCGCTCGGCGGGCCCCCTTTATACAACTGGCCGATCGAGTGCAGGTAGCGCGGCCCGTACCCGACCAGCGTCGGCACGCCCAGGGCCGGACCCAGACGGCGGCGCAGGCTGGTCAGCGCCTCGTCCACGTCGTCCCGGCGATCGAGGTACGCCAACAGCGACAGGTACATCCCGGGTCGCGCGCCCGCGAAGAACGACATCAGAATCGATTCCGGCGTCGGCTCCATGCCCGCCGCGTCCCACCAGAGCGCGAGGTGATCGGAATACGCGTCCGGCGGACGCGTCGGCAGCGCGCCGTGGAGCAGCGCTCGCGTCTTATCCTTGCTTTCCTGGACGTTGGGCTCGTCGAACGGGTCGACCCTCAGGAGCACGGCGGCCACCGCGGTCGCGACCTCCCACTTGAAGAATTCCGCGAAGAGCGACAGGCGGTCGGGCAGCGTGATCTCCGCGAGCGGCAGGCCGGTCGCGCGGAGCGCGTCGAGCGCGTGATCGAGGTCGTGCTCGCCGTCGAGCGCCAAGGCGGCCACGCACCGGTCCTTGCCGTAGTCCGCGTGGCCCACCGGTTCCCCGTCGATGGGGATGAGACCCTTGCCGTCCTTGCCGGTGCTTTCCGCGATCAATTGCTCGATCCATGCGCCGAACGGGCGCAGCGCCGGCGACGCGAGCAGCGTGAGCTTGTCGGCTCCGCCGAGGGCCGCCGTCCCCAGCAGCGTGCCGAGCATGAGGCCGGGGTTTTCATCGGTCGGCGACTCGGGCGCGCACGCCGCGATCATGGTCTGGACCCGCTCGATCACCGCGCCGAGGTCGATGCCCAGCAGGGCCGCCGGGACGATCCCGAACAAGGACAACGCCGAGTAACGGCCGCCGATATCGGCCGGATTCAGGAAGACCTTGGAGAATCGGCGCTCGCCGGCGAGGCGCTCCAGCCCCGAGCCCGGGTCGGTAATGGCCACGAACGCCTGGCCGGGGTCGGGGCGGGCCTTGGCCACCACGGCATAGAAGAACGCGAAGTGAGAAAGGGTCTCGATCGTGGTGCCGGACTTGCTCGCCACGATGAAAAGGGTGCGCGCGGGATCGACGCGCGAGGCCAGGCCGCGGACCGAGTCGGGGTCGGTCGAATCCAGCATCGTGAAGCGGGGGCCGCGGTCTTGGGGCGCGGCGATGCGGGCGATCACGTCCGGGGCCAGGCTCGATCCGCCCATCCCGAGCAGGACGATGTCCCTGATCAGCGGGCGCGCGCGGTCGGCCCACGCGGTGAGCGGTTCCCGCTGCAAGCGAAGCAGGGGAAGCGGGTCGAGCCAGCCCAGGCGGTTGGCCGCGACGGCGTGGTGCGCGGGATCGGCGCTCCAGAGATCGGGACGACGGCTCCAGAGTTGTTCAGGAACGCGGTCGCGTTGGAATTGGATCAGGTGGCGGGTCAGCGTTTCAGGAAAGCGTCCGGCCGAGATCCGCTGACGGGAGACGGGCGATGACATGCCGGGCGTGGGTGCCAAGGAAGCTGGGTGTCAGAAGCTGGAAGACGAGCGTCGGCCTCCGCCCCCGCCCCCCCCACCCGGTCGGCGCTCTTGAGGCTTGGCTTCGTTGACGACGATCGGCCGGCCCTTGAGTTCCTTCCCGTTGAACTGGTCGATGGCTTTCTGGCCTTCTTCCCGGTTTGCCATTTCCACAAACCCGAACCCGCGCGACCGGCTGGTGTACATGTCGGTGATGATCTTTGCGGATTCGACTTGCCCCGCTTGGGCGAAGAGGTCGCGCAGGTCGGCCTCCGAAGCCTCGAACGAGAGATTCCCGACGTACAGTTTCATCCCCATCTGGCATCCTCCTTGACAAGCGCCTGGCGCGGCGCGGCGACGGTGGAGCGATCCTAGCACAAATCACCGACCGAATCTACTGGATGACGGGGGACTGGACGCCGGGGGAGCGATCGGTGGACAGTGCCGGGTCGTTGGATCGCGGCGCGGGTTCGACCGGCGGGTCGGTCGGTTCGTGGGAAGGAGGCGCGGCGATCACGGGCGGGTCGGCGGTGGGGTCCTCCGCGTCCAGTTCGTCGGCCGGGGCGTCGGGAATCAGCTCGGGGGGCGAGGGTGGAGCGAGTGGCCTGATCCCGAGCGCGATCCGGTACTCCTGCGGGCTGATCCGACCGAACCGCGCCATCCGTTGCAGGATGAGGCGCTGGCGGTGGGTCAGGCGGCGCGACGGGGTCAGCGGCGAATACCGAATGGGGTTGATGAGCATCCCGGCCAGCAGCGCCGACTGGGCGGGGGTGAGATCGCGCGCCGGCACGTCGAAGTAGGCGCGGGCCGCCGCCTCGACGCCGTAGAGGTTGCGGCCCCACTCGACCACGTTGAGGTACAGCTCCAGGATGCGGGGCTTGTCCAACGCCGCTTCGAGCCGCCGCGTGATCAGGAGTTCGCGGAACTTCCTGACCGGGGAGCGCGACGGCGAGAGGTAGAGGTTCTTGGCGAGTTGCTGGGTGATCGTACTCGCGCCCCGCGAAAGGCGCTTCTCGCGCCAATCGATCTTCATCGATTCCCAGAGCTCGTGGTAGTCGACCCCGTCGTGTTGATAAAAGGCCGCGTCTTCGGCGAGCAGGACGGCGTTCACCAAGTGGGGCGAGATCCGGCGCAGGGGCACCCAGGCCTGACGCCGCCGCGGGACCTTCCCCCGCGCCTCGCGGTATTCCCGGTCGCGCAACGCCATGAAGGCGGTGGTGGGCGGATTACGGTTCTTGAGCGTGGTGACGTCCGGGAGCGTGAGGTAGACGTACGCGCCGGTGGCCGCCGACGCGGCCGCGATGACGAACGCGAGACGGGCGACCCAGCGCCGGATCGGGCCGGCTTTCCGTCGGGTCACCGATCCCCCGATTGGCGTATGAACGTCTCCATGCCGAACGGTCATTGTACGACCTCGCGTCCTCCGGTTCAACCCGCACCGCGCCAAGGGCGCGGACTGAAAATTTTCTCCCTTCCCTTCGGGTGGCGAAGCAGCCCGCACCGCGCCAAGGGCGCGGACTGAAAATCCTCTCCCGTCCATCCGGGTGGCGCAGCAGCCCGCACCGCGCCAGGACCGCGGCGCGATATTGGGGCTGACCCCGGACCCGTGCTACACTGCCAGTCCGCGGATGTGCGGGGGCAAGCATGCTGCTGGTCGGACTCACAGGCGGGATTGCGTGCGGCAAGAGCACGGTGGCGGGGTACCTCGCCGACGCGGGGGCGGTGGTCATCGACGCCGACCGCCTCGCGTGGGAGGCGCTGGCCCCCGGGACTCCCGGCGCGCGCGCGGTGGCGCGGGCGTTCGGGCGGGATATCGCGCCGGGCGGCGTGGTGGACCGCGCCCGCTTGGCCGCGCTGGTGTTCGGCCATCCGCGCCGGCTGCGCCGGCTCGAAGCGATCGTGCACCCGCGCGTGTTCAGAGCCCAGCGGCGCCTGACCCGCGAGATCGCCGCGCGCGATCCCGATGCGGTGATCGTCTTCGACGCGGCGCTCCTGATCGAAACCGGCGCCCACCGGGAGATGGACACGGTCATCGTCGTCACCGCGGACCGACCCACCCAGCTCGCGCGGCTTCAGAAGCGGGATCGGCTCACCCGCGCCCAAGCGCTCGCGCGGATCACAAGCCAGTGGCCGCTCCGCGTCAAGCGGCGCGCTGCGGATTACGTTATCGACGGCCGCGCGCCGCGTCGCCTCGTGCGGCGTCACGTGCGGCTGGTCTATGACGAGCTCCGGCGCCTGGCCGGTTCGTCGCGTCGGCCGCGTGCGACCCGTCTCGCTCTTCGTTGACATTTTCTCGGACGCTCCCTACAATGCCTTCATGCCTCCGTCATCGGTGGTGAAAGCCGTGATACCGGCCGCGGGTCTCGGTACGCGGTTTCTCCCGGCCACCAAAGCTTCACCCAAAGAGATGCTGCCCCTGGTGGACAAGCCCCTCATCCAGTACGTGGTGGAAGAGGCCGTCGCCTCCGGGATCCAGGACATCGTCATCGTCACGGGGCGGGGCAAGCGGGCGATCGAGGATCACTTCGACGTCGCGTTCGAGCTCGAAGCGACTCTTCAGGAACAGGGCAAGCTCAAGCTGCTGGATGAGGTCCAGCGGATCGCGCGGCTGGCCCAATTTTTCTACGTCCGCCAGCGCGAGCCGCGGGGGTTGGGACACGCCGTGCTCCAAGCGCACCGCCTGGTAGGATCGGGGCCGTTCGCCGTTCTGTTGGGCGACGACATCATCGACCACACCACGCCGGCGATCCGGCAGCTCATCACCATGCACGAGGAGCTTGGGGTGGCGGTGATCGGGCTCGAGCGCGTCGCGCGCAGCGAGGTCAGCCACTACGGGATCATTCAAGGGCGGGAAGTGAAGCCGGGCGTGTTCCACATCGACGACCTGGTGGAAAAGCCGGCGCCCGAGCAGGCGCCCTCGACGATCGCGGTCATCGGCCGGTATGTGCTCACCCCCGATATCTTCACCGTGCTGGAGCGCACCGAGCCGGGCCGCAACGGCGAGATCCAGTTGACCGACGCCCTGCGCGTCCTGGCGCGCGAGGGCCGGCTCTACGGCCGGATCCTCGACGGTCGCCGGCACGACGCCGGCGACAAGCTGGGGTTTCTCAAAGCCACGGTCGAGTTCGGATTGAAGAACCCCGAACTGGGCGAGGCGTTTCGTCGGTACTTGGAGCAACTCCGGCTGGGGTAGGACGCCTCGGTGCGTTTCGTAGGGGCGTATTGCCATACGCCCGATGCAGGGAGGCGCAGGATGGCCAAGCACGTGACCGCAGATCAGCGCGCAACCGAGCGGTTGGGACCGCCCATCCCGGTGATGGTGCCGGAACAGGATGGACCCGGCTCGCCGCGGTTGCCGTTGCTCGATCTGTATGAGAGTCCCGATGGCCTCGTGATGGAGGTGGATCTCCCGGGGGTGTGCATCGACGACATTCAGGTGGTGGTGTCCCACAACCAGGTGACGATCGGCGGCGTTCGCCGAAGCGCCTGCGACTCCCAACGCGGGCGCTACCTTCGGGTGGAGCGCAGCACGGCGGGATTCCAGCGAGTCATTCCGCTTCCCTCCGCGATCAATCCCCACGCCGCGTGGGCGCGCTATGTGCGCGGGGTGCTGAGGGTCACGTTCCCCAAGATTCCCGATCGGCGCCAGGGGACGATCAAGGTTCCGATCCGGACGGAGTAAACAAGGCGGTGTCGTTTCCGCCACGCAAGCGAGGGTGGCAGAAGGCGAAGGTCAACGGCGTCTCGCAGCCTCGGGCCTGAACGGCGAGAATCATCTCGCTTCTCGGCCCGGGAAACAGGGCCTACGAAGCGCTCAGCAAGCTCGGTTGGGCCCTACGTTGCGCTACGCAAGCGAGGTTGGGAGAAAACACGTGTCGCAAGCAGTGGATCAGGACGGCCAACAGGTTGAAATTCCGGAGCAGCTTCCCATGCTCCCGGTTCGGGATCTCGTCGTGTTCCCGCACATGGTGCTCCCGCTCTTTGTCGGCCGGGAGATGTCGATCAAAGCCATCGACGAGGCGTTGGCGGGCAATCGCCTCGTGTTGTTGGTCGCACAGCGGGCGCTCGACGTCGAAAATCCCCAGCCCAAAGATATCTATAGCGTCGGCACGGTCGGGATGATCATGCGGATGCTCAAACTTCCCGACGGCCGGATCAAGATTCTCGTCCAGGCGCTCGCCAAGGCGAAAGTGGTGGACTACGTCCAGGCGGTTCCCTTCTATGTCGTCCGCATCGAGAAGCTCCCCGACCCCGCGATGCCGGAGGTCGGGCTGGAGCTCGAGGCGCTGATGCGGACGGTGAAGGAGCAGCTCGAGAAGATCATCGGCTTCGGGAAGCTGTTGCTTCCCGAGATCATGGTGGTCATCGAGAACCTCGACGAACCGGGGCGGCTGGCCGACATGATCGCCTCCAACCTGGGGTTGAAGGTGGATCTCGGGCAAGAAGTGTTGGAGATTGCCGATCCGGTCGCCCGGCTGCGCCGGGTCAACGAGGTCCTCAACAAAGAGATCGAGCTGCTGTCCATGCAGCAGAAGATCCAGGCCGAGGCCAAGGGCGAGATGGACAAGAGCCAGCGCGAGTACTTCTTGCGCGAGCAGCTCAAGGCGATCCAGAAAGAACTGGGCGACGTCGACGAGCGGATGGAGGAGATCACTGAAATCCGCAAGCGCATCAAGCAGGCGAAGATGCCCGAGAAGGTGTTCAAGGAGGCGGACAAGCAGCTCAAACGCCTCGAGAAGATGCACCCCGATTCGGCGGAGGCGGCGACGATCCGGACGTACTTGGAGTGGATGGTCGAGGTCCCGTGGAGCAAGAAGACCAAGGACAATTTGGACATCCCGGCCGCCGAGCGGGTGCTGAACGAGGATCACTACGACCTGGAGAAAGTCAAAGAACGCATCCTCGAATACCTCGCCGTGCGGAAGATGAAGGAGAAAATGAAGGGGCCGATCCTCTGTTTCGTCGGGCCTCCGGGCGTGGGCAAGACGTCGCTCGGCAAGTCCATCGCGCGGGCGCTGGGGCGCGAGTTCGTCCGGGTTTCGCTGGGCGGCGTGCGCGACGAGGCGGAGATTCGCGGGCACCGGCGCACCTACGTGGGCTCGCTGCCGGGGCGGATCATCCAGGGGATCAAGCAGGCCGGGTCGAACAACCCGGTATTCATGATGGATGAGGTCGACAAGATCGGGATGGATTTTCGGGGCGATCCTGCCGCGGCGCTGCTCGAGGTCTTGGATCCCGAGCAGAACCACGCGTTCTCGGACCACTATCTGGGTGTGCCGTTCGATCTGTCCAACGTGATGTTCATCACCACCGCCAACCTCATGGATCCGATTCCCGGGCCGCTTCGCGACCGGATGGAGGTCATCGACATCTCGGGCTACACCGAGGAAGAGAAGGTCGGCATCGCGAAGAACTACCTCATCCCCCGTCAGCTCAAGGAGCACGGGATTAGCGAGAAGCACGTGGATCTGACCGACGCGGCGCTCCGCATGATCATCATGCAGTACACGCGCGAGGCCGGCGTCCGCAACTTGGAGCGCGAGATCGCCAACGTGTTCCGCAAGGTCGTCCGCAAAATCGCCGAAGGCAAGGTCAAGCAGTATGTCATCACCGGGAAGACCCTCCAGACCTATCTTGGGATTCCAAAGTATCTCCCCGAGGCCGAGCAAGAACGAGACGAGGTCGGGGTGGCGACCGGTCTCGCGTGGACCGAGGCCGGCGGCGACATTATCTACATCGAAGCCACGACGATGAAGGGCAAGGGCGCGTTGACGTTGACCGGGCATCTGGGCGACGTGATGAAAGAGTCGGCGCACGCGGCGCTCAGTTACATTCGGTCGCGCCAACACGAGATCGGGTTAAAGCCCGACGTGTTCGACAAGCGCGACATCCACATCCACGTCCCCGCGGGTGGCATCCCCAAGGACGGGCCGTCGGCCGGCATCACGATGGCGACGGCGCTGGCTTCGGTCTTCACCGAGATGCCGGTGCGGCGTGACGTGGCGATGACCGGCGAGGTCACGCTGCGCGGACGGGTTCTCCCGATCGGCGCCGCGGCAGCGCGGGGCCCGTGCGACGCCGGGGCGGGTGAGCCGATCGCTCACCATCAACGCGCGCGCCGCGAATCGGTAGGGCGGTTCGCGCACCGCCCCGCCGATGACGCCGCGCGATCCTGGTCTTCGCCGACTCGGCGAATTCGGTCTGATCGCCCGCCTCGCCCGCTTCTGTCCCACCGCGTCGCCCCGATTGCCTCTCGGTATCGGCGACGACGCCGCGATCGTCACGCTCTCCCCGCGTCGCCAGCTCCTCGTCACGACCGACCTCCTGGTGGAGACCGTCGATTTCGACCGGCGGGTGTGGTCCTTTGCCACACTGGGCGAAAAAGCGCTCGCCGTCAATCTGAGCGACGTGGCCGCGATGGGCGGGCGGCCGTCGGTGTTTTTCGTGGGGCTCGCGCTGCCCCCGCAGGCGACGGTTCGGGAGGTCGATGCGCTGTATCGAGGGTTGGGGCGCGCGGCGCGACGGTACGGCGTCGTGCTGGGCGGCGGCGATCTCTCGGCGGCCCCGGTTTGGTCGATCGCGATCACACTGCTGGGGGAGATCGAGCGCGGCGCGGTCCTCACGCGTTCGGGGGCGAAGGCGGGGGACTGGCTGTGCGTCACCGGGACCTTGGGGGATTCGGGATGCGGGCTTGAGCTGCTCAGCGCGCCACGGACGGCACGCCGCGTCGCGGTCCGGGAACGCCGCTTCTTGATCGATCGGCACCAGCGGCCCGTTCCGCGGCTGGCTTGCGGCCAACTCCTGGCCGGCCGTCGGTTGGCCACGGCGGCGATCGATCTTTCGGACGGCCTCGCATCCGATCTGCGCCGCGTGTGCGAGGCGAGCGGGGTGGGGGCCGAGATCGATCTGCGCGCGCTCCCGCTGTCTGGGGCCCTCCAATCCTACGCGGCGTCGGTCGGGCGCGATCCCATCACGTACGCGCTCACGAGCGGCGAAGATTTTGAGCTGCTTTTCTCGGTTCCACCGGCTCGCCTGGACCGCGTCCTCCGGCTGTCCACTCGGGACCTGCCGATCACCCCCATTGGCCGAATCCTTCCCCGGCGCGCGGGACTTCGCGTGATCGACCCCGCGGGCCGACGGCGGCCGCTTCAGGCGACGGGGTACGACCATTTTCGACGCGGGTGACTTCGGATTACGGCGGGGACGGGTCGGAACGGGTCGCGCCGCAGGCCGGGCAGTGCGACCAGGCCGCCGACAAGGTTTGCCCGCAGGACCCGCAGAAACCGCTGGCGCGCGCGCCGCAAAAAGGACACCAGGGGAATCCGGCCGGCTTGACGCGGTCGCAGGCGCCGCACAGCGACGGGGTGAGCTCGTCGGGTTCCAAGACCCGCCCGACTTCCTCCAACGTGGTGAGTCCGGCGCGGGCTTTCGCGAGGCCGTCGCTGAGGAGGGACGTCATGCCTCCGCGGACGGCGGCGACTCGGACGGCGTCTTCGGACGCGCCGCTGCCGATCTGCTCGCGTAGCGCCCGGCTGGGGATGAGCGTTTCGAACAGACTGATCCGGCCTCGATACCCGGTCCCCCGGCACGCGCCGCAGCCCATGGGGCGCCACCACGTGGGATCGTCGCAGGTCGCGGGCGGCAGCGCGAGCTGCAACACCGGGGCCAAGGAGGGCCGGCCCTGAGCGCGGCAGGCCGGGCACAGGGCGCGCACCAGTCGCTGGGCGAGGATGCCGGTGGTTTGGGCCGCGACCAGGTACCGCGGGACGCCCAGATCGATCAGGCGCGTGACCGTGGCGGGCGCATCGTTGGTGTGCAGGGTTGAGAGCACCATGTGGCCGGTCATGGCGGCCCGAAACGCGATCTCCGCCGTTTCCCCGTCTCGGATTTCGCCGATCAGGATGACGTCGGGGTCTTGGCGCAAGATGGCGCGGAGCGCCCGCGCGAAGGTGAGTCCGATATCGGGGTGGACCTGTACCTGGGTGACGCCGGGCATCGAGTACTCGATCGGATCTTCGACGGTGACGAGATTGGTCGCCCCGTCGCGGATGGCGTTGATCATGGCGTAGAGCGTGGTGGTCTTGCCGCTTCCGGTCGGTCCCGTGACCAGGATGATTCCCTTGCGGCGTGTCAGCAACCCTTCCACCGCGGCTAAGTCCGCGCCGAGGTCGAGGCCGGCCAGGGTCAACAGCGGCCGCGATTGATCCAGGATGCGGATGACGACCTTTTCGCCGTATTGCGTGGGGAGCGAGGAGATTCGAAGGTCCACCGCGTGTCCCGCGTGCATGGCCCGGACGGCCCCGTCCTGCGGCAGGCGGCGTTCGGCGATGTCGAGCGAGGCGAGAATTTTCACGCGCGACACGAGCGGGGGGTGGAGGGCGCGCGGCAGGCTGAAGGCGGTCGACAGCAGGCCGTGGACGCGATACCGCACCAGGCAGGCGTCCGACGAGGATTCGAGGTGCAGGTCGCTCGCGTCCAGGGCGACCGCCTTCGCGAGGAGCGTATCGACCAGACGAACCAGCGGCGCGGGCGTCGTCCCCGGGGCCGACGGCGCGCCGCCCGCGGTGATCTGGGCGGCCAGCGCGGGAACCGCCGCGTCGAACTCCGCGATGAGCAGATCGGTTTGACGGGTCAGCGCGCGGGCCAGATCGTCGGGTGAAAGGAGGCGCAGCGCGATCAGACGCTCGCCCAACAGACCGCCGCGCCGCCGTTGTTCATCGAGGCCGCGGCCGAGGTGCTGGGGAGTCAGCGCACCCTGCGCGCACAGTAATTCTCCAAGGCGCTTACCCACGGCTTACGCCTTGCCGCGCAAAGGAGCCGGTCGTGTGCCGAGAAGGGACGGCGAGGGGCACATGGGACGGCATCGTAAGCGGCGGGGCGGGAAAAAGCAAGGCGAACGGCGTCCGTGATCGCGCGTTGATGGACTCATGCGACATCTGCCATAATACGCCTTCATATGAATAGGACGAGACGATGACGACGAATGAGACGGCAGGCCGGTTGCCGGACACGGTGCGACCGGAACGGTACGACCTCCACGTGACGGTGCGGCCGGACGAGGGGAGGTTTTCCGGCCGGGTGCGGATCGCGGTGCAGCTCGCCGAACCGGCGAGCGAACTCACCCTGCACGCGCAGGAACTGGAGATCGGCGACGCGCACGTCGAGTTCGACGGTCGGCGCAGCGCGGCGACCGTCCGCCTCGACCCCGCCGCCACGACGCTCACCCTGTCCAGCGAGCTTCCCAAGGGCTCCGCGGTCATCGAGGTGGCGTTCGCTGGCCAGCTCAACCGCCAGATGAAGGGGCTGTACGAGGCGCGCGCGACGTTTGAAGGCGTCGAAGAACGCTACGCGTTCACCCAGTGCGAGCCGACCGACGCGCGGCGGTTCTTCCCCTGTTTCGATGAGCCCGCCTTCAAAGCGACGTTCTGCCTGGAGGCGACGGCGCCGGCGCCGGCGCACCTGACGATTCTTTCCAATATGCCCGCCGTGAGCGAAGCCCGCGACGGCGCGACGAAGACGGTCCGGTTCGCGGACACGCCGGTGATGTCCACCTATCTACTGGCGCTCGCGGTGGGGCGCCTCGGGTCGGTCGCTCGACGCATCGCCGAGACCCACGTGGCGGTGTGGGCCCAGCCGCGGGATCTGCACTTGGCGGACTTCGCGCTCGATGTGACGGAGGCGACCCTGCCGCTGTTGAACGACTATTTCGGCTTGCCCTATCCCTATCCCAAGCTGGACTTGGTCGCGGTGCCGGATTTCGCCATGGGGGCGATGGAGAACTGGGGCGCCATCTTCTTTCGCGATTCACGCCTGTTGGTCGATACGAAGCGCGCTTCGACGGCGACGCAACGGGTCGTGGCCAACGTCATCGTCCACGAGATCGTGCACCAGTGGTTCGGCAATCTCGTGACCATGGCGTGGTGGGATGACCTGTGGTTGAACGAGGCGTTCGCGACGTGGCTGGCCTGCAAGATCGTGGATCAGTGGCGTCCGGAATGGCGCTCATGGGAAGAGTTCCAGCTCGAAAAACAGATCCCGCTGGAGCTCGATGCGCTGGACAGCTCGCGCCCCATCGTCTCGGAGGTGCGGTCGTCCTCCGAGATCGAATCGATGTTCGATCCGCTGACCTATGAAAAGGGCGCGGCGGTCTTGCGTATGATCGAGCGGTTCATCGGGGAGGAGGCGTTCCGGGACGGTATTCGCGTGTACATGCGCCGGCACCAATTCGGCAATACCGTGGCCGCGGATCTGTGGCGGACGCTGGAGGCCGCGTCGGGTCATCCGGTCGGCGCGCTGGCCAAAGATTGGCTGACCCAGGCGGGTTACCCCATCGTGAGCGCCCGCGACGTCTCCGGCGACGGCCGTACCCTCACGCTCGGGCAGCGACCGTTCTCGGCGCACGGCCCGTCGGCCGATGCGTCCCGGCAATGGTCCATTCCGGTGGTCGTCCGCTACGAAGACGCGGCCGGGATCCGATCGTATCGCGTGTTGCTGGACGCCCCCTCCGCCACGGTCGCGCTCCCGGGGACGGGACCGGTGCGATGGGTGTACCCGAATGGGGACGAATCGGGGTTCTACCGGGTCGAGACCGACTCACGCCTGCGTGAATCGCTGTACGCGGTTGCCCCAACCGCGTTGGATCCCGCGGAACGGATCGGCTGGCTCAACCACGTCTGGGCGCTCGCGCAGGCCCGTGAGGTCTCGATCGATGTGTTCATGGCGATTTTGATGGCGTTCAAGGGGGACGGTACGCGGGTGGTCGTCGAAGCGGTCGCGGCGTACCTGGACACGCTGGCGGATCGGATGGTGGCAGACGGGGAGCGGCCGTTCCTGGGGCGGCTGGCCGAGGCGCTGGTTCGGCCGGTCTGGGATCGCCTCGGGTGGGGGACGCGCGAGGGAGAAGGCGACGAACCGCGCCTGACCCGGGCGGCGGCGCTGTGGATCTTGGGATCGATCACGCGCGATCCGGCGCTCCTCGCCGACACCGAACGAAGACTCGCGCAGTACCTGGGTGATCGCGATGCGCTCGATCCGACCCTGGCTGCGACCGTCGTGCGGTTGGGCGCGCGCCTGGGCGGTGAACAGCGCTTCCGGACGTATCAGCACCAGTTCGCGCGGGCGGGGACACCCGAAGACCGCGATCGGTACCTCATGGCGCTCGCGGAATTTCGTGACGCGGGTCTGGCGGCGCGTCTCATGGCGATGACGCTCACCGACGCGGTGCGTGGACAAGACGTCTGGAAACCGTTCCGCCCGCTCCTGGCCAGTCCGGCGGTCCAAGGGGAGGCGTGGGAGTTCGTGAAAACCCATTGGCAGACGCTGCGGACCAAGGCCGGCCCGGTGGGCGCCACGCGGATCATCCAGAGCGCCCGCGCTCTGTGGCACGAGACCTGGTACGTCGACGTCCGTTCGTTCTTCGCCTATCCCGCCAACCAGGTCGAGTCCGCGGCCAAGGCGCTGGACCAGACGCTCGAATTCCTCCGCCTCGGGTTGGAGTTCCGGGCCGCTCAGTCGGAGCCGCTCGCGCGGTGGCTCCGCGTTGGGGCGTTCTGAGCCCGCCGGAGAGCCCGGACACGTCGAATCGCCGGAGGACCCCGTCTATGCCTGAAGATCGCTCCCAAGAGCGTATCGAAGAGGACATCGCGGTGCACATCTTCACCGCCTCCGCCGCGCTGGTGGGGGTCTGTCTGACCGTGATCGGGCTGTTTCGGATCAGCGACCGTCTCAAGGACGTGAGTAATGTTGGACAGGCGTTCTTGGCGCTCGACGCGTTGGCGTTCCTGGTGTCGTGCGTGCTCTCGTACCACGCCTTGAAGACGAGACGCCGGAAACGCCAGCACAAGGTCGAGTCGCTCGCGGACATCGTGTTTCTGGTGGCACTGGGGATGATGGCCGTCGCGTGCAGCCTCATCGCCTACGAGTTGGTCTAGCGGCGTCGTCCGCCGCGCCGGGTTGCTCGGAGTTTGGGTGACGAAACGGATTCTCACCAGCCTTGCGCCGCTCATCGGCCTGTTGTTATTTGGCGTCGCGCTGTGGGTCCTCCACCGCGCGCTCGCCGCCTATCACTACCATGACATCGTAAGTCGCTTAGCGGACCTGCCGCCCGGCCAACTCCTGCTCGCCGCGGCGCTCACCGCGCTGAGCTATCTGGTCCTGACCGGCTACGACGCGCTCGCCGTCCGCTACGTCGGCCGGCCGCTGCGCTACGGCCGGATTGCGCTGGCCTCGTTCATCGGCTACGCATTCAGCCACAACGTCGGTCACTCCCTGATCAGCGGTGGGTCGGTCCGCTTCCGCCTGTATTCGGCGTGGGGGCTGTCGGCGGTCGAGGTGGCCAAGGTCGTGGTGTTTTGCAGCGTGACGTTTTGGCTCGGCTTTCTCACCGTGGCCGGGTCGGTGTTTCTGCTGGAGCCCGTGGCGGCTCCGGCGACGCTCGGGCTTGGGTTCGTTTCCGCCCACGCGGTCGGCGCGATCGGCCTGGTCGTGGTCGGGGGGTATCTCCTTGCGGGCGCCGTCGTGACAGGGCCGTTTCGCATCGGAGCGTGGGAGGTGTCGCTTCCGTCGACGAGGTTGTCAATCGCGCAGATCGCGGTGTCGTCGGCGGACTGGCTTGCGGCGGGGAGCGTGCTCTATGCGCTGCTCCCCCCATCCGCGACCCTCTCGTTTCCGGCCTTCCTGGGGCTCTTTCTCCTCGCGCAGATCGCCGGTCAGGCGAGCCTGATCCCCGGAGGACTCGGCGTCTTCGAGGGCGTTATCGTGGTGCTCTTGTCGCCGAGCGTTCCGGCGGCCTCGGTGTTTGGGTCCCTGGTGGCGTACCGGCTGGTGTACTATCTCGCGCCGTTGGGTCTTGCCGCGGTGCTGTTGGGAATCCACGAGGTGCTGGAACGCCGCGAGGGCGTCAAACGAGTCACGCACTGGTTCGGTTTGTGGATTCCCCAACTTATCCCGCACATCTTGGCCTTCGGCACGTTCGTCGGCGGGGCGGTTCTCCTCTTCTCCGGAGCGACCCCGGTGGTGGGTTCACGGCTGGCGTGGCTCAAGGAGATCGTCCCGCTACCCGTGCTCGAGCTGTCGCACTTTCTGGGAAGCGTGACCGGCATCGGCCTCGTCCTGCTCGCTCGCGGCCTCCAACAACGCCTCGATGCCGCCTACTTCCTCACCGCGGGGCTCTTGAGCACCGGCGTCGTCCTGTCGCTGCTCAAGGGACTGGACTACGAAGAGGCCGTGGTGCTGGCCGTGATGCTCGGGGCGCTGGTGCCGTGCCGCCGGTACTTTTACCGAAAGGCGTCGGTGATCGGCGAACGGTTCACTCTCCCATGGATCGTCGCCATCCTGCTGGTCCTCGTCGGGTCGGTGTGGCTCGGCATCTTTTCGTACAAACACATCGAATATTCGAACGAACTGTGGTGGCATTTCAGCCTGGCCGGAGACGCGCCGCGATATCTTCGGGCCACGGTGGGCGCCATCGCCGTCGCTCTCGTCTTCGCGCTCGCGCGGCTGCTGCGTCCGACCCCGCCGGAGCCCGCACGGCCGAGCCCCGGCGATCTCGCACGCGCGGTGCCGCTGATCGAGGGCTCGCGCAGCACGCTGGCCTCTCTTGCCCTGCTGGGGGATAAGTCGCTGTTCTTTGATGAGCACGGCACGGCGTTTCTCATGTACGGCGTCGAAGGCCGAAGTTGGGTGGTGCTCGGAGATCCCATCGGGTCGGACGACGCGAAAGCGGCGCTCGCGTGGGACTTCCGCGAGTTGTGCGACCGTCATGGAGGATGGCCGGTGTTCTATCAGGTCGATCGTGAGTCCCTTCCGCTGTACCTGGATCTGGGGTTGACGCTCCTCAAGCTCGGGGAGGAGGGGCGGGTGCCGCTTGGCGCGTTCACCCTCGAGGGCGGGGCGCGCAAGGGACTGCGCCAGGTCCATCACCGAATCGTCCGAGCGGGCTGCACGTTTGAAGTCGTTCCGGTCGAGGAGGTCGCTGCGCTCCTGCCCGCGTTGCACGCGGTGTCCGACATCTGGCTGGCCCAAAAGCACACGCGCGAGAAGCGGTTTTCGCTGGGATCGTTCCAGCCGAACTATATCGCCCGGTTTCCGATCGGTCTCGTGCGACGAGAGGGGGAGATCGTGGCGTTTGCGAACCTCTGGTGCGGGGCCGGGAAGGAGGAACTGGCGGTCGACCTGATGCGCCATGTGCCGGACGCCCCGTCCGGTGTGATGGAGTATCTCTTCGTGGAGTTGATGCTCTGGGGAAAGCAGCAGGGCTATCAGTGGTTTAACCTGGGCATGGCGCCGCTGGCGGGTCTCGAAAGCCGCGCGCTGGCGCCGTTGTGGAGTCGGGTCGGAGCCTTCATCTTCCACCACGGCGAACATTTTTACAATTTCCAAGGGCTCCGCGAGTACAAGGAACAATTCGACCCACAGTGGGAGCCCAAGTACTTGGCGTCGCCGGGAGGCCTCGCGCTCCCTCGCATTCTCACCGACATTGCGGCGCTCGTGTCGGGTGGGATGCCGGGAGTCATCGCCAAATGAAGACCGTCCTGGGGGCCGAGAAGATGGGGATCAACGAGGCGCGAGCGCGCATTCGACCTCTCACGCCGCTTTGGAGTCCGCGTCTCCCGGTACCATCGTCACCTTCCACGGGGATTCGTGAAACCAGCGCGTGAGCGCGGGGGCCGGCATGGGCTTGCTCATGTAGTACCCCTGAGCGGCGTCGCACCCGAGGGCGGTCAGGCGATCCAGCAGGTATTGGGTTTCCACCCCCTCGGCCACCACGGTCAGCCCAAGGTTATGCGCGAGTTCGATCGTCGAGCGGACGATCACGGCGTCGTTATCGTCCTCCGCCATATTCCGAACGAAGGATTTGTCGATCTTGATTTCCGACACCGGTAATCTCTTGAGATACCCCAGCGACGAAGAGCCGGTCCCGAAGTCGTCGATGGCCAGAGCGAGCCCCATGCGGTTCAGGCGTGTGAGGATGTCCAGCGCGCGCGCGGGATCCGCCATGATCGTGCTCTCGGTGATCTCCAGTTCCAGGTGCTCCGGCGATACCCCGGCGTTCTGCAGCAGCTCGGCCACCTGATCCGGCAACTGCGGGTCCTGGAGATTTCTCGCCGACAGGTTCACCGCCACGGTGAGGCGCAGCCCCTCGCGATACCAGATCTGCGATTGACGCAGCGCGGCGGTGATCACGCCCAGGGTGAGGGGTTTCATCAACCCCGTGCGCTCGGCCAGGGGCACGAACTCATCGGGTGGGATCAGGCCGCGGTGTGGGTGCTGCCAACGCACCAGGGCCTCCACGCCGATCACCCGGCCGCTCTGGAGATGGATCTTGGGCTGGTAGTGCAGCACCAGTTCGTCGTGTTCGATGGCGTAGCGGAGTTCCCCCATGAGCGCGAGTCGATGCGGGCTGTAGTGATCGTGCTCCGGCGCATAGACGACGTACCCGCCGCCGCCGTGCTTGGCCGCGTACATCGCGACGTCCGCGCGCTGGACGAGCGTCTCGGCCTTTAACCCGTGCTCAGGATAGAGGGCGATCCCGATGCTGGCCTCGACCGTGACGGTCAGTCCATCGATCGCGAAGGGCGCCTCCAAGGCCTTCTGGAGTTTGGCGACCACTTGACGGGCGCCTTCGCCGTCGGTATCGGGCAGCAAGATCGCGAATTCGTCGCCTCCCATGCGCGCGATGGTGTCGGATTGCCGGAGCAGCGTCTGGATCCGCGGTCCCATCTGCCGGAGGAGGAGGTCGCCGTAATGGTGCCCGAGGCTATTGTTGATGTCTTTGAAGCGGTCGAGGTCCATGAGGATGAAGGCGACCGGCTTGTTCTCGCGATGGCCCGCAAGAACGGCCTGGGTGAGACGCTCGTGGAGCAGTGCGCGGTTGGGTAGCGCCGTGAGCGAATCGTAGTACGCGAGGTGGCGGACCGTCTCCTCGGTGTGCCGGCGCTCCGTGATGTCCCGGAGGATCGCCGTGTAGATCGTCCGGCCGCGGTCGGTGATCCGCGAGATCGAAGCCTCGACCTGGAATTCGGTGCCGTCCTTCCGTCGGCCGGCGATTTCTTGGCGCTCGCCCATCCGTCGGGAGGATGTCGGTCCCGTGCCGAATTCACGCACGTGTTCGCGGTGCGCCCGGGCGAGCCGATCCGGGATGATGAGGTCGAGCGGCTGGCCGACCACTTCTTCAGCGCGGTATCCGAAAATTTGCTCGGCGCCCCGGTTAAAGAGGAGAATCCGTTGGTCGTCGTCAACCGAGATAATCGCGTCGGCGGCGATGTTGAGGATGTTCGCGAACCGCTCTTGGAGCGCCCGGTGTTCGGCCTCGGTCTTCTGGCGCTCGCTGATGTCACGGGCGTTCAGGATCAGGCTCACGGTTCCCCACTGGTCCAGGCCCGCGTTGACGATGGTGTTCAGCGTGTGCCACGAGCCGTCGCGGTGCGCGAAGCGAAAATCGATCGGACGATCGGTGTCAGGCTCCCGAAAACTCTGCACGCAGCGCTCGATCACGCCTGGGGCGTCCTCGGGATGAAGGAAGTCCGACAGCGAGCGCTCGACGAGGTCGTCCGGCTGGTATCCCAGGACCCGGGTAACGGAAGGGCTCACGTACCGGATCGTTCGAGCGTCGTCGACGTTGAGGATGATATCCGAGCCGTACTCGACCAACGTCCGGAAACGTTGCTCGCTTCGGAGCATCGCCTGCAGTTGCTGTTTGTGCTCACGCTCACGTTCACGAGCGCCCTCCTGCCGGGAGAGGTGCAGGCCGTACCCCGTGGCGCCGGCGAGCATCAGAAGAACCAATGCGGCGATGACCCACTCGAAACGTTGCACGCGGTGAGCGGCTTCCATCTGCTGGGAGAAATGGGACGCTTGGATGGTTCGGATGTGCTCGTTGAGGTGTCCGAATGCTTGGTTGACGATGTCGTACTTCCGGTCCATGGTGGCCATCCGCTGACCGGCCTTGGCGGGTTCATGGGTATCGAAGTACGAAAAAATCAACCGGGCTTCGGCGGTCATGTCATCCATCGCGGTCTGGATCGTTTTCAAGTCTCCGATCAAGGGGACGGCGATATCCGGGGCGACGCGCGTCGTGAGATCGCTCCGAGCGATGGTCATCCCCTCCTCAAATGCCCGTTGGGCTTCCTTCATTGCCGTCGATTCGGCTTCCACATGGTGGGAATCGAACACATTGTTTCCGGGTGCGTTGACCGCGCCGGCTAGGCGGCGAAGCCGATCATAGCCGCCCAGGCGGTCCGCCCATTCGTGGTTGACGGCCACCGAACCGGCGTAGATGTCGGCTGTCCGGTGGCTGAGATAGAGGCCTAACAGGACCGTCAACAGATCGAATCCGGCGAGCGCGAAGTACACGAAGCGCCAGCGAAAATGAGAATCCCCGCTCGGTCTGCCGTCATCGGATGAGGGGACGATGGGCGATGACTGTGCCCGTGACGAGGGGACAGGAGGCTTGCCGGAAAGCGAACGATTCATAAGTAATTCAACGATATCGGTCACATTCCGAACTGTCAAACGATGGGGTCCGAACGGCCGGTGACGCGACGGGGTCGGTGGAATCCGGAGCTACGGCGTCAGGCTTGCGAATGCTGCACGGGCGGCGTTGATCGTCCGCTGAATCTCGCGTTCGGTGTGCGCGAGCGAGAGGAACCACGCTTCGTACTGGGAGGGGGGAAGATAGACGCCCGCGTCCAACATCGAGGAGAAAAAGCGGGCGAAATGCGCCGTGTCCGACGTTTTGGCGGTGGCATAGTCTCGAACGGGCGTCGAGGTGAAGAAGACGGTCAAGACCGACCCCACCCGATTGATCTGCACCGAGACGCCGGCGGCCTTGGCGGCGTCGGCGAGTCCCGCGGACAGCATGGCGCCCTTGGCCTCCAACGTCTCATAGACCTGGGGCTTGGCTAGGAGTTTGAGCGTAGCGAGTCCCGCGCTGACCGCGAGCGGGTTGCCCGAGAGCGTGCCGGCTTGGTAGACCGGTCCGGACGGCGCGATCTGTTCCATGAGGTCTCGTCGTCCGCCGTAGGCTCCCACCGGGAGTCCTCCGCCGATAATCTTCCCCAGGCAGGTGAGGTCGGGGGTAATTCCATAGAGGGATTGGGCGCCGCCGTACGACGCGCGGAACCCGGTGATCACTTCGTCAAAAATCAGCAGGGCCCCATGTTCGGCTGTGAGGGCGCGCAGGCCCTGCAAAAATCCCGGTTCGGGTGGGACGACGCCCATGTTGCCCGCGATGGGCTCCACGATGACGGCCGCGACTGCGCCCGGTCGGGCTTCGATCAAGCGCCGCGTGGCCTCGAGATCGTTATAGGGTGCGGTCAGCGTCTGCTTGGCGAGGTCGGCCGGCACCCCCGGGCTGTCCGGGAGCCCGAACGTCGCGGCGCCGGACCCGGCCTTCACCAACAAACTGTCGGCGTGCCCGTGATAGCCCCCGTCGTATTTGACGATCAGATCTCGCTTGGTCGCCGCCCTGGCCAAACGGATCGCGCTCATGACGGCTTCGGTGCCGGAGCTCACGAGCCGCACCATGGCCATCGAAGGCACCGCGCGGACTAGGACTTCGGCGAGGCGAACCTCCAATGGCGTCGGCGCGCCATAGCTGGTGCCGTGGTTGACCGCGCGTTTCAGCGCGTTGACCACTTGCGGATGGGCGTGCCCCACGATCATCGGGCCCCACGATCCGACGTAATCGATGTACGAGTGACCATCCACATCGTAAATCCGGCATCCCTTGGCTCGCAAAATAAACGGCGGGATCCGATTGACCGCCCGGTAGGCGCGTACCGGGCTGTTGACGCCACCCGGCATCAGCGTTTGGGCGTGGAGAAAGAGAGTTCGCGATTTGGGATGGTCCATCGTAGCGTGTTGGAAACGCGCGGGTCATTGTACGGAAGCGCTGCGAGAGCGTCAAGACTGACGCGGCGTGCCTGTCTACTCCGGCTGGAGGATCACCTCGCTCACGACGGTGGTCTGCTGGGATCCCACGCCGACGGCGACGCCCGTGGCCCGGTAGCCGCTGTGTTCGAACCGAATCGTGTAGCCTGCAGCAGGCACATGATCGAGCGCGAACGCCCCCCTGGCATCCGTGGTCGTCTCAAGCGCCAGGGGGGGGAAGAGAGACCATGGTGCCGGTGTGGTCTGTTTGACCGGCAAGGCGTACGGCACCCATTATCCGACCGGTTTGCGTAATGGTGACCGCTCCCAGATCCGTGACCTGACCTGCCGTGGCTTCAACGGTCGTCAGCAGCGCGTAGGGCCGTCCATCGGCGTCGCTCTTCTCGCACGAAAACGAATAGCGCCCGTCGGGGACGTCGGTGATGATGAACGTGCCGCTTCGGTCGGTGGTGTCCGATCGATCGACCTCGATCAGGAAACAGAACGCCCCCGGTACGCTGGATAGACTGGCCTCGGTGGCCGAGCTAGACGGACTCGGGGCCGTCGTCACGAACCCGCGGATCGTACCGGAGGCAGCGGTCGGGTCTCTGGGCGAGTCGGAGTTCTGCCCGCACCCGGCCGTGACGAGGAAGAGACCCACGAGGATGGCCGCAACGGGCGTGCACGGGGATTGCCGGAAGCTCACGCGGTCAACTCTATCTCGCTGGACCCCAGCGGGTCAATCACCGGGGTTGCGGGACGTCGACCCATCCGGAACGCCTGATCGTCGGCTTGACAGGCTTCCGTCACTTTTTTAGAATCCCGGCATGCGGTCCCTGCCCCCCAGTCGCCGTCCTTCGGGAGGCGGCCCAACGCGTCCCGCGCAGAAGGCCCAGCCTCCCCAACAGTCCCCGCGCCTGCAGGCGTCCCTGCTCTATTGCCCCACCTGTCGCCAAGCGATGCCGACGCGGGAACACCTGCTGCTGGTCCTCGCCGACGGAGCCCTCTACGACTATCGCTGCGCCCGCTGCGGAACGTCGACCGGCTCGCGCACCGAGAAGGCGGCTGCCGACGTCCGGATCCACCCGGCCTGAAGGAGGACGCGCGTCAGCGCGGCGTGATGGTTCGAAAAATCAAGAAGAGGGTCGGCGGGGGGGTGGCCGCGTCGTTCGCCGTGCCTCTGGCGATGGCGGTCGCGGCGCTCGCGGGACCGAGGCGCGAGGGCCGCGACGTCCTTCGCGCGTTCTCTCCGGCGTGGCAACTGCGGGATTTCTTCCTGGACCACTTCGACGTGGAGATGGTGACGACCAACCGCCCGCTGGCGCTCGACGAGTACCTCAAATGGCCGGGCGCCGCCGATCCGCTCTGGGCGCTCCGCGCTGCGGGTGATCACGGCGCGGTGCTTACGAAGGCTCCAGGGAGCGGTCCCGACGACTCGACGATCGGCCTCGGGATCGTTCCGCTGGTCGCTCGGATCGCTGCGGCCGAGCGGGATCGTCTTGCGTCCCTCTGGGATGCCGAGTTCCCCGAAGTCGCTCGCGCCTCGCTGGCCGGCATCTTCGAGGGGGCGTTTGGTTTGATCTCTGGATATGATCGCGTGGTGTTCTGCGGTCCAAGGCCGGCTCGGGACCTGAACGGGGTCATCGCCCACCTCTCGGCGCTCGTGGCCGACGAATGCCTGCTCGGAGGTGTTCCGCTCCCGAGAAGCTTTCCCTCCGGTCCCGACCGCCTGCTCGCCGCGATTCCTGGAATGGTGAAAGTCTAGGGGATCGTTATCCCGTTACGGCAACGCCCAAGAGCCGTCCGATGAGGAAGGTGGCGCCGGCCGCAGCGGACCCCAGGAGCGCCATGCGCATGGCGCTCCACCCCACTCCGCGTCCCGTGAAGAGGCTCATCAAGCCGCCGACGATGAGCAACCCGATTTCCATCGCCACGATCGTGCCCACGAACGGCGAGAATGGAGTCGACAGGAGGAAGGGGATGAGGGGGATCGTCGCGCCGGCCGCGAAACTGGCGAATGACGCGAGCGCCGCCCCGAGCGGGGACACCAGGCTGTGGGGGTCGAGGCCCAACTCTTCACGCGCGAGGGTGTCGAGCCCGCGCTCCGGATCCGCAATGAGATGAGATGCCAAGGCGTGGGCCGCCTCGGGGCTCAGGCCCTTGGCTTCGTAGATCATCGTGAGCTCGTCGACTTCCTCGTCCGGCATCGTCGCCAGCTCATGGCGTTCCAGGCCGATCTGGTGCTCAAGGAGTTCGCGCTGGGTCCTGACCGAGATGTACTCGCCGGTGGCCATGGAGAGACTCCCGGCCAACAGCCCCGACAGGCCGGCGATGACGACCGTATGCGGGTCGGATCCAGCCCCGGACATGCCGACGATCAAGCTTGCGTTGGAGACCAGGCCGTCATTCACCCCGAAGACCGCCGCGCGCAGGGTCCCTCCGCCTCGGTTGGCGTGGTGCCAACTCTCTTCGGGCGGGAGAGGGGTTGTGTCCACGTGCTCGCCCGGCACTCCAGAATCCGTTGTGGAGCGATACACCGACAGGCCCCGGACCTTCATGGCCGCCAGCACCGGAAGCATGTGGCGGGGGCCCAGCCGTCGAATGAGCCACGCGACGAGTCGGACCCGAGGGCCGGGGCGGAATACCGGGATGGCGACGCCGGCGGTTCGGAGGCGGTCTTCCCACAAGCCGGCCTGTCGCTCGGAGGCCGAACGCAGCCGGGCGAAGAGCTCGGCGCGAGGTCCCTGCTCCACCTCTTCCATCGTGCGATAGAGCACCGCCGAGGCCCGCTCCTCGTGCAGGGAGAGCAAGACCGATTCGGTGTCTGACGTCACGGGAGGCTAGAACCTAGGAGGGTGTTCGAGTTATGGGGCGTTGGAGTCTGTTCAGGGATGGCCAGATGCAAGGCGGAGGGAGGCCTTGCGCGCGGAGCGTACTGAGTCGTACGTGAGCACGCAAGGCCGACTGACAACGCAGCAGATGGCCATTGCTTCGCCACCTGCAAGGTCCCTCCGGGCCGATTAGCATTCGCGCCCAGGGCGCGCCCAGGTTCATAGACAGACTCCTAGCGTCTGACGACACCGATCCAGCTATTTGTTTCGTCCAAGCCGTCCACCGTCGCCCCCAGGGTCAACATGCGCCTCAGATACC
>JACQCD010000056.1 GCA_016201825.1 Nitrospirota bacterium | reverse complement strand
GTCGCCAGCTTCTTCTCCGACAGCACTTTCGTGATCGCCGCCGTCAGCGTCGTCTTCCCATGATCCACGTGCCCGATCGTCCCGATGTTCAGGTGCGGCTTCGTTCGCTCAAATTTCGCTTTCGCCATACCAGCTCCTCCAAAACATCAAATCAAAAAACGTCACCCCTCGGCCCGGGAAGCAGGGCCTGCGCGGCGCTACGCAAGCGAGAGACCAAACGTCAAAACCATTTGGCAGCCTCGGCGCGGGAAAACAGCGCCTGCGTTGCCCTCCGCAAGCGAGGATGAGCCCTCGACCGGGATCGAACCGGTGACCTCTTCCTTACCAAGGAAGTGCTCTGCCAACTGAGCTACAAGGGCTTCGTTCCGCCACACGTCCGGCTCACAGTCCCTAATCTTTACTCTTTACTATCCGCACTATCTGCAAAGAGCGGGAAACGGGGCTCGAACCCGCGACCCCCAGCTTGGAAGGCTGGCGCTCTACCAACTGAGCTATTCCCGCACATCCTCGCTTGCGTAGCGCCGCGCAGGCCCTGCCTTGCTCTTCGATGCAACACACACATGGCTTCGCCACGCGAAAACTGCATTCTCGGGCCGAGGAGCGCGATGCCTCGGCTTTTCATGCCAGTCCCAAAAAAAAACTTCCTCTCGCAGCCTCAGCGCCTGACCCTTCGCCCGCGTCACATCGCGCGAGCGAGGGAAAGTGGGGAGGGGAGGGTTCGAACCTCCGAAGGCCGAAGCCGACAGATTTACAGTCTGTTCCCTTTGTCCACTTGGGTACCTCCCCCCCTCGCTTGCGGGGCGCCTCGCAGGCTCCGCAGTTCCGAGCCGAGAAGCGAGATGCCTTTGACCCTCTTTCCCCTCTGCGGGGCGCCTCGCAGGCTCCGCAGTTCCGAGCCGAGAAGCGAGATGCCTTTGAAGTCCCACGAACGACAGCCGAATACCAGGATCCGAGCTGGCGAAGGGAATCGAACCCCCGACCTGCTGATTACAAGTCAGCTGCTCTACCAACTGAGCTACGCCAGCATCGATTCTTCGCGACAGCCCATTTACAAACACGCACTCGTCTGCTATCAATAGCCCCGTTGCACATCGGTTCGTTGTCAACACAGGCGGGTTAGTTCCCGGGAGAATAAACACGCTATTATAAGAATCGCGTTTTGGCTTGTCAAGAGCAAAAGCTTCAGCAGCGCGATATGGTCTCTCACACCAGGGAGGAACCTTCGAGATGAATATCCATCGTTTGGGAATCCTGCGCCGAACCACCGACTTCGCCTCACACCTGACGCGACGAGCCGCCGGCGTCGCCTTCCTCCTCATCTGCACCTTGAATTCGCCGCTGTCAGCAGAGGCCGCGAAGTACGACATCGTGATCCCGTCCACCTATAGTCAACCGGCGTTCCACGACTTCAGCGAGCAAGTCGGGCTGGCGGTGGCCTATCTGCCTTTGGCCCCGGCCGAGCCGTTGGGTCTGCTGGGCTTTGATGTCGGGGTCGAGGCCACCGCCGTCAAAATCGATCGGGACAAGACCTTTTGGACCGCTCTGATGACCGCCGGCAACACCCCGCCCTCGTATCTTGCGATCCCGAAACTTCACGCCCAGAAAGGCCTCCCGTTTGGAATCGACATCGGTCTCGTCTATGCGAAAGTCCCGGCAAGCAACATCGGCATGTTCGGCGGAGAATTAAAGTGGGCCGTCTTGAAGGGAACGCTCGCCACCCCGGCTCTGGCGGTCCGAGGCAGCTATACGACGCTCACCGGCGTCGACCATCTCGACGTCTCCACCTACGGCGCCGATGTATCGGTCAGCAAGGGCATCGCATTCATCACTCCGTACCTCGGCATCGGTCAGGTCTGGATCAAGAGCAGCTCTGACGCGCCGGGCGTAAGCCTCCAGGACGAATCCCTGTCGGCAACGCGCGCCTTTGTCGGAGCGAAACTCAGCCTCTTAGTGTTGAGCCTCGCCGCTGAAGCCGACTTTTCCAAGGTGCCGATGTACAGCCTACGTGCAAGCTTGAGTTTTTAGAGGCGCGGATGGCCTACGCCGAATCGTAGAGGCGGGTTTGAAACGCGGTGTCTGCGTGGCGTAGCAACCCGCCCCTACGAGTGGTAGAACTGGTCGATCATCTCGACGACGAACGCTTGCTGGGTTTCCGTCACCTCGGGATAGATCGGGAGAGCAAGCGTTTCACGAGCGGCAAGTTCGGCTTCGGGAAAATCACCCTCCCCATACCCCAAGTGCCGATAGCATGGCTGCATATGAAGGGGAATGGGGTAGTAGACCTCCGTCCCGATTTCTCGCGAGGCCAAGAACGTTTTTAACTCGTCTCGCCGTTTCGAACGAATGACAAACTGGTTGAAGACGTGTCCGTCCACCAGCGACGGCACCGCAAGCATCTCGTACAGCCCCGCTCGCGTGAACAGGTCGACATAGCGTTGCGCGTTCCGTCGTCGCGTCTGAGTCCACTCGTCCAGGTGCGCGAGTTTCACTCGTAACACCGCCGCCTGCAACGCATCCAAACGGCCGTTGATGCCGATATCGATGTGTTCGTATCGTCGTTCGCTCCCGTGCACACGAAGACGCCGCACTTTCGCCGCCAGCGCCGCATCATTCGTGACCACCATCCCCCCGTCTCCGAATCCCCCCAGGTTCTTTGATGGGAAGAAACTGAGCGCGCCGGCGTCCGCGAGCGTCCCGACCCTTTTGCCGTGCCACGACGCACCGATCGCCTGCGCCGCGTCCTCGATCACCGCCAGGCCCTCGCCACTCGCGAGCGCCAGGATAGGATCCAGATCGGCGGGACGGCCGTACAGATGAACCGGGATCACCGCTCTCGCCTTGGGCGTCAGCGCGGCCTCGACCTTCGAAGGATCGAGGTTATACGAAACCGGATCGATGTCGACGAACACGGGAACGGCACCGACTCGGGAAATCGACCCGGCGGTGGCGAAGAACGAATACGGCGTGGTCAACACCTCGTCCCCCGGGTTGACGCCCGCCGCCATCAGCGCCAAGAGCAACGCATCGGTCCCCGACGTCACCCCGATGGCATGCGCCGCGCCTAAATATTTGGCGATCTCCTGCTCGAACGCCTCGACGTGCGGGCCAAGAATAAACGCCTGGTCCTCACACACCTGGTGGATTGCCTGCAGGACGTCGGGTTTGATTTTTTGGTACTGGAGTTTCAGGTCAAGAAGGGGAACACGCATCGGGCGGGATTGTAACAATGGGCGGCGGTGGTGTCAAATCGGACGTCCCGCTGAGAACGCCCCCTACCCTACCGTCACTGAATGAAGGGGAAGTTCGCGGCGCAATCGTCTTGGTTCAATATCGGGATGGGAGCACTAAAATTGGTTCCCAACGGAGCGCCGATGGCATCGATGGCATAGCGAATGACCGAACTATCCGAATCAACGCAGTACACCCGGTCGCCACGAAGTTGTTTGGTGGCCGCCGTAAAAGACGCGGCCGTCCCTTTGGCTTCCAGCGCGCTGCCCGGCTTGAGCGTGATGTCAACGACTCCGTTGCTGATGAAGTCTACCGGCCCCGTACAGATCGGATCTCCCGTGCACCCGGTGCCCGCGGTGGAGGCAAACTGTTGGCGATCCACAAAGAACCCCAGCTCGGCGGTACGGGCCGTTTGGATATCGGTCAGCGCTTGCGTGTTGTACGATCGCGCACGATACTCGTTGAGCCGAGGAATGCCGAGCGCCGCGATGATTCCGACGATCGCAATCACGACGAGCAATTCAACCAGCGTGAATCCGCAACGGCCCGTGATCCCTGTTCTGACATACCGCACTACTATCCTCGATGGATGTTCGCTGTCCGCTGAATCGCGGACGACGCACGGGTTACGCGTGGGCCTACAGAAGAGTACTGGTGTTTCCGTAGCCGTCAACCAAGGGCGATCACCGCTTGATCGGCCTCAGATCGCTCGTCGTCCAGACCTTGCCCTGATCGTTGAGGTAGAACACACCGCCATACGGATCGGAGGGGAACGCAAAGAGCACGCCTTGCTTGACCAGTTCACGGAGATCCGCGGGGAATGATCCAAATCGGTCGCGATAGACCTCGACCGCCTGTTCAAGCACCCAGATGCCGCGCAACGCGCCGATGCGCTTCTTCATTTCTTCCTTCGTACCGGGATCATCCGTCTGCGCTTCAAGTTCCTGGAGAAACCCGATCGCGGTTTCCGTTCCCCGGCTTTCCGACGACAAGCGGGCGGCTAACAACCCCACCAGAGGTGAGCTCCCAGGGCGCCGAGAGGCCTCCATCAGGTAGGCGGCGCCCTGCGTCTTGTCGTGCAAAAAGTAAAAGGCGTTGAATCCCATAAAGAAGGGCATGACCCAATCGTCGGGCCGAAACCTCCTTCCCCGATCGAGTAAGGCGTTCGCCTCCCTCGGCATGTGCGCATCCCACGTGAGAACGGCCTGACCGAAGTAGTACGGGTCGACGAAGTACGGATCGAGCTCGGATGCCGCGTCGATGCGGCGATAGATGGCCTGCCACGTCCGGGCATCGATCTTTTCGCCCCGTTTGAGCACCCCGCCGTGAAAGCTCAGGGTTCTTGAAAAGATCAGATCGGCCACGAGGTCGCGGTAGTCAAGCGCCAGAAGCCTGATGGCCGCGGGAGGAAGAAACCCCAGCTCTTCACGCTCCTGGGCCATCGCCACACGCTGGGATTGGAGTTGCACCGCGACGAGCAGATGGCCGGCGATCAGCGCTACCAAGACGCCGGGCAGAACGAACGGCCGAGCCATCTTAGGTAAACTCGCGCCGCCGAAAAATCCACGCCGCCGACGCGATCATGACGCCGCTGTAGAACACCCCGTAGAGGAAGGGCCACACGACATCCGACAACGAAACGGACAACCCGTGAGCCGCTTGCGTCTTGAAATTGAACGCCGCGAGGTTTGGGAAAATATAATACGCGACGGTCACGATCTTGAGGAACACCGGACTGATCGCCACTCCCTCCGCGCCTGTTTCCAGGAAGTGCTTGAGTTCCTCCACCGATTGGCCGATCAAATAAATTACCAGGGTCAACCCCAGGGCCAAGAACGTGCTTGATACGAACGAGGAAAAGAAGAAGATGACCGAGGCCAGAAGCATGAACATCAGCGTCATCATCGAAAGAGCCAGCACAAAGGTTGGCCAGTGAACGACCCCGTATTGATCGGCGGTCAGTAGATCCACGGTCCAGGATGCGAACGCCGCAAAGCCGCCGAGCACGATCATCGAACAGACGATGATCAACGAGAGGCCGGCGAATTTCCCCACGACGTACTCCGACCGGGAAACCGCCTTGGCGAGCACCATGTGAATCGTCCGTCTCTCAAGATCTTTCGCAAGAAGCTGGGTTCCCAAGAACAACGTGAGGATCAAACCGACCAACGACGTAATTCCCAGACCCAGATCCACCGCAACCTTCACCACGTCATGGGGAAAGAGGTAGCTCATGGTGTACGTGGACGAAAACAGCAGGAGGGCCACGATGAATAATCCAAAGAAGACCCGGCTTCTCAGCCCCTCCAGAAACGTGATCTTCGCGATCGGCCAGAGATGCTTCATCGCGACTCCCCATCCGCGTGCTCGATCTCTTGGAGGAGAATATCTTCCAGCGTGGGACGCAGAGGAGTCGCGGACACCAACCCCTCCTTGAGGGCCCCCAGGCGATCCAGCAGCTTACCGAGATCCATCTCCGAAGTGCGAATCTCCGTCAAGCCGCCGCGAGCCGTGTGCGTGGCCGTCACACCGGTCAGATGAGAGCGCACCGTATCGGGTGTCGCCTTGACGGTGAGACTCCATCCGGTCGCGGGAACCGAGAGCACGTCGGCAAGCCCGGCCACCCGCCTCAGCCGCGCGTTGACGATAATGCCAACCTGGTCGCAGAGATCCTCCACGTCGTGGAGGATGTGGGAGCTGAAGAACACCGTCTTCCCCTCGTGCTTGAGCCGGCGGATAATGTCCGCCATCAATTTTCTGCCCAGGGGATCGAGACCGGACATGGGTTCGTCCAGAACCACCACGTCCGGGTCGTTGACCAGGGCCAGGGCCACGCCGGCTCGCTGAATCATCCCCTTCGAGAATGTCCGCAGCCGCTGGCGTCGAACGCGCGCAAGGTCCACCAGGTCCAAAAGGGAGTCGGTCCGTTCTTTGATCTGATTGGACCTCAGCCCGGACGTTTTCCCTCCGAACCAGAGCAGCTCTTCCGGGGTGAGGTGATCGTAAAAATTCGGGCTCTCTGGAAGATACCCCACGCGGCTTCGAACGGCCGTGTCGGCAGCGGGCTTGCCCAGCAGAAGCGCTTGACCTGAAGTGGGGAAAATCAGGTTGAGCAGGATCTTGATGGCCGTGCTCTTCCCCGCGCCGTTGGGCCCAAGAAACCCAAAAACATTCCCTTCGGCAATGCTTAGTCTGAGATGGTCAACGGCAACCTGGCTTGTTGAAGAACGTCCCTTGTAGAGTTTTGTGACGTCATCGAAAACGATCGGTTCCACAGACGACACTCCGAAAGCGCTAGCGGGCAAAAACTATAAGCTGTCGTCAGGTGGCGGTCAAGACACCTGACCCACCTTCCCTATTTTTCATCGCCCCTGAGGGCAGAAAATACTCGGGCCGCTTTCGCGGCCCGAGTATGAAAAACCAAGCAGTCTCCGAACCGGTTACTTGGCTACCCAAGCCCCGACACCGGCATACTGATCAGCACCCGAGACTGAAGGAGTGATCGCTTCCGTTCCCGCCAAAACCACGGTAGGAAGGGAGGTAGCAAGTGCTGTATTTTGGTACGCCGCTGTCGAATCGCTGTCGGCCCCAAAGACGGTGTCACCAAGGAGATGTTTCGAAGCCACGGTAAACGACCCGCCAGCCGCATCCGTAACGGAGACCGTCATCACTCTGTTTCCCGTCGCGATCTGAAGGCCGCGGAACGTTCCGGCTTGATCGGTGGTGGTGATGATATTGGGAGTAGCAGCGACTCCGGGACCAGTCAGCACAACACCAGCTCCGAACCCACCAGGGCCAGGCACCGCCGCAGCGGCGGTTTTCCCATACACCTGCCAGTCCGCGAACAGCGCCTCTTCCGATGTCCGCGCATTCCGCATATCGGAAAGCCCGCTGGCATTATACGAACGGATTCTGTACGCCGCGAACTGCGGGATCGCGATCGCGGCCAAGATCCCGATGATCGCCACCACGATGAGCAACTCGACCAGGGTGAAACCCCGCTCGCCGCTGCTCACCTTCGCTCTGAGTTGCTGCATCGATGTGAACATGATGTGTCCTCCTCGGTTGATGGTGCCCGGCGACTGCCACGCCGGTTTCGGAGCGGAGTAAAAGCAGGATCTATGCCAGGATGATTTTTATAAAAGATCCATGAGAAATCAATGAATTTGCCCCGAACCAGATCCTGGACCGCGAGAAACAGGCTCCCGTACTGTCAACGGTTGTTCAGGGAATGACAATTTTTGGTCATACCACATCGATCAATGGGGATAACCTGGCACCAAGGGCCGCGTGCGAAGCGCGCAGCTATTGGTGATCAGGTTGATCCCCTGGTTGGGCCGGTATGAGTAGACAATCATGCAGGAACTCAGGAGCAAGGTCCGCTCCGTTTTCCCACACGATTGTATTAAGCTCTGGATCGACCCTGAACGCTTTGAACTTCTCCAAGTCCTTGAGGGGCGAGAACATCTCCCCGTAGAGCTCGTCGGCAAGATCGACGAAGCCCTCTGCTCCATCGTTGAACTTGAGATGGATGACGTAGTCCCGATCGTACCTCGCTTCGACAACATGCAGAATCATGGCTTCACTCCAGAGGGTTTACGTAGGCCAATGGTTTACGCTGGCACGCACGCTCCCAGTTGGCCAGAAGCTCCTCCACGTGCAGTCTGCGCCATTCGTCCACCAACGACAGCGCACGGCGCGGCAAGGATCCGCGGAGTATGTCTCCCGTGCGGATGTTGATCGTGGCTTCGTCACCACTGTACTTGGCATGAAAGTGCGGGGGAAGGTGGTCCTCCCAGTAGAACGCGATGACGATGCCGAAAAATCTGCTTACGACTGGCATACCAATATCCCACGCCACAAGGGACATCTCTTCAATCGGCCCAACCTTTGCTTGCCGTATCGATCGCCGCAGCAAGTTTTTGAAAGGCCAGCTTATGCCGTAATCGGTTCAATGTGTTGAAACGCCACTTCCCGAAACTGAGGCACCACGCGGCCGAAATCCACGAGGTCGACCTTGTAGAGCGTGGGAATGTCCTCCACCTCATCCTCATCCTGAATGGCGGCCCACTGGGCGGCGGGAACGGGCTCCGGCCCCTCGATTCCCACATCGACGTCGGAGCGATCCGTTCCCTTTCCTTGGACTCGCGACCCAAAAAAGAACACACGATAGGTCCTGAGGTTAAGATGCTTCCCAAAAATCGCCAAGAGATCCTTTTTCAGCCGCTCGACGGGATAATGTTCGAGTTTCATGGTGTTCTTCTCACCCTGTCGTCCCGGCGCAAGGCGAGCGTGCGCCTACTCAAACAACTGGGGCAGCAGGATTTCGAGTCCGGGAAACAACGGCGTGGTCACCGGATCGGTGGATTGTGGTTCGTATTCAACGGCTCGGGCATAGCCTCCCGCCGCACCAGTCGTCCGTCGATACATTTTCAGGCTTTCGAGGAGGGGGTCAACGATCCAGTACTCGGAAACGTCGTATTTTTCGTACAGCTTTTTCTTGATCAACTCGTCGGTTCGCCTCGACGAGTCGGAAAGCACCTCAATCACCAAGTCCGGCGCCCCCCGAATGTTCTTCTCGGTAATGATGTGTTGCCGACTCGTCGACACGAAGAGGATATCCGGTTCGACCACGTCCAAATCGGAAAACACCACGTCACACGGAGCATAGAAAACGGTCCCAAGCCGGCGGGCCTTTACGAAACCGAAGAGGAGGTTTCCAAGGTTGACGATCACGCGCTGATGTTTCGTATTGGGCGACGGGGTTACGTAGTGATCTCCTTCAATGAGCTCGTGCCGCCTCCCGTCGTCCGGAAAGAGGAGGAAGTCTTCATACGTGAATTTGACCGGAAATTGCTGGGGACTCATCGTTCACCTTCGATCAAAGGCGGTCAACCTGCTTCATCCACGTTATAACGCAGCCGGGAGGAATGTCAATCGGGATGAGGCCATCGGCCCCGTGAAGGCCGCACGGCCTGCACGGTTATGTCCCAAAATGCATCCCGTCCCGTTCCGAGACATTCTGGTTGATCGCCGTGGGTTTTTCGGCGTCCTTCTTCGTTTTTGCCCGCTGAAATCGCTCTTCGGCTTCAGAATTCCAGAACCCGGCACCCTTGAAGCGCTCGATCAACTTGTCGTTCGTGGGATCCAGCTCCAGCGACTTTAACCACGACTCGCGGGCCTCCTGCTCCCGCTCCTTCTTCAGGTACACCTCGCCCAGATGCTCATGAATCACCGCATCGTCGGGCATGAGGGACGCCGCCTTTTCGAGCTCCTTCAAGGCCTCATCCCACTGGCCGAGTTTATAATGAGCCCACCCGAGGCTGTCGATATACGCCCCGTCGTTGGGCTTGACGGCCAAAGCCCGTTGGATCAAACCGACCGCTTCGGCCAGCTTCATGTCTTTCTCGGCATAGGTGTAGCCGAGGTAATTCAAGGCCTCAGCGTATTTTGGATCGAGGCGGATGGCCTCTTCCAACTCTTTGACAAACCCATCGAATTGCTTGAGCTTGTCGTAGGTCAACCCCAGGTTGAAATGCAGTTGAGGATGATCGGGGTGTTGCGCCAGCCCTTCCCGGTAGAGCTCTGCGGCTCGATCGTATTGTTGCTGCTGAGAATAGACGAATCCTTCGACCAGATACACCTCTGCGCGGTCGGCATTCTTCGACTTGGCCTTTTCCAAGACGGCTGATGCGGCATCGAACCGTTTCTCTCGAACGTAGAGCAACCCCAGTTGAAGATACGCTTCCAAGATATCGACGTCCAACGAGACGATCTTTTCGAACTGCTCGATCGCTTTGTCGGGCTGATTCTGTTCGTCATAGAGGCGCCCCAGAAAGTACAGCGCCGCCGCGTCCGTCGGCCTCATCGCAATGACCCGCTCAAGCTCCCCGATCGCCTCCAGCGGTTTGCCCATCTCCGCATGGATGCGCCCTTTCAGGAGGCGCGCCTCGACATTCTTGGGATCACCGCGTAACAGATCCGCTAACAGCGCGATCGCTTGATCGAAGGTCCGTTCCTGGACGTACAGCGTCACCAGACGTCCGACCGCTTCCGAATCGTGAGGATCGACCTTCGTGAGCAACCGCTTGTAGACGTCGACGGCTTTGGGCCTGTCGCCCTGCTGCACATAGAGATCACCGAGGGCGAGGTAGGCGTGTTCGAAAAACGGAGCCAGCTCGATGGCCTTTTCATAATGAGCCACGGCTTCTTTCCATTGTTTTTGCCCAGCCGCGATTTTTCCGAAATAGAGGTACGCCACCGGCGCATTCGGATCAAGGGAGATTGACCGTCGAATCGCCCGTTCCGCGTCGGCATACCGATCGAGTCGCGCGTAGAGAAGGCCGAGGTTGAGGTACGGTTCAGCCTTGTCGGGCTCCAATTCCACCATGTGCTCAAAAAGTTGGATGGCCCGATCCAGTCGATCCGTCGTCCCCGCGTACCACCGGCCTAAGAGGAACAGGGTCGGCAGATGGTTGGGATCGCGCCGTAGGACCTCTTCGGCGTCTGCCACGGCCTCCTCGTATCGACCTTGTTTGAACTCGAGTGCGGCAGCATGGTGACGAAGCAACACCGAGTCGGGGTCGGTCCGCAACGCCTTGACGTATTCCTCGAGCGCCGGGGATTCCTGGCCTTGCAGTTCATCGAGGTAGCCTTGGATGAAGCTCAGATAGGATGCCGCAGGTGCGATCCGGACTGGGCCGGGAGTGGGAGTGAGACGACCGGGTCGCTGGGCACCAGGACCCGGAGGCGATCCAACGGCCAAGTCTGCTCTGGGCGGCGTCCCCGCGCAACCGAGAAGACTCATCAGCGCAAAAACAGCGACAACGGAAACAATCACACGGGAGCCGGCTTCAGACACTCTTGTTACCAGGGTTCTCGCCGGGTTTGTCCGCTTTGGATGAGGTGTTGATTTCAGTCGGCTCCTGGACGCCCTTCTTGAATCCGCGAATGGCTTTTCCGAGACCCGCTCCGATTTCAGGAAGCCTATTCGCGCCGAACACGAGCAAGACGATCAGTAAAATCACCAGGAGTTCCGGCATACCAAGGCCAAACATCGTCGCCTCTCCTTCGCGAGAATCATTATAGGCGCGCCGTGAAAAAGGTGTCAAGGAAACGCGCACCGCGCCAAGGGCGCGGACTGCAAAGAGTCCCTCCTCACGCATCGCGCAGCAACGCGGAGGCGCCGTGCGGCGCAACGCGCCCCTACACGTCGGGACGGCGGTTCGGCTCCAGATTCTCGAACCGGGTGTACCGATCGATGAACGCGAGTCGGATCTCTCCCGTCGGCCCGTTTCGCTGCTTGCGGACCAGGATCTCCGCCAGCCCGCGATTCTCCTCCGTTTGTCGATAGACCTCTTCTCGGAAAATAAAGGCGACCACGTCGGCATCTTGCTCGATCGCGCCCGACTCTCGGAGGTCCGCCAACTGAGGTTTTTTATCGCCTCCTCGCGTCTCCACCGCGCGAGACAGCTGGGACAGCGCGATCACCGGGATCTGCAGCTCCTTGGCCAGCGCCTTGAGCGACCGGGAGATATCGGAGATCTCCTGCTCCCGATTGTTCGCATCTCCTCGGCCCCTCATGAGCTGAAGGTAATCGACGATCACGAGGCCGAGCCCATGTTCGGCTTTAAGACGTCGGGCTTTGGCTCGCATCTCCAGCACCGTCATGGCGGGTGTATCGTCGATGTAGATCGGGGCTTCGGACAGGCGCCCGGCCGCCGCGGTAAGCTTCGGCCAGTCGGCGCGCCCCAAGAACCCGGACCGCAGCTTGTGCGCATCCACCCGCGCTTCGGAACACAACATCCGCAACACCAACTGCTCTTTGGACATCTCGAGGCTGAAGATCGCCACCGTTTCGTGCTTCTCGATGGCCGCATACTGGGCCATCGACAGCGCCAGCGCGGTCTTCCCCATGGACGGCCGACCCGCCACAATGATGAGGTCGGAGGGCTGGAGCCCTGACGTCATCTCATCCAGGAGGGTAAAGCCCGTGGGAACGCCGGTCACCCGCTCCTTCTTCTCGTACAGCCGCTCGATCGTCTCGAAACTCGTCTTGACGATTTGCTTGACCAGGACGAAGGATGGGCGGAGCTTCCGTTCGGCCAACTGAAAGACATTGCGCTCGGCCCGGTCGATCAGATCCTCCACCTTTTCCGACGCTTCGTACCCCATCGTCACGATGTCGGTGGCGACCGTGATCAAATTTCTCAGCAGAGCCTTTTCTTGGACGATCTTGGCATGATGGCGGACGTTCGCGGCGGTCGGGACCTGTGCGACCAATTTCGCGAGATAGGCCGCCCCGCCGATCTGTTCCAGTTCGTTCCGGCGCCGCAACCGCTCGCTCACGGTGACTTGATCGATGGCCTCATTGGTTTCGGAGAGATCGATCATCGCCTGAAAAATCTTCCGATGGGCTTCGCGGTACCAACTGGAAGGAGACAGCACTTCCAGGACTTTGTTCATGGCCTGATTGTCGAGCAGGATCGCGCCGAGCACAAATTCCTCGGCGTCGAGATTCTGCGGCGGAACTTTCACCAGCGGATCCATACGCTCCATCTCGAGCATCTTACACGAACCGGTCCGCGTCCTGTCCCGCTTTGCGCCTCGCTAACACCGCGGCGGCCACCCCAGCCGGCGACATCCGCCGCAAGCGCAGCGTCTTCGTCTCGGTCAGCACGATCTTGGCGGAGGTCGTTCCACGTTCGACGATCCACGGAATCTTCATCGCGCGCGCGTGCTCGGCCGCGACCGACGGCGGCGTTTCTTCGAGCCACACCGTGACCCTGACGCCGCGTCGGCGAAGCTCAGCGGCGAGTCGGACGACGGCGCGATCCGGTGACGGAGCCGCCAAGAGCACATCGACGGCGCCATAGGGCGCGCTCGCCGAGACGTGATTGAGCGCTTGTTGCACCCGCTCCAGGTGAACGGCAAACCCCGTCGAAGGACCCGGAGGGCCAAAGCGTCCGATCAGATCGTCGTATCGCCCGCCTCGCCCCACTTCGTACCCGACTCCCTCGGCAAAGAGTTCGAAGATCAGGCCCGAGTAATATTCACGGCCCCGAATCTCGGCCAGATCCAAAATGACGGACTTCGACAAGCCATAAAACCCGACCTGTCGGATCACTTCACGAAGCGCCGCTAACGCCTCCCGCGCCGGCGGACTATCGACGATCTCCGCGGCGCGATCCAGCACGTCCTCTTCCCCGATCAAATCCAGGAAGCCGGCCAAACGGGCGGCATCGGATGGACGCTGACCGTCCTGTACCAGCAGCTCGACCAGAGACGTGCGATCCTTCTTGACGACCGCCTCTTCGAGGAGGGGAACCCGCTCCGGCGAGGTCCCGGTCTCAGACAACCACGCGCGAAACAGCCCGACATGACCGATCGCGACTTTCGCGCCGGTGAGGCCCAACTGATGGAGCACCTCCATGGCCAACGCGACGATTTCGGCATCGGCAGACGGGTGAGACGGTCCGATCAACTCCGCCCCGAGTTGGAAGATTTCCCGTTCGTGGCCCGCGTGTTCGTCTTCGTAGCGAAAAACGTTCGCCCCGTAGCAGAGTCGCATGGGCCGAGGGGCGTCGCGAAGCAGCGTGGCGGCCATCCGAGCGACCTGCGGCGTCATGTCAGGGCGCAGCACCATCATGCGTCCGGTCCCACGGTCGGCAACCGTGTACGCCTTGTCGATCACCCCCGGGCCAAGCCCCGGGGCGATGACGTCAAGGTACTCGAACAGCGGGGTGATGACTTCTTCATAGCCCCAGCTTCGGAAGACGTGGACCGCGGCGCGCTCCAATCGACGCCGGTCAGCGGCCGCCTCGGGGAGCAGGGTCGCCATCCCCTTGGGGAGCAGGGCGCGATCGGATGGTTTAGGTCGAGTCATCGGCACTTATTACGGATGTAGTGACTTATTTGAAAGAATACGGATCACCCCCACCTGGCCGTTGAGAAGGGGGTGGATGCAAGGCGGAGCGAGGCTTCGCACCGGAGCGTACTCTGTCGTACGTGAGGATGCGAAGCCGAAGCGACAACGCAGCAGACGCCCCCTTATCGACGGATCAGGTCACAGGCGGATTTGCTTGGCGGACAAGATGCCCGGCAACCGGCGGAGATCCTGCAACAGATTCGCCGACACCGGAGAATCGATCCCGATCACGGAAATCGCCTGTCCCCCCGGGCGCTCGCGCGACAACTGCATGCGGGAAATATTGACCTGGTGTTGCCCGAGAAAGGTGCCGATCGTGCCGATCACGCCGGGCCGATCGGCGTTGGACACCACCAACATCGCGCCCTCAGGCACTACCTCGACGGAAAAATCATCGATGCTGACGAAGCGGGGTTCCTTGCGGTGAAAGAGCGTGCCCGCGATTCGCGACGTCGTCTGCCCCATCTGGAGCTCAACCGCCACCAGGCTCGCGAACTCTCCCGCGTCGCTGCGCTTGGTCTCGTACAGTTCGATCCCGCGCTCTTTCGCGATGACCGGCGCGTTCACGTAATTGACGCTGTCTTCCAAAATGGGATTGAGCAGGCCTTTTAAGACGGCAACCGTGATCGGCGCCGTCGGCAACTGCGCCACGTCGCCGGAGTATTCGACGGTCACGCGCCGGATCCCGCCCTCCAGGCGCTGGGCTTCGAACGCGCCGAGTCGTTCGCCCAGCGTGAGGTACGGCTGGATCTGGGGGAGCAGGTCGGGAGGAACCGATGGGATGTTCGCCGCGTTCCGGATGACCCCTTTGACCAGAAGATCCACGATCTGTTCGGCCACCGCCACCGCCACGTTCTCCTGCGCCTCGGTCGTCGACGCCCCGAGGTGCGGCGTGCAGATGAAATTCTCGAGCGTGAGGAGGGGATGCGCCGGATCAACCGGCTCTTTTTCGAAGACGTCGAGCGCGGCTCCCCCGACCTTTTTGCTGGCCAGCGCCTGATAGAGATCGGCTTCGTTGACGATCCCCCCGCGGGCACAGTTGATGATCCGCACGCCGTCCTTCATGGTGGCGATCGTGTCGGCGCGCACGAGGTTGGTCGTCTCGGGCGTCAGCGGGGTGTGGATCGTGATAAAATCCGCGCGCCGGAACAGGTCCTCGACGGTCATCTGCTCGACACCCATCTGCCGCGCGCGTTCGGCCGAAAGGTAGGGATCGTAGGCGACGACCTTCATCATCAGTCCCTGGCCCAATTTCGCCACGTGGCTGCCGATCTGTCCGAGTCCCACCACGCCGAGAACCTTCTGATACAGCTCGACGCCCATAAACTTGGACTTTTCCCACTTGCCGGACTTCGTCGACGCCGTCGCCTGGGGAATCTGCCGGGCCAAGGAGCAGAGCAGAGCGATCGCGTGTTCGGCGGTGGTGATCGTATTGCCTCCCGGGGTATTCATGACGACGATGCCCCGCTTGGTCGCCGCTTCGAGATCGACGTTGTCCAACCCCGATCCCGCGCGCCCCACGACCTTCAGCTTCACGCCGGCATCCAGCACCTTCGCCGTCACCTTGGTCGCGCTGCGCACCACCAAGCCCTCGTAGTTCTTGATCTCCTCTAAGAGCTGCTCGGGCGTCAGTTTGGTCTTCACTTCGACCTGAAGCCCGGCTTGCTTGAGGATATCGACCCCTTGGGCCGAGAGACTATCGCTCACTAATACCCGCATCGTGACGTCGCCCTTCGTTGTCTTACGATTTCAGCAAAATCTCCTGGGCCACTCCCACCCCTTTTCCAAGGGTCACGGGATGCCCCATCCCCTTGAGCACCATCTCGACCGCCGCCACGGCGGTCACCACGTCGAACGTGTCGGCGTACCCCATGTGCGAGATCCTGAAGATCTTCCCCTTCAAGTGGTCCTGGCCGCCGGCGGTCGTGATGCCGTATCGGTCGCGAAGCCCCTTGTACACGGCCTCGCCGTCGATGCCCTCCGGCGTCTTGACCGCCGTCAACGCATCGCTGGGCGATCCTTTGGCAAAGAGCTCGAGCCCATCGGCCTTCATGGCCTCGCGGGTCGCGCGCGCCAACCGCCGGTGTCGCGCGAAGATCCCGTCGAGTCCCTCGGGCTTTAAGAGCTCGAAGGCCTTTTGTAAACCGATGATCAGCGAGATCGCGGGCGTATAGGCGGTCGTGTTCTTTCGGATGTTGTCTCGTTCGCGTTTCAAGTTGAAGTAGAACTTGGGCAACGTCGCCTTCTCGGCAGCCGCCCACGCCTTCTCGCTGAGCGAGACGAACGCCAGGCCGGGAGGGAGCATCAGCGCCTTCTGCGAGCCGGTGACCACCACGTCGAGGCCCCACTCATCGGTTTTCAGGTCGAACACGCCCATCGCCGACACGGCATCCACGACGAGCAACGTGTTGGGAAATGCGCGCACGATCTCGCCCAGCCGCCTGACGTCATGCGCCACCCCGGTCGAGCTCTCGCTCGCCTGGACGAAGACCGCCTTCGCGGGATCGCGTTTGAGACGCTGTTCGATGGCCGCCGGGTCGACCGCGGCGCCCCATTCGACCTTGACCTCGTCCACGACCAATCCGTAGGCCTGGCACATCTTGACCCACCGTTCGCCAAACTTCCCACCGTTGATCGCGATGACCCGATCCCCGGGCGACACGGTGTTCGCAATCGCGCTCTCCATCCCGCCCGTGCCGCTCGACGCCAAGATCATGACGTCCTGACGGGTCTGAAACAACCACTTCAAAT
>JACQCD010000063.1 GCA_016201825.1 Nitrospirota bacterium | reverse complement strand
GTCGCGCACCGCCGCCTGATACCGATCGATGAGATCCCGAAGCGGCTGGTTGTCCTGAAGCGCCTTCGGCAGAGAGATCCAAAAACGCGAGACCAAGTGAATCCGATTGCCGACGCGACGGCTCCCGACGGCAAACCCTTCGAGGGAGAGTCGTTGAGTGATCGAGGGTGCGGTTGGATCGGAGACGTCGATGAAGATGAGCTGCACATCAGGAACGTACGGGACGTCAGAAATAGGAGCCGCCGCGGCCAACACCAGCGGTACAGGACCGGGAGTCGCGGCGGACGCGATCACGACCGCGCGGTGGTTGGCTTCGTCCAGGTACAGGGCCTGCCCCGAGGCGCCAAGATCGAGCCGGCTGAGCTCGTGCAGCGCCTCGGGCGGAAACCCCTGCTCCACGACCAAAAAACCGTTGCTGATCGCGTAGAGGTTGCCGTTACGATCGGCCTTGATCCGATCGGCCTCGTCGACCCCCGGTTCCTGGGTGTTCGTTTGGGACACATCATCGGGCGACGCCGACGCTGCCACCCCCCCGGCCGGACCATCGCCGGCCACAGGCGGCGCTCCCCCTCCACCGCGAGAGGAAGAGAGCAGCGCCGACGTGAAACCTTCGATCCACGACGCCTCGAGATAGCGCTTCAGATCGTCGCAGCCAGCCGACGGTTTGAGCTGGAGCGACGCCAGCGGGACGGGGACCCCGGGCTCGCCGCCACCCGACGCCGCGTCATTATTCTTTGCCGCGCACCCCGCCACCAGGGCGAGGGCAGCCACGAGCAGCCACGAACCGACGACCGTTGTCTTCATCTTGGGCCTCTCCGCGAGGGAGCCATCGCCACACGCACCCCTCCCTCTGCTCGGATGAACAGCAGGCCCTCTCGTTTTGTTCTATCCAAGGTCACTCTGAAAGTCGGCGATCCGCCGCAAGTCCTCGTCGGGAAGGTACGGCGGATCGCTCGCCCGGGCGAACTCTTCGATCTGCGCCGGGTTTTTGATCCCCGGGATGACGGTCGACACCACGGGCGACGCCAGCACGTACCGCACGGCTGCCTCGGCGAGCGTCCGCACGGGGCCGCGGACCACGAAGCGGAACGATTCGACCCGCCGCAGCAGCGCGGCAAACGCCTCGGGCGTCCAGCGGGTCGCGCGGTGATCCGTCGCGTGGAAGTGCGCGCCGACCTGATATTTGCCCGAGAGGATCCCGTACTCGATCGGCGTGCGGACGATGATTCCGATCTCCGCGCGTTCGACCTCCGGCGCGATCGCCTGCAGAGTCTGCGGTCGGAGGAGATTGTGAACGAGCTGCAACGTGGCGGCGGTACCACGGGCCATGACCAGACGCGCCGACTCAGCGTCGCCCACCGAAATGCCGTAATGGCGAATCAGCCCACGGCGCTGAAAGTCCTCGACGATCTCGAAGACGTCGCCCTGCCGGAGCAACTCGATCACCGGGTTGTGGAGCTGGTAGAGGTCGATGATGTCGACCTTCAGCCGCTTCAGGCTGGCCTGGACGGCCGATTCGAGGTGGGCTCGGGAAAAGTCCTTGACCAGGCCCCGGGCCACGTCGTACCCGCCCTTGGTGGCGATGACGACCCGGCCGCCGAGCCCCGCCAACGTCTCGCCGAACAGTCGTTCGCTGCGGCCGTCCCCGTACATGTCGGCGGTATCGAAGAAGGTGACGCCGAGCTCCAGCGCGCGATGGATGGAGGCCACCGATTCGCGGTCGTAGGTCGGCCCGTAGTCCTTCCCCCCGATCGACCACCCACCGAACCCGACTTCGGAAACCTCAAACCCTGTCTTGCCCAGCCGCCGATATCGCAACCCGATACCTCCATGGGCGGCTACTCTAACACGCGATTTTGAGCGGGCGCAACGGAGACCGTACTAGGGGCTCGTGATCTCGATTCCAAACTCGGAGCCGGCGACCCCACCGCGATCCAGGACAGCGACGTAATACCGCCCGGTCTCGGTGGCGCGAAAGGCGATGACGCCGGCAGTGTCGGCGAGATCGTACACGTCGTCATCGACCGAAGGGATGAGCGACGCAAACGTCTTCACCGCGCCGCGTATCGTGACGACCCGGATCGTGTAGTCCTCATCCCGCATCGCGTCGAACACGAAGCGGCCGATCTCGCCGGGCGCAAGCGCTCGCGGCACCGGCGGCGAATTGATCGCCAGGGCGGTGGTTCCGGGAAGCGGCTCCAGCCCTTCGTCATACGAAACGACGCGTACCGAATACTCGGTGCCTGCGTCGTTGCCCCGGTCCCCCACGGCGATGAAGGCGGCCCCGGTCGTCGCCGTGAACGAGACTCCGCCGTCGGAGCGTACATCGGTCATGATGTTGGTGAACGGATCGAGAATGGGCGACAAGGCAACATAGGTATCGGCGCTGCCGGAGAAGACGCGCGTGAGGATGAGGTACCGGTGCCCCGGTATGGTCATGACGCGCCACGCGTGCACATCGTGAAAACCGAGGCGGGCTTCGCTGGGCGCGTCGTTGACGTCGAGCAACGCGCCATCCGACAGGTCCCAACACGTGCCCGACGGGCACGGCACCAGCACGACCGGCGCCACCACGTCCCCGCACGCGGCAAGGAACAGACACCCGATCAGGATGAACGCCAGACGAAACGGGAACATCTGGTTCCCTTTCACGATCGCCCTCACGTCGTATCAGACGAGGGAGGGGCGCCGTTATTCAGGTCTACGCAGTCTCATGACGTTGCTTCGCCACGTGCGTCGACCGCCTGCGGCGTCATTCCCATCCCGCGCCCTACGGGTGCGGCGCGCGTTTTGACTTTGCCTTCCCCTCGTACTACCATCGGCCCTCCGTCATGCCCGCGCCCTCCTCAGCCCCCCACCGACTCGGCATGGTCCTCATGCTCCTGGCATCCGCCTGCGTCGGGATCCAAGCGTTCTTCGTCAAGCTGGCATCGGCGGATGTTCATCCGGTCACGATGGCGTTCCTGCGTTTCCTCTCCAGTTACCTCCTCATGCGCGCGGCGATGACCGCGGGATGGGTCGAGGTGCGGGTCGTCAATCGACGGCTGGTGTGGGTGCGGGGCGTACTGGGCGGGTTCGGCAGTCTGTTCTATTTTCTGGCGATCACGAACACGCGGCTGAGCAACGCTACCGTCCTCTTTTACACCTACCCCATTTTCGCGGGATTCATCAGCCGTTGGATGCAGGGTGCGGCGCTCTCGCCGCCGGTGGTGGGCACGCTCGTGGCGTCATTCGTCGGTATTTATCTGATCGTTCGGCCCTCGTTCGAGACGGTGCTCATCGGGGACGGGTTCGGACTCCTGGCCGGTCTCACCGCGGCCGGGGCGATCATGTCGCTCAAAGCCTCGCGGAAGACCGACAGCGCGTGGACGATCTTCCACTACTACAACATTGCGGGTCTGCTCGTGACTCTTCCCCTGCTCGCCGCATACTGGACGGTCCCGCCGCTGCGCAGCCTGCCGGCGCTTTTCGGTGTCCTGCTCTTCTCCATCCTGGGACAGTTGGGAGTGACCTACGCGTACCGCTACACCACGACCGTCGAGGGCGGCGTCCTGTCGATGTTCGGGGCGGTGGTGGGGAGCGCTCTGGGGATCGGGGTGCTCAACGAGCCGCCCACGTCACATTTCATCGCCGGTGGGGCGATCGTCATCCTGAGTGGGATCTACCTGACGGTACGGGGATCAGAACAACCAACTCAGCCAGAGCGACCATAAGATTCGCCTGTGAGCTGTGAGCTATATGCCATGAGCTGACTAATGTTGGATCTTCATCTCGACCTTGGCGTCGCCGCGCTTAATGTCGAACACCTGCCCCACGGCTTCGTCGGAGGACTCCACGGTGGTGAGGCGCGTTTCAATCCCCCGGGACGCCAGATCCGCCTTGATCTCGTCGCCAAACGACTTGCCGATCACCATTTTACAGTCGGCCACCGCTTCGATGAGGCTCTTGTCGTAATAGCGGATCGTTCGAAAGACGACCTCGCTGCCTCGCATGTCGTACACCACGACCAACGGGGGGCTGTCTCCCGAGTCCGCGATGGTACAGTCATCGTTCGCTGCAACCGCAATCTTCTGTTCGACGTCTTTCATCGCATCCCCCCGCTCCAGCACTCCTGACCGCCGCCCTTCAGCATCTAGACATCTGAACTCCAAGCCTTATTTATAGCCATTTTCAAGTCTCAGATCAACCCTCCTTCCGGGTAACCTAGCAACCATCCGGGACAAGGGTGGCGCGCCGACCTTGCCGATCCACGAACGCAAAGAGCCGAACGGCTAGGCGAATCCTAACCTTTCTGGGGATTTTTTCCCCACGAGCGGATGCTCCGCACGCCGCATCGATCGAACCGTCCAAGAAATCAAGGTCTTTTGGGCTCGTCGGACATGGTCTGCGGTTTGCAGTCCATTGGCGTATTACGTCGTTCCGTAAGAAAGAACGACCATCTCCCAATCCGGTATGGAGGTCGATCATGCGGTTCCGTCTTTTCCTTCCCAGTATCGCACTGGCGCTGACCGTCGGCTCCCCCCTCGTCAGCGTCGCCGCCCAGGGCGCGCCCCAACTCGAACGAGTCGTCATCGACTCCGCGTCATCCGCCGTGGTCTCGGTTGACAGCAGCAACACTCCCCTTGAAATCGTCCTGCTCCCCGATCCGCTGGAGTATCGGCCCGTCCATCCCGATCAGGCTGTGGATCGTTCGGAAGACGTCTCACTCACCGATCCGGAGACTGACCAACCATCCGATGGGGAGGCCGACGCCCCCTAACCGACCTGGCCCTCAGAGTTCGGTAACCATCCCGCGCGTTTTCCAACCCGCGTAGACGGCTCCCAACAGCTTCTGGTATGATGCTGCCCCATGTCTGATCTCCTGCGTTCACTCTTGGCCCAGCGGATCCTCGTCCTGGACGGCGCCATGGGCACCGTCCTCCAAGGGAACAACCTGACGGCGGCCGATTTCGGCGGGCCGGAGTACGAGGGTTGCAACGAGCACCTCAACCTCACGCGCCCCGACGTTGTCACCGGCGTCTATACGGCCTACCTCGAGGCCGGGGCCGACATCATCGAGACGAACACGTTCGGCGGGACTCCCCTCGTCCTGGCCGAATACGCGCTCCAGGACAAGACCGCCGAGATCAACCGGGACGGCGCCCGGCTGGCTCGCCGGGCAGCCGATGCGCGCTCGACCCCGGACAAACCGCGCTTCGTTGCGGGATCGATGGGCCCGACGACCAAGACGCTCACCGTCACCGGCGGCGTCACCTTCGACCAGCTCGTGGACAGCTTCGCCGCCCAAGCGGCGGGGTTGATCGAGGGCGGCGTCGATCTTCTCCTCCTCGAAACGGCTCAAGACACATTGAATCTCAAGGCGGCCGCCATCGGGATCGCGCGAACCCAGTCCCAACTTGGGACGCGGGTTCCGCTGATGGTCTCGGGCACGATCGAGCCCACGGGCACGATGCTGGCCGGGCAGGGCGTCGAAGCGCTATACACGTCGCTCGAACACGTGGGCCTCTTCTCGATCGGTCTCAACTGCGCCACCGGTCCCGAATTCATGACCGACCATCTTCGCTCGATCGCCGGCTTGGCCACGTGTTTCGTCTCGGTCTATCCGAATGCGGGCCTGCCGGACGAAGAGGGACGCTACGCCGAAACACCTGCGACCCTGGCCGCCAAGCTCGCGCGCTTCGTCGACGAGGGGTGGGTGAACATGGTCGGCGGGTGCTGCGGCACGACGCCCGCCCACATCGCCGCGCTCGCCGAGATGGTGAAGGGCAAAGCCCCGCGGCTCCCCCAGCGCGCGCTGCGCCCCGCCGTCTCCGGGATCGATTTTCTCCCGATCGAGGAGGACAACCGGCCGCTGATCGTGGGCGAGCGGACCAACGTGATCGGCAGCCGCAAGTTCAAGGAACTCATCGTCGACGGCAAGATCGAGGAGGCGGGGGAGATCGGGCGCGCACAGGCCAAAACCGGTGCGCAGATTCTGGACGTGTGCATGGCGAACCCCGACCGGAACGAGCTCGCCGACATGGAGGCATTCATCTCCGTCTTGACCAAGAAGGTCAAGGCGCCCCTCATGATCGACTCCACCGACCACGTGGTGATCGAGGCCGCACTCAAGCACTGCCAGGGCAAGTGCATCATCAATTCGATCAATCTCGAAGACGGCGAGGAGCGATTCGAACAAGTCGTTCCCCTGATCACGCGCTACGGCGGAGCGGTCGTGGTCGGCTGCATCGACGAAGACCCCAAACAGGGCATGGGCGTCACCCGCCGGCGCAAGCTTGAGATCGCGAAACGCTCGTACGACCTCCTCGTCAACAAGTACGGGCTCCCCCCGAGGGATCTGATCTTCGACGCGCTCGTCTTCCCGGTGGGCACCGGCGACGAGAACTACATCGGCTCGGCGATCGAGACGATCGAAGGGATCAAGCTGATCAAGGCGGCCCTGCCCGAGACCAAGACGATCCTGGGTATCAGCAACGTGTCGTTCGGGCTCCCGCCAGCGGGTCGCGAGGTGCTCAACGCGGTGTACCTGTACCACAACGTCAAGGCCGGCCTTGATCTGGCGATCGTCAACGCCGAGCGCCTGGAACGCTACCCCTCGATCCCCGAGGAGGAGCGGCGTCTCGCGGAAGACCTGATCTTCTGGCGCGGCGCCGATCCGGTGGCCGCGTTCGCCGCGCATTTTAAAGGCAAGCAGCCCAAAGCGCGCGTGGCCGCCGCCGACCTGCCGCTCGACGACCGTCTCGCCCGCTACATCGTGGAGGGCTCGCGCGACGGCCTGGTCGACGACCTCAACGAAGCGCTCAAAGCCAGAGCCCCGCTGGAGATCATCAACGGTCCGTTGATGGCGGGGATGGACGAGGTCGGTCGCTTGTTCAACGCCAACGAGCTGATCGTGGCGGAGGTGTTGCAGAGCGCCGAAGCGATGAAAGCGGCAGTCCGCCATCTCGAGCCCTTCTTAGAGAAGTCCGAAACGACGTCGAAGGGCAAGATCATCCTGGCCACCGTCAAGGGGGACGTCCACGACATCGGCAAAAATCTGGTGGAGATCATCCTCGGGAATAACGGTTACCAGATCGTGAACCTCGGCATCAAGGTCGCACCCGAGGTGCTCATCGAGGCGTACCGGCGCGAGAAACCCGACGCCATCGGCCTCTCGGGGCTGCTCGTGAAATCGGCCCACCAAATGGTCGTCACCGCCCAGGACCTTCGCGCCGCGGGGATCGACATCCCCATCTTGGTCGGGGGGGCGGCCCTGTCGAACAAGTTCACCGCCACGAAGATCGCGCCCGAGTATCCAGGGATCGTTCTGTACGCGAAAGACGCGATGAACGGTCTGGACCTCGCCAATCGATTGACCGACGAGGACCAGCGGCGGGCGTTGATCGCTCGCATCCGGGAAGAGCAGCGCTCGCTGGTGCGGGACTCGTCCGCGGCTAAGCCCGCGGCCGCTGCGGCGTCGGCCGTCGCCGTCGCCCCCGCCCGCTTCGTGGTGCGCCGTGACGCCCCGGTTCCGCCGGCGCCCGATTACGACCGCCATCTCTTGCGCAACGTCCCGCTCAGCGAGGTCTTCGCGTACATCAACCCCCTCATGCTCTATGGCAGGCACCTTGGCTTGCGCGGGCAGATCGACAAGCTCCTCGCGGAGAAGGACGACAAAGCGCTCAAGCTGTACGAGACGGTCGAGGCGCTGAAAACCGAAATCATCGGAAAGAACCTCATGGCCGCCCACGCCGTCTGGCGGTTCTTCCCCTGCCAGGCCAGAGGGGACGCTCTGATCCTCTTCGATCCGAGCCGACCCGATATGCCGGTTGAGACGTTTCGCTTCCCCCGCCAAGCTGCGGGCGAGCGCCTGTGCTTGGCTGACTATTGTCGAGACGTGGCCTCAGGCGAGCGCGACGCGGTCGCCCTGTTCGCCGTGACGTGCGGAGTGGGCATCCGGGATCTCTCCCAGAAGTGGAAGGACGCGGGCGAATACCTGCGCTCGCACGCGCTGCAGGCGATCGCGGTGGAAAGCGCCGAGGGCTTGGCCGAATGGTTGCATCGCCGATTGCGCACCGCGTGGGGTTTCCCCGATCCCCCGACGACCAGCATCCACGACGTGCTCAAGAACAAGTACCGCGGAATCCGCGTGAGCTTCGGATATCCCGCGTGCCCCAACCTCGCCGACCAGCGAAAGCTCTTTGCCTTGCTCAGGCCCGAGGACATCGGAATCGAGCTGACCGACGGGGATATGATGGACCCCGAGGCTTCGGTGTCGGCCTTGGTCTTCCATCATCCGGAGGCGAAATACTTCCGGGCTGATTGACAGCAGGCACCCTACCGACGTATCGTCTACAGGTGTGGAATACTAGCCGAATCCATCTGTCATGAGATCATGACTGTGGTCCGTTTCCTCACGCGCGTGGTGCGATCGCCGACCCTGCCGTGGCGCGCCGTCCTCTCGGTAACCCTGCTCGTGGGTTACCTGGTCATGGCGGGCGACGCGATCCGTTGCCAATACTCTTCGCCGGAACATGACCATCACGGCGACTCCGCACCAAGCAGCCCGTTGCACGGGATGCACTGCGTGGCGGCCAACCACGGGTCGGCCGCGCTTCCCTCGTTCGCGTCCCTTGGAAACGAACCCATCGAGCCCGTCGGCTCTTTGCCGGTCGTCGCCCCGCTCATCGGGGGAATGCTGCTCATCGCCTCCGCCTCCGCACGCGCCCCGCCCTCCGTCCGTCGCCGCGTTTCGATCTAAGCAACCATCGCTGAGTTTGCGCCCTTGGAACGTTCCCTGAAGGAGAACGTTCGGGGCCGATCCTTCAAGGGAGGAATCCATGCGACGACGCAATGTCTTCTTGTATGCGGCCATGCTTGTCGTGGCGTTCGCTGCAGCGCCGGCCCCGTCGTGGGCCCACGGTGTCATCGGACAGCGCTTTTTCCCGGAGTCGATCACGGTCGCAGACCCGTTTCCCGCAGATGAGGCCGATCTGCTCGTACCGTCCTTCATCAAAACACCCGACGGCAAGGAAACCTCCTTGGGATTCGGGATTCAAAAGCGCCTGTCACCCAACCTCGGGCTCTCCATCGAGTTCGAGCGCGTCACGTTCACGCCCGCTGATTCGGCGATGCCGGAGGTGAGTGGCTTCAGGAACCCTGAGATCACGCTCAAATACGCCATGCTCAGAAATGGGCCCCACGAGGCGATCGTCAGCGCCCTGCTGTCCGTTTCTCCACCATGGGGTGATAAAGGCCTTCCCGACGCGGAACAACAGACCACCCTGACATCCGGCTTCTTGTTTGGGAAAGGCTGGGGCGATTTGCCGGACGGTCTGCGCTATCTCAAACCATTCGCGCTTGCGGGAACCGCGCAGTTGGAAACGCCCCTTGGGGCAATCGACGTCGCTGACGACCTGGCCAGCACGCTCTCGTACGGGCTCATTTTGGAATATAGCATCCCGTATCTGCAGTCCTTTGTGAAGGACATCGGGATCCCCAAACCGTTGAACCGACTGATTCCGATTGTCGAACTGAGCTTGAAGACACCGGTCAACGGCCCAATGCACGTGACGACCGAGGCGTTTCTGAACCCAGGTGTTCTCTGGTCGGGTAAGTATGTGGAGCTGGGAGTGGAAGCTCAAGTGCCGCTCAACGACCGGACCGGGAAAAACGTGGGGGTGATTGGATTGGTCCACCTGTTCTTGGACGATCTGGCCCCGGATGTGTTCGCTTGGACACCGTTTCACGGGAACCTGGGATCGACGCAACGATGATCGGCCCTCGCCGCACACGATCGAGCGAGTTGGGAGGAGCCCTCGGAGGGCTCCTCCTGCTCGTCCCTTCCCTGTTGTGGGCCCACGCGTTCCCGGATCACTCCGAACCTCGGGTGGGATCCTCCGTCAAAACGTCTCCCGCTCAGGTCAAGATGTGGTTCGACAGCGAGCTCGAACCGCTGTTCAGCACGATCGAAGTCTTTGACGCGCACCAGAACAAGGTGGACAAGGGCGACGGCCGCGTTGATCCGAACGACCACACGGTACTCGAGGTCACCCTATCCCCGTTGACTCCGGGAACGTACACCGTCTCATGGCGCGTCGCCGCACACGACGGCCACCCGACCGAGGGACGGTTTCCCTTCACGGTGTCGCCATGAATGCCATGAGTCTGCTCGATCCTCACATGCTGATCCACCTGGTCGTCCGAGGCCTCGACCTCGCGGCGATGATGCTCGTGGTGGGAGGTCTCGCGTTCGAGTCGTTCGTCGCCGCGCCGGCGCTTCGTCAACTCGATGTCCCTCCCTCCGAGCGCCGAACCGCCGCGCTCGCCTTCCGGCGCCGACACACGCGGCTCGTCGGATGGTCGCTCGCGGCGCTGCTTGTCATCCAGGGCATCGATATCGTCCTCCGCGTGCAAATGATGAGCAGCCGCCCTTTCTCGGTCGTCGTCGGGTTGTTTCCCCAAGCGATCGTGGGCACGCACATCGGCAAGGCCTGGCTGGGCAAGATGGCCGTGCTCGTCGGCCTCCTCATCATATGGATATTGACGCTCAACGTCGAGACATCATCCTCGTCGCGACCGACCTGGCACCGCCGCGCGCTGTTGATTGGCGCCGGTCTGTTCTGCCTGATGGTCGCGCTCGCGGGACACGCCGCCGACCGGGGCAACGTCTCGGTTGACGTCGCGGCCGACTGGCTCCACGTCATGGCCGTGTCGGCCTGGCTGGGCGGCCTCGTCGCGCTGCGCGTGCTGCTTCCCGCGGCCCTCGATTCCCTCGATGAAAAAACCGCGGCGCGTCTCTTCACGCGCGCCCTGGACCGCTTTTCGACCATGGCGGGATGGGCCGTGGGCATCATGGTCGCCACCGGAACGTATAGTATTTGGCTGCACATCCCGACGTGGGCCGGACTGTCCGGCACGTACGGCATCGCCCTTATCGCAAAGCTTGCGCTCGTCGCGCCCATGATCGGCCTGGGCGCCTTGGCGCGGTTTGTGAGCCTCCCCACACTCCGCGCGTTGACCGGTGAATCAGTGCGGTCCGGGCCGCTCACCCGATTCGTAACGCGGTGCCTTGCCGTCGCGCGCCGCATGGCCGTTCGGCGCACGGCGTCGGCCGAAGCGACCGCCACTCAGATTCGGCGCCGCTGTCTGCGTTTCATTCTGTTCGAATGCGCCCTGGCGGTCGGCGTGTTGGCCGGCACCGCCGTCCTGACGCAGACCATGCCGCCGCACGTCACGGATTTCGAGACCCCCGGAATGACCGACATGCCGGGCATGTCCATGGACTAGGACCAATCCAGGGACTAGGACCAATCCAGGCGGCTCGAAGTTGGTGTTCCTCCTCGTGCGATCCTTTCTCCCGGATTGGTCGCTGCGTCTCGCCCCTCCTCACCCTTTAGTCGCCTCCATGCCCTCCGTGAAAAAGGGAATGAAATGTCTTGGTCGACGGTCTCGGTGGCATATCGCCCTGTTCCTGTCCCAGACAGGCAGGCCCCTGACTGGGAGAAGGCATGGAGCGAGGAAGACTTCGAAGGACAACGACAGCACTCATTATCGGGTTCTCGACCGCGTGGCTCAGCGTCGCGCTGATCGGCTGCGGGGGCGGGGGAAGTAGCAGCGATCCCGGCGGCGGATCGCCGTCTCAGGCGCCCATCCCGATCGGCGCGGCCGGCGGGCAGGTCTCCAGCGCGGACGGACAGGCGACGCTGACGGTCCCGCCCAACGCCGTGGCCACCGACACCATCTTTTCGATCAACCAAGCGATCGGTGCGCCGTCATCGAGCCGGATCGTGGGGGCTGTCTATGATGTCGAACCGACCGGCACAACGTTCTCATCGGACAATCCAGCCCGACTGACCCTGGCATACAACGCGTTGCCGTTTGGCACGGACATCTCGACGCTGCGACTCGGCACAGTGGTCAACGGCACCTGGGGCATCGTGACGGACTCGGCGACCGACACCGTGATCGACGCCGCGAATCAAACCGTCACGGCACCGCTCACGCACCTCAGCATGTACGCGGTACTTCAGCCGGCCGCCACACCCGCCCCGACGACTCCCCCCACGAATCACCCGCCGACCGCGAGCGCGGGCGTGACGTACGTCGGAGCCGTCAACCAAGAGCTCACGCTGTACGCCACCGGGTCCATCGATCCAGACGGCGACGCCCTGACCTATACCTGGACCTTCGGGGATGCGTCCGCCCCCAGCACGACGACCTCTCAGACGGTCACTCACACATACAGTTCGCCAAACGTCTACACCGCGACCCTCACCGTCACCGACACCCACGGGGCCAGCGCCCAGGCCACGGCCCGCATTACGATCAATCCGGAGCCGTCTCCCGGCAATCAACCACCGATCGCCAATGCGGGCGGCCCGTATCACGGAACGGCCGGGCAGGCCGTCGCGTTCGATGGGTCAAGTTCCAGTGATCCCGATGGCGATCCGCTGACCTATGGGTGGGACTTCGGGGATCAAACAGCCGGAACCGGCGTCACGCCCGCCCATGCGTATGGCACCGAGGGCACCTTCCATGTGACGTTGACTGTCTCGGACGGTCGCGGCGGAACATCGCCCACCACCGTAGATGCCGTGATCGCGGCCGCGCCCCCGGTCAACCGCGCGCCGACCGCGGTTATTAAGGGAGGGCCGTACAACGGGACCGTCGACCAAACGCTCACGCTATCCGCCGAGGGATCGTTCGATCCGGACCATGACCTCCTGACCTATACCTGGACCTTCGGGGATGTCTTGCCTTCCAGCACGACCACGTCCCAGACGATCACACACACGTACCGTGATATCGGCGACTATACCGCGGGCCTCACCGTCGACGACGGCCACGGACTGACCGCCACGGCCACGACCCAAGTCAAGATCACGCAGGCGATACCCAGCAACCAGCCGCCCATCGCCAACGCAGGAGGCCCCTACGCCGGAACGGCCGGGCAGCCCGTCGCCTTCGACGGCTCCGGTTCCTACGATCGCGACGGCACCATCGTGAGCTATATATGGGATTTCGGGGATGGGAACGCTGGGTCCGGCGTCACGCCCAGCCATGCGTATGGCATCAAGGACACCTACCATGTGACGTTGACCGTCACGGACAATCTCGGGGCAGCATCCACCGCTACGGTAGATGCCCAGATCACACCGGCAACCCAGATCAACCACCCCCCGACCGCGAGCATCACGATGCCATCGACCGGCCTGGTCGGCCAGCTCCTGACCTTCACGGGAATCGGCAACGATCAGGACGGTGACATCTTGACGTTTAGCTGGGACTTCGGCGACGGATCAGCCGCGAGTCCGACCAACCCCGCCACCCACACCTATAAGACGGCGGAGACCTTCACCGTCAGGCTGACCGTCGACGACGGCCACCTCGGGACTTTCACCGCCTCCGGACTCATCGTGGTCACAGCTCCGCCACCGACCGCGGTGTCGCAGCAGTACACCATCCCTCTTAGGGATGCTGGGGGGGTCGGGCTGTATCGCTCGCAATATGCCATCACCTTGAACGGCTCCGGCGTCGCACCGCTCACATTTCGGATTGTGACGTTCCCGACGAATCAGGACCCGCTCAACTCGATGGATATGAGCCAGGGTACCTGGTACCAATGGTGGAACCCGGTCACCTCGTCGTGGAGACCGGAGTGTCGTAATGGGGATCCGAGCTGCCAGGCCACCACGTCTTCGCACGTCGATCTCACACCAGATCTCGTCACCGGCCTTCCCAAGGGCGACGTGACCGTCACTCAGACCACCGGCACCGTGACCGTCACTCTCTCGGACGCACCGGTCACGGTGATTTATACGCCACAGTTCTGTTACTCATGGGCAGGACTTTTGGCCAACGGCGACAGCTTTACCTTCATCGTGACCGACGCCACAGGAGCGACCTCCGCTCCCGCGACGATTAGTATCGCCTTGGCTGACGGCACTTGTTCCGGCCACTTGCTTTGAGAAAATTCAAGGAATTTCTTCCGCCGGAACGCCCGGCCGTTCCCCGGAGATCCCGGGAATGAACCACAACCGGCATCGGTCTTTCCGCTCATAAGATCCTGACTCGCCCAACGACTCAGGCAACGCAGCCGGACGGCGAACTCAGGATCACACGGTCCTTCTCGGCATGGCAGGCGAAGAGAGTTACCCGATTCAACGGTTTCGGAATCACAGGGGATACACGATGAACATCTGGTTGGCGGGGCGATGGGGTGGGGCGGCGCTGTCCTTCGTGTTTCTGCTGGGAGGGTGCGCGGGAGATGGCACGACACCACTCGGCGGTGGCAGCGGACCAGACATCGAGACCTCGTTGGCTTCCCTTGATGGGACGGTGGGGTCGCTTTTTGGGGGCGATGACAAGGGTGTTGTTTTCAAAGTCAG
>JACQCD010000062.1 GCA_016201825.1 Nitrospirota bacterium | reverse complement strand
CGAAATCCTACAAATCCTGAGTCTGACCATGTTCGAGCGAACTCCATTGGATCAACTGCTTAGCCTCGCTGTGCAGGAGCCAAATGCACTCGAATCAACCAACCAGTTGACTTTGTTCGAATAACGTTGGGACAGCAGTGTTCTAAGTTGTAAAATGAACCTAACCTTTTGTTAGGTTCATTTCATGCGTTTCTGGGCTCGAAAAATCCGCACACAATTTACAGCATCCGGTTGTATCCTCTCGGGACCCAACTACCGAGCATGCCGGTTGCGAGCCGACAGAAAAGACACACCACCCATGGAGCAGCAGAGCATAGAACGGCTAGACCCGTCAAGACCGAGTCGCTTGCAGACCGAGTCGCTTGCTCTTCATCCCCCCGCCGTGTATCAATGGGATCGAGTCTCGGGAGTCGGCTCGTGGCTGAACTCGATTTTCTACGTGATCTGGTCGTGGTCTTCGGCGTCTCGATCGGGGTCGTGTACGCGTTCGACAAACTCCGCGTGCCGGCGCTGGTGGGCTTTTTGGTCGCCGGGACGCTGCTCGGCCCGTACGGGCTGAATGTCGTCCACGACATTGCGCGGGTCGAGGTCTTCGCCGAGATCGGCGTCGTCCTGCTGCTCTTTACGATCGGCGTCGAATTCTCCCTGGCCCACATCCGCTCGTTGCGCTCCGCGGTGGGCGGGGGACTGCTGCAAATCGCCCTGACCGTCCTGCTCTCCGCGGCGGTCGGCCTGGGCGTCGGCCTTCCGCTGAACCAGGCGGTGCTGTGGGGGTTCCTCACGGCCATGAGCAGCACCGCGATCGTGTTCAAAATGCTCAGCGAGCGGAACGAGACGTCGTCGCCCCACGGCGCACTCGCCACCGGGGTCTTGATCGTCCAGGACCTCGCGGTCGTGCCGATGATGGTGATCGTTCCGGTCTTGGGCCTCCAGCGCGATGGACAGCTCGTGTCGATCCTCTGGCCGTTGGGCAAAGCGGTGGCGCTCGTCGGCCTCATTCTGATCGCGGCGCGATTCGTGGTGCCGCGGTTGCTGATCGAAGTCGTGCGAAGCCGAAGCCGCGAACTCTTCTTGGTCACCGTGGTCGTCATCTGCCTCGGCATCGCCTGGCTGTCCGCCCTGGCAGGGCTGTCGCTCGCCCTCGGGGCCTTCATCGCCGGGCTCATCGTCTCCGAATCGGAGTACAGCCACCAAGCGCTCGCGGAAATTCTCCCCCTGCGGGACGGCTTCATCAGCCTGTTCTTCATTTCGATCGGCATGCTCCTCGACCTTCGGATCCTCGCCGAGCACCCCGTGCTCGTGGGAGCGCTGGTGGTCGTGATCGTCGTGGGAAAGGCGGTGACGGCCGGCGGCGCGGCGATCGCCTTGGGCTATCCGTGGCGTCCCGCGATCCTGATGGGCTTCGCGCTCGCCCAGGTGGGCGAGTTCTCGTTCCTCGTGTCGAAGGTGGGCCGAGAGGCCCACCTCCTCTCGGCCGAGTCGTTTCAGATTTTCCTGGCGGTCTCGATCATCACCATGATGCTCACGCCGTTTCTGATCCGCGCCTCGACGCCCGTCGTCCGATGGCTCGAAACTACGCGCCGTCTCCGCCGCTGGTTACCGGACGGGCCGTCGGGCCCGCACAAACGGTCTCAGGTCGAGCTGCGCGACCACACGATCATCGCGGGCTACGGAATCAACGGGCGCAACCTCGCCCGGATTCTGGGCGAGTCTGACATCCCGTTCGTGGTCGTCGATCTGCACGGCGAGGCGGTCCGCACGGCGCAGAAGAAGGGCGTGCCTATCTACTACGGGGATGTCACGGCCCCGCGGGTCCTCCACCGCCTCGGCATCGACCACGCGCGCGTGTTGGTGCTGGCCATTTCCGATCCCCTGGCGACGCGGCGGGCCATCAGCATCGCCAAGCAGCTCAATCCGTCGATTCGGATCATCGCGCGGACGCGGTATCTCCGGGAGATCGACGACCTCCACGCCCTCGGGGCCGACCAGGTCGTCCCCGAAGAGTTTGAGACCTCGGTCGAGATTTTCGGCCTCGTCCTGCAGGATTATCAGGTGCCGGTTCACAGCATGGCCGAACAGATCGGGCGGATCCGCCGCGAGGGATACGCCCTGCTCCGGCGCGACCAACCGCTATGGAAGGAACTGGTCACGGAGCGCGTCAAGGACGACGAACGGCCGACCGCTTGACGACGGGCGGCCGCTTTGGTGTGTTACGGTGTAGGGGCGTATGGCTATACGCCCCCGCAACAATCGGCGGATCAGGGTATGGATACGAAAAAGATTCGGTTCTCGGTGTGGTACCTGGTGGTCGCCTTCTGGCTGATCACGCTCATCCAGCTCTTCGTCACGCCCGCGTTCAGCCCCACTGAGCTGTCCTACACCGACTTCAAGGCCGCGGTCGCGGGGGGCAAAGTCGACGAGGTCTCGGTCTCGGCCACCCACGTCCACGGACGGCTCAAGCCCGAAGGCGAGGGCGTCGAAGGTCGCGCCTTCAACGCCGTGCGGGTGGAGGACCCGGACCTGCTCCGGGACCTCGCCGCCCATGGCGTGAAGGTGAAGGGCGTGATCGAGACCACGTTCTGGCGTGATCTGCTCTCGTGGCTCATTCCCATCGCGATCTTTCTCGGCGTGTGGTTGTTTCTCTTGCGGCGGATGGGCCAGGGGCAGGGCGGGTTCATGACCATCGGGAAGAGCAAAGCCAAGGTCTACATGGAAAAAGAGGTCAAGGTCACGTTCGCCGACGCCGCCGGGGTGGATGAGGCCAAGGAAGAACTGCGCGAGGTCATCGAATTCCTCAAGACGCCCGACAAGTTCACGCGGCTGGGCGGGAAGATCCCGAAGGGGATTCTACTGGTCGGGCCGCCCGGCACGGGGAAAACCTTGCTCGCGCGGGCCGTGGCCGGCGAGGCAGGCGTGCCCTTCTTCTCGATCAGCGGTTCGGAGTTCGTCGAGCTCTTCGTCGGGGTCGGCGCCGCGCGCGTGCGCGACCTCTTCGTGCAGGCCAAGGAAAAGGCCCCGTGCATCATCTTCATCGACGAGCTCGACGCGCTGGGCAAGGCGCGCGGCATGGGACCGATGGCCCACGAGGAGCGCGAGCAGACCCTTAACCAGTTGCTGGTGGAAATGGACGGATTCGATCCCCGCGTCGGGGTCATCCTCATGGCGGCCACCAACCGGCCGGAAATTCTCGACCCCGCCCTGCTCCGCGCCGGACGTTTTGACCGCCACGTGGTGGTCGACCGGCCCGACAAGGTGGGGCGGGTGGAGATCCTCAAGGTCCACGCGCGCGGGGTTCCGCTTGCGCCCGACGCCGATCTGAACGTGATCGCGGCGATGACGCCGGGGTTTGCCGGCGCGGATCTGGCCAACATCGTCAATGAGGGGGCGCTGCTCGCGGTCCGGCGTGGGAAAGATGCGGTAGGGTTAGCCGAGCTCCAGGAGGCGGTGGAGCGGGTGATCGCGGGACTCGAGCGGAAGAATCGGGTGCTCAACCCCATGGAGCGCGAACGGGTGGCCCACCACGAGGTGGGGCACGCGCTGGTCGCCCTCTCCATCCCCGGCAGCCACCCCGTGCAGAAGATTTCGATCATTCCCCGCGGCATCGCCGCGCTCGGCTACACGCTGCAGCTTCCCACCGAAGATCGCTTCCTCATGACGAAATCCGAGCTGGAAAACAAGATCGCCACCCTGCTCGGCGGGCGGATCGCGGAGGAGATCATCTATCAGGAGGCCTCGACCGGCGCGCAGGACGATCTGGTCAAGGCAACCGACATCGCGAAGAGCATGGTCAAGGTCTACGGAATGAGCGCCAAACTCGGCGGGGTGAGCTTCGATGGCAGCCGCCAACCCGCGTTCCTACAGACCGGCCAGCCACCAGCGGCAGGCGATTACAGCGAGGAAACGGCCCGGGAGATCGACTGCGAGGTGCGCGAGCTTTTGGACGCCCAATACGCGCGGGTCAAGGCGATCCTCCTCGCCCGCCAGGACGCGCTGCGCCGCGCGGCGTCGGCGCTCTTGGCGAAAGAGACCATGACCGGCGACGAACTGCGGGCGCTCGTCGCCCCGACGGGCGCGTGAGCGTGTGGTGGCTTATCCGTTTCGGTGATATGCTTTTTCACCGAACCGTATGGCGTGCATCCCGACATGAAGGTCCAGACCAAGCTCACGGCGCTGATGGGCGTCATCGTCGTCGTGTTCTTCGTGGGACTGCTGTTCCTCCATTACTCCGAACGCCATCGCGCCGCCGCGCTCTTTCACAGCGAACAACAGTTACAAGAACGCTTCTTCGACCGCCTGGTGAGCCTCAAGGGCTCGTCGCTCGAAACCTTCGCCAACGATTACATCTACTGGGACGAGATGGTGCGGTTCGTCGCGACCGGCGACAAGCGGTGGGCCGCCGACATCATCGACACCGCCCTTCCGACCTACCAGGCCAACGCGGCCTGGGTGTACCGGACCGACTTTTCCGTCGTGTACGCGGTCAACAACGTGAAGGACCCTGGGTTGCGGGAGACGCCGCTGTCCCAAGCGGATCTCAGGACCCTGTTCGGCAAGGCACCGTCTCCCCATTTCTTCCTCGCGACTCCCGCCGGCCTGATCGAGATCCGCGGCGCGTCGATTCATCCCAGCCACGACAATCAGCGCAAGACCCCGGCGCGGGGCTACTTTCTCGTCGGACGCGTGTGGAGCGACGCCTACGTCCGGGAACTCTCTGATCTCACCAGCCTGACCCTGCAGGTCCTCTCAACCGCCATCCCCCCGTCGCGCGCGACCGACGCCGGCCTGAACGGCGTCATCGAATTTTCGAGGGGCTTACCGGGATGGGATGGGACGCCCGTGCGGCGGCTCATGATCCACGGCGAATCCGGCATGTTGCTCGAGTTTCAGCACTCGTCGAATCAGCAGTTCGGCTTGCTCCTGAGTTTCTCCCTCGCGGTGCTCATCGGCCTCTCCGTGTTCCTCGCACGGTGGGTGAGTCGGCCGTTGACGCTCATTTCGCGGAGTCTGGACGCCCAGGATGGGGCAGTCGCCCAGACGTTGCACGAGGATGTGTCGGAATTCGGACATCTGGCCCGGCTTGTCGCGCAGTTCGTCGAGCAGAAACAGTCCCTGGTCCTCGAAGTGATGGAGCGCGAGCGGGTGGAGCACGCGCTGCGCGAGAGCGAGGAGCGGTACGCGCTCGCGGCGCGGGGCGCGAACGAGGGTCTGTGGGACTGGAACTTCGAAACGGACGACGTGTACTTCTCTCCCCGCTGGAAGGCGATGCTCGGATACGAGGACGCCCAGATCGGTAGTCGCCCGAGCGCCTGGTTCGACCTGGTCCACCCGGACGACCTCGATCGGCTCACCGCGGCGCTCGCGGAACATCGCGACGGCGCCATCCCTCTCTTCGAAAACGAACACCGCATGCGGCACAACGACGGCTCATACCGGTGGGTGCTGAGCCGCGGGATGGTCGTGCGTACCCCCTCGGGCGCTCCGCACCGGATGGCCGGTTCCCAAACCGATATTTCCGATCGTACTATGCACGACGCGTTGACCGACCTGCCCAATCGGGCCCTCTTCGTCGACCGCCTGCAGCACGCCCTGTTACGCGTTCAGCGTCGCCCGGACAGCACCTTTGGCGTCGCGCTCTTGGATCTCGACCGCTTCACGCTCGTCAACGACAGCCTGGGACATGGGATCGGGGATCAGCTCCTCATCGCCGTCGCCCGCCGACTGGACACGAGCCTGCGGCCCGGCGACACCGTCGCGCGTCTCGGGGGAGACGAGTTCGCCGTGCTCATGGAGGAGATCAACGGGGTCGACGGCGCCGTGCGCGTGGCCAATCGCATCCAGCGGCGCCTCGCGGAGCCGTTCATGCTGAACGGGCGCGAGGTCTTTGCCACCGCGACCCTGGGCATCGCGCTGAGCGAGACCGGGTACGACCGCGCGGAGGATCTCTTGCGCGACGCGGACACCGCGCTGCACCGCGCCAAAGGGCTCGGCAACGCACGGTACGAGGTGTTCGACGCGGCGATGCGGGTGCGCGCCGTGACTCGGCTCACGTTGGAGACCGACTTGCGGCACGCCCTGGAGCGCCACGAGTTTCGACTGCAATATCAGCCGATCGTCTCGCTGCGGTCGGGCTGCATCGTGGGCTTTGAAGCGCTGATGCGCTGGGCGCACCCCGACCGCGGTCTCGTCTCCCCGGTGGAGTTTATTCCCGTGGCGGAAGAGACCGGCTTGATCATTCCCATCGACGCGTGGGGGCTTCGCGAGGCGTGCCGCCAACTGCGGACGTGGCAGGATCGCTTTCAGACCCATCCGCCGTTGACGATGAGTGTCAATTTATCTGGAAAGCAATTCGCGCTGCCGGACCTGAGCGCTCGGATCGAGGTTGTTCTTCGCGAGGCCGGCCTCGCGTCGGGGAGCCTGAAGATCGAGATCACCGAAGGCGTCCTGATGGAGAATCCCGACGCGGTCGCCGCCACGTTGACGCGCTTGAAGGCTCTCGAGACTCGGATCTCGGTCGACGATTTCGGAACGGGCTATTCGTCCTTGAGTTATCTGCATCGCTATCCGATCGATACCCTCAAGATCGATCGCTCGTTTGTCATTCTCATGCAACCCAACGGCGGCGGCTCGGAGATCGTCCGCACGATCATCACGCTCGCGCACAGCCTGGGCATGGACGTGGTCGCTGAAGGCGTGGAGACGCGCGAACAGCTCGACCGATTGACGTTGCTTGGCTGCGAATACGGCCAGGGCTATTACTTCTCCAAACCGATCACCGCCGACGCCGCGACGGCGCTGCTCGACGCCGCACCCCGCTGGTCGCAAGCCGCTTGATCGGACGATCCCGACACCGCCCGCCAATGCCGGGGAGTTCTGATACAATCGCGCGGTGAACGACCACCCCGCCCTCCAGTACCGCATCACGCCCCGCCTGCCTTCCGCCCACCTTTTTGAGGTGCAGTGTACCGTCGCTCACCCCGACCCTGCGGGCCAGCGGGTCTCGCTCCCGGCGTGGACCCCGGGCAGTTATCTGATCCGCGATTTCGCCCGTCACGTCGTGCGGCTGTCCGCTTCATCCCGCGAACGGCCGGTGTCGGTCAGCAAGCTCGACAAGGATACGTGGCGGTGCGCGCCCTGCGAAGGGCCCTTGGTCATCAGGTGCGAGGTCTACGCCTGGGACCGCTCGGTGCGCGGCGCTCACCTGGACGACACGCACGGGTTCTTCAACGGCACGAGCGTCTTCCTCATGGTGCACGGCCAGACCGACCGCGCCTGCCGCGTCGAGATCCTTCCGCCAGCCGGCGACGCGGTGCGCCGCTGGCGCGTGGGCACCGCGATGACCCGCGACGGCGCCGCGCCCTATGGGTTCGGAACGTATCGGGCGGACAACTACGAGGAGTTGGCGGACCACCCGGTGGAGATGGGGGAGTTCGCCCTCGCCACGTTCGAGGCGGGGGGCGTGCCCCACGACATCGTCCTCACCGGTCGGCACCACGCCGATCTCGATCGGCTCCGCGCCGACCTCCACACCCTGTGTAGTCACCACATCGGATTTTTTGGCGCCCCCCCTCCGATGGATCGCTACGTGTTTCTCATCACGGCGGTGGGCGAAGGATACGGGGGGCTCGAGCACCGTGCCTCCACAAGCTTGCTGTGCTCCCGGAACGACCTTCCCCGCCCGAGGGAGAAAGGGGTCAGCGACGGGTATCGGACGTTTCTCGGCCTGGCGAGCCACGAGTACTTCCACACCTGGAACGTCAAGCGGATTACGCCGCACGTGTTTCGGCCTTACGACCTCGAACGCGAAGCCTATACCCGGTTGCTCTGGGCCTTCGAAGGGATCACCTCGTACTACGACACCCTCGCGCTCGTGCGCAGCGGTCTGATCTCTCCCGAGAGTTACCTCGACCTCCTGGGACAGACGATCACGCGCCTTCTCCGAAGCGGCGGACGGTTGAAACAGACCCTGGAGGAGTCGAGCTTCGACGCGTGGATCAAGTTCTACAAACCGGACGAGAACACCCCGAACGCCGTGGTCAGCTATTACACGAAGGGCGCGCTGGTGGCCTTGGCCCTGGACCTGACAATCAGGCGGGACACGCGGGGTGCGCGGTCGCTCGACGACGTGATGCGGGCTCTCTGGGAGCGGCACGGTAAAACTCGCGTCGGCGTACCGGAAGACGGCGTGGAGCGCCTCGCCCACGAGGTCTCGGGCCTGGACCTCCGTCTCTTTTTCGATCGGGCGTTGCGGAGCACCGACGAGCTGGCGCTCGACGAGCTGCTGTCCCACTTCGGGATCCGGTCCACCCTGCGCCCGGCCGAGTCGGCGACGGACAAGGGCGGCAAGCCCGCCGGCAAGCCGGAGAGCGCGCTGGCGGAGCGCCCCGTGCTGGGCGTGCGGCTCGGCGAGGACGGCCACGAGGCCGCGTTGACCCACGTCCTCGAAGGGGGCGCGGCGCAGATGGCGGGACTCGCCGCTGGCGATCTGATCGTCGCGGTGGACGGGATTCGCGCGACCCGCGCCAACCTCGACGCGTTGATCGGACGCTTGACCGTTGGCGCCACGATTCGACTCCACGCCTTTCGGCGCGACGAGCTCATGGAGTTCACCGCGACCCTCCAGCCCCCGCCGGCCGACACGTGTGTGCTCGCGCTGCGCGGCGACGTCGACGACGCCACCCGCGCACGACTGGAGGCGTGGGTACGGGGAGGACCTGCGGCCTCCTGGTGAGGCCTCCGACCACCCACCGGCTTGACGGCCCCCCTATCCGTGGCAAGATGAAAGTGCATTGCGAGCGCGTACTCCGCAGCAAGCTGCGGGGTACGCGAGCAAAATGGAAATGGTGTTTCTTTACTTCCTTGCACTTCGAAGCTTCCCTGCAGCAAGCTGCAGGGAGCTTCAACGGGGCGCGGTACCGGAGAGCGAATCATGAAGCGGTGGGCGATCCTCTGGGCGTGCCTGTTCCTTTTTCCAATCTCCTTCGGACCGTTTGAGCCCGCGAGCGGAGAGGTCTCCGTTCCCCGCCATCGACCCCATGCACCACCGTCCGCTGCCGGCCCGGATTCCATCTCGGCCCACCAGCCGCCGGCGGCGCCCGCCCGAGGAATGTCCTCTGAAGACCCGCGCCGCGCGGCCCCGTAATCGTCCTCGGTAACGATCGCGCGATGGGAGGTCACGCCCGATTCGTCCGAGGGGTTGCCAAGGCCGTCGGGCTCCGGTAGGATCATGACCCATGCATGGGCTGATGACCGTCTGGTTTACGTGGGTGCACGATTGGGGATACCTCGGCATCGTGGTCTTGATGGCCATGGAGAGCACGGTGTTCCCCGTTCCCAGCGAGTTGGTCATCCCGCCGGCGGCATACTGGGCGGCGCAAGGGCGCTACACGATGTGGGGCGTGGTGCTCGCGGGAACGGCGGGGAGCGCGCTGGGGGCGAGCGCGACGTATTGGGTGGCTCGATGGGTGGGACGCCCGCTGGTCCTGCGCTACGGGGTCTACGTCGGCGTGTCGGAATCCAAACTCGTCAAGGCCGAGCGATGGATCGAACGGTACGAAGCAGGGGGGGTGTTCTTCGCGCGCCTCTTGCCCGTGGTTCGGCACCTCATCGGATTCCCGGCAGGGATTGTCCGGATGAGCTTCCGCGCGTACGTCCTCATGACGGTGGCCGGATCTGCGTTGTGGTGCGGGGTCTTGGCGTGGTTCGGCGCTCGGGTGATCGGAGACCAACCGCAGTTGCTGGATGACCCCGCTCAGATGATTCTCGTGCTCAAAGCGAAGGCCCTGTGGTTCGTCGGGCTCGCGTTCGTCCTCGGTCTGCTGTACCTGCTGGTCGTGCGCTTGACCGCAGCGCCCGTTCGACCCGAAACGTAGCTGTTTTTCCACTCCGAATATGCTAAAAAGAACCGTCACGATGAGGAGAACGCCATGACTCGACGATTGGTTGGGGTGGGGATCTGCCTGGTGTGGCTGGCCGCCGGAGTCTCCTTCGCCGCGGCATCGGATGCACCCGTCAAGACCATCGAAGCGCTGTACGCCGGCAAGGATCAGCTCAAGGGCCAGCGGATCCAGATCAAGGGCAAGGTCGTCAAGGTCAACGCAGGGATTATGGGCAAGAATTTTTTTCACATTCAAGACGGGAGCGGCAAGGCCGGAAGCAACGACCTCACCGTGACCACCCAGCAGGAGGTCCATGTGGGCGACAACGTCGTCGTCACGGGCCTTGTCACGATCAATCGGGATTTTGGAGCGGGATACTCCTACCCCTTGATTCTCGAAGAGGCCACCGTGGCGGGCGCCGCCGGCCATTGAGCCGCTGACCGATGAAGCTCGTCACGTGGAACGTCAACGGGATCCGCTCGGCCTGCCGAAAGGGATTCCTCGAGTGGCTGGCGCGTGAGCAGCCCGACGCGCTCTGCGTGCAAGAGATCAAGATCCACGAGAGCCAGTGCGACGAGGCGTTGCGCAACCCGCCCGGCTACCGGACGTACTGGCACCCGGCCGAGAAAAAGGGGTACAGCGGGGTGGCGACCTTCTCCCGGGACGAGCCGGCGGCGGTTCGCGTCGGGCTTGGCCTTCCGGATTACGACGCCGAAGGGCGCGTGCTCGTGACCGAGTATTCGGATCTCGTCTTGCTCAACGTCTATGTGCCGAACGGCCAGCGCGACCTCGGCCGTGTGCCGTTCAAGATGGCCTTCTGCAATGCCCTGCTGGCCTTATGCAACGACCTCACGTCAAAGGGCAAGCACGTGGTCGTCTGCGGAGACTTTAATACCGCGCACCGGGAAATCGACCTCAAAAATCCCAAGTCCAACGCGAATACGACCGGCTTCCTTCCGGTCGAACGGGCCTGGATCGACACGTTTATCTCCCACGGGTACGTGGATATCTTCCGCGAGCTCAACCCGGAACCGGGACAGTACACGTGGTGGAGTTACCGCCCCGGCGTCCGCGAGCGCAATATCGGGTGGCGCATCGATTACCATTTCATCTCCCGGGGCTTGCGCGACCGGGTCAAGAACGCGTACCTGCTGCCGCAAGTGCACGGCTCCGACCATTGCCCGGCGGTCTTGGAACTGGAGAAGGGGGCGTCCTAATGTACCGATGTCCGTGTTGCCAACAACCCACGCATCGAACCAACGTCGACGTGACCAGCCTGGAGAAGGCCATCGACGCCGACCGACTGACCGAGAAGGATGTCTTCAAACGCACGTATATCGGCCATGGGTCGCAGTCCAGCGTGTTCGTCTTCCAAGGTCACAAGGGACCGTTCCGTAAACACGTTCACGTCACCCATGATGAAATCGGCTACGTCCTGAATGGAAGCGGTTCGGTCACGGTCGGCAACCTCACCCGGGAGGTGAAGCCCGGCGACATCTGGGTCATTCCGGCCAACACGCCCCACGCCGCCGAGTTCGACAAAGAACCGGTGCAGGTCCTCTTCATTTCGTCCCCCATGGATGATCCGGACAATCCGGATCGCGTCTGGCTCGACTGACCCTGGCCGTCGATAAGGCGCCATCTGCTGCGTTGTCGCTTCGACCTTGCGTCCTCACGTACGAACCAGTACGCTCCGGCGCAAGATCTTGCTCCGCCTTGCATCTGACGCCTTATCGACGGCCAGGGGTTCCTAGCTCTCATATCTTCTTTCGCATTCCTCGAAATGACGAACGACCGTGACGTTGTGATCATTGGCGGCGGCTTCGCGGGGCTTTCGGCCGCCGTCGCGCTCGCCGAGCGGGGATACCGCGTGACCGTCGTGGAGAAACGCTCCCGGCTGGGAGGTCGCGCCACCTCGCACGTCGACGCGACGACCGGCGAGGTGGTCGACAACGGCCAACACGTCTTCCTTCGCGCCTACCAACAGACGATCCGGTTCCTCGCGACGATCGGCACGCTCGACCGGCTCGTGTTTCAGGATCGTCTGTCGCTCGAGCTCGTCGGCCCTGGCGGCGCGCTCACGCGCCTCTCGGCCTGGCCGCTCCCCGCGCCGTTGCACGTCGCCGCCGGTCTCTTGGCTACGCGCGGCCTGTCGTTTTCCGATCGCTTGGCGGCCATGGCGTTCGGCTGGCGGCTCTGGCGGCGGGGCGGCGCGGACACCGAGGGGCTCACGGTGGACCAGTGGATGGAACGACACGCGCAACCCGCCTCCGTCCGCGAGCGACTGTGGCGGCCTCTTGCGCTGGCGGTGCTTAACGAAGACCCGGCACTCGCGGCCGCGGCCCCGTTTGCGAACGTGTTGGTCGACGCGCTGTTCACCCGGGCGGCCTGGTCGGCGATCGGGCTTCCCCGCACGGGGCTGAGCGCGCTGTACACCGACGCCTCGCAAGCCTTCATCGAGCATCGCGGGGGGCGCGTCCTGACGGGGCAGACCGCGGCGGGGCTGACGGTCACCCGGGGGCGGGTGAGCGAGGTGGTCTTGAGCACCGGCGAGCGACTGGGCGCGTCGTGGTACGTCAGCGCGGTGCCGTATATCAATCTGCCGGAATTGTTGCCGTCTGAAGTGCAGCTCGGCCACATCGCCTTTTTGACCAGCCAAGGCCTCGCCTCCTCCCCCATTATCTCGATGTATCTTTGGTTTGACCGTCCCGTGCTGGACCGTCCGTTCGTCGGCATGATCGGAACCGCGTGGCAATGGGCGTTCGATCGCCGGGCGCTGCTCGGCCGGTCCTCATCGGACGGCCACATCGCGCTCGTCATGAGCGCGGCCGGCCACTTCATCACACGCTCGACCGACGAGCTCCTCGACCTCGCCCTCGCCGAGCTCCACCAGTTGTTCCCCGCGTCGCGGGACGCGCGCCTGCTCCACCGCGCGGTGGTCAAAGAACCGCACGCGACGTTTTCGCCGCGCCTGGGAAGCGACACCCACCGCCCCGATCAACGCACGCCGTTGGGGAACCTATTTTTGGCTGGGGATTGGACGAGGACCGGGTTGCCGGCATCGATCGAAGGCGCGGTGCGCAGCGGATACCGCTGCGCGGAGTTGATCGCGGGGGGGGGCGTAGGGCAAAGAGGCGCGTAGAGCAATACGCCCCAACAATGCAGTCACGAACGACAACTACACGATGATTCTCGCTCCCGCGGGGTCGATCGTCGTGACGGTAATCACGCACTCCAAGCGCGCGCGGCTAAACGCCCGGCGCATGGCGTCGCCGATCGCGTCGGCCTTGGCCTTCTCGTCGGTCACCGCGAAGACCGACGAGCCTGCGCCGCTGATCGAGCAGCCCAGCGCGCCGGCCTTCAGCGCCGCGCGTTTCACGGCGAGAAAGCCGGGGATGAGCGCCGCCCGACGGGGTTCAACCACCAGATCGACAATCGAGCGGCCGAACAAGGCCACGTCGCCCTTCCCGACCGCCGCAACGATCGCGCACGCACGAGCGAGGTTGGCGACCATCGCCTCTAGTGGCACGCGTTTGGGCAGGACCCTTCGCGAGCGAGCGGTCAGGAGCTTAAACCGCGGCGTGGCGACGACGATGAGCGCGCCGGGAAGACCGCCAAGAGATATGGCGGTGCGGGTGACCGGGTTGGTGACGTTGACGCCCCCAAGGAGCGACGCCGCGGTATTGTCGAGAAAATAGCCTCCGCTCACGGCTGCCTCTGCGGCGGCACAGGGAAGGAGCAACTCGGATTTCGAGAGCGGCGAGCCGAAGAGAGCGTTCACGGCGAAGCCACCGGCCACCGCGCTCGCGGCGCTGCTCCCCAGACCGTTGCCCGGGATGTTCTTCTCCAGGCTCAATTCCACGCCCGATGGGACCTTGAGCATGGCCAGCACGCGAGCGGCCGCGATGCCCGCCGTGTTCTTTCTGGCGTCTTTAGGGAGGATGCCCCCGTCGCCGCGGATCTCGCGAATCACGACGCCCCTCCCCGAAATCGCGCGGGCACGGATGGTGTCGCCCAAGCCGGCAAGGGCCATCCCCAGCACATCGAACCCGGGGCCGATGTTGCCGACCGACGCCGGCGCAAACACCGTGACGTCGGAGGGGACCGGAGCGCTCACCGCAGCAGGTCGACGCACCGGCTCAAAACGGCCACCACCGCGTCCGGCCTCGTGTCATCCACCGGGTGGGTGAAGCTGATCACGGCGTGGTCGGCCGTCACGTCGTACTCCTCGGTGAAGCCCGACGCGAGAAACGGGGCTTGGTATCGCCTGGTCACCGTCTGCAGGTGATATCGCGCGGCGCGTTGGAGTTCATCGTCGCCGAGGTCTTCCGTGGAGGTGCCGGCGATCAGGTCGCGCAGCTCATCGAAGTCGATCCCGAACTGACAGAGCACGCGACCCGCAAGGTCCACTTCCACCAGACATTCGCCCTTGGCGGCGGTGAAGCTCACGATCCGTTCCCCGTCGAGATCCACCTGGTATCCCCGACCCTCCAACCACGTCTTGACCGTGGCCACGACGTGTGCCGATTCGCTCACGTTGCAGCCTCCGAGGCCGCTTCGAGCACCGAGAGGCGCGCAAGGTTTTCGTCATATTTCGGCAAACCGTACCGGCGGTCGATATCGACCACCACCCGAAGGTGAGCAAGCGCCGACCGCAGGTCCCCTCGGGCCTCGCAGATCCCGGCCAGATGGTAGCGCGCGGCCGCCACGGCCATCTCATCGCCTCGACGCTCGGCCATCGCCAGCGCGGTGGCACAGCACGCCCGGGCGTCGTCGAAACGCCCCATCAGGTGGTATGTCCGCCCGAGATTCGTGTAGACCGCCCCAACGCCGCGCTGGTCGCCCGCGCGGCGCATCAGCGCCAGCGCCCGCTCGAACAGCTCGACGGCGGGCTCGTACTCCCCGAGTTCCCTCGCGAGCAGTCCCATATTTTGGTGCAGCACACCCAACGCACCGATTTCATCGAGCCGCTCGAACACGTCGCGCGCCTCGAGATAGTAGGCCCGCGCGCGAGGCGCTTCCAGCGCGTCGGCGGCGAGGTTGCCGAGATGGAGTAGCGTCAGGGCGATCTGCCGTTCGTCGCCCAGGCGACGCTCCAACTCGAGCACTTGCCGGTACAACGCTTCAGCCTCTTCGCGCCGGCCGAGGCTCGCCTCCACGTTGGCCAGATTCCCCAACGTCACGGCCAGCGCACGGTCGGAACCGTGGTGGCGATCGACCTCGAGCGCCCGCCGGTAATACGCCGACGCGCCGCCGAGATCCCCTCGGGCAAAGGCCTGATTTCCCAGGGTGTGGAACGGGTTCTCATGCATCATCGGCATCATACCACGGTGGCCGACCGGGCTCAAATGGCGCGGTCCTGCGCGCTGCTGGACAAATTCCCGGCAACGGTTATCCTCATTTCGTATGTCACGCGCTTGGACCGTTCGGATCATGGGATGGGCGATCGTCGCCGCGGTGGTCGGCGCCCCCAGGGGGGCCCACGCCGCGGACGGATGGTCGGTCACCGATCCGCTGGCGGTCGGGCTGGCATTTCTGAGCAATCTCGCCATCCACGAATCCGGGCATTATATGATCGCCAGCGGCGTCGGGGCGGGTGACGCGAAACTCAAGTTCTTCAGCCAGGAGGACGGCGCCTTTTTTCTCGGCCTGAGCACCGCGACCAACCTGCCCGAGGAATCCGTGCTCACGTACAAGCTGGGCGGCGAGATCGCGTCGAGCTACACCTTCGAACTCGCGCTCCGGAATTTCCGCGGACAGCCGACGACGTACAATTCGGCGCTCCTCTTCTTCAGCGGGACCGATTTTTTCTGGTACACCGTCTTCTCGTTCTACATCGCCCCCCAAGAGGATCAGCGATACGACCCCGCAGGCATCCGTCAGATCACGGGGTTCAGTCGTCCCACCTTGCTGGGTGCCGCGTCCGCACAATTGGCAGCCAACACGTATCGCGTGTGGTCGGGGAGCGACGTGGTGGTGCCCTCCTTCTCGTACGACCGGCGTTCCGCCGCGCTGAATTTTACGGTTCGCTATTAGCCGTACCGGCGCCCTCCGGGGCAAGGCCATCCGCAACCCGTCCAAACTCCGCCAACGTCAAGGTCTCTCCTCGTCGCGTCCCAACGATCGCCGCGGCCTGTAACGCCCGTTGCACCGCGTCCGGGGCGAAGCCGCCGTCCTTTAACGCGTTTCCGAGGACCTTCCTCCGATGGGCAAAGGCCGCGCGGATCACGGTGAAGAGGGTCGGCTCGTCACTGACCGCGATCGCGGGGGCGGGGCGCGGGGTCACGACCACCACCGCGGAATCCACGGCCGGTCTCGGGGTAAAGCACGCGGAGGGCACGTTGAAGGCCTTGCGGACCTCGGCGGCGTGGGCCACGGTCAACGAGAGCGTCCCGTAGGCTTTGCTCCCGGGCCCAGCCACCATGCGGTCGACCACTTCCCGCTGGAGCATGAGGACCATCCGAGCGATGCGCGCCCGCGACTGCAAGAGGCGAAAGAGCACGGGCGTTGAGATGTAGTACGGCAGATTTGAGACGACGGTAAACGGCGAGGGAATCGCCTCGAACGGATACTCCAGCGCGTCACCGCGGATGAGGCGCACCCGTGACGACTCATGGAACTCGGCCTCCAAACGCGCGTGCCACCGGGGATCGATTTCAATCGCGATGACCTCGCCCGCGCGGAGGGCCAGGATCCTGGTCAAGATGCCCGCGCCCGGTCCGATCTCCACGACCCGGTCCTGGGGGCCGAGTCCGGCTAAGGCGACGATCCGCTCCGCGTACCGCCGGTCGGTGAGAAAGCACTGGCCGAGGGACCGTCGGTGTCGCGGGGCATCATCCGTCACGGGCGCGGCTGGGACCCGAGCGATCCGGGCTCGTCCGCTATTTGCCAAAATCCACCTTGGGGACTTCCCGGGCGGATTCGGGGACCTCGAAGTACGCCGCCTCCCCAAATCCAAAGAATCCCGCGATCAGCGAGCCGGGAAACCGGCGGCGCGCTTGGTTGTAGGACTGGACGGCTTCGTTATAGCGACGGCGCTCGACCGCAATTCGATTCTCGGTCCCCGCCAACTCGTCCATCAGCCGCATGAAGGTTTGATCCGCCTTGAGCTGGGGATAGTTCTCGACGACGACCAGTAGGCGAGAGAGGGCTGAAGACAACTCCCGATCGGCGGCGATCGCCTCTTGCGGGGTTCGGGCGCCGGCCAAGCGGGCCCGCGCGTCGGCCAGATGCTCCAACACCTCGCGCTCGTGCGCGGCGTATCCCTTGACAGTATTGACTAGATTCGGGATGAGATCCGCCCTTCGCTGCAGTTGGTTGTTGATCTGCGCCCACGAGGCCTTGACGGTTTCGTCCATCTGGACGAAGTGGTTGTAGGTGCCCATCACCGACAATCCGATGAGGCCAACCACCGCGAGGATCACCACCAGCCCGATTCCCAGTGCTTTCATTCAGCGCTCCTCTCCATCCATGGACGTTGCCAACCGGAGCCGCGACCGCCCATCGGCGGCCGCGATCACCATCCCCTTCCGGCCCCGCCGCCCCCGCTGGCTCCCCCGCCGAACCCGCCGAATCCGCCTCCGGAACCTCCGAAGCCGCCGAACCCACCCGAGCCGCCCCACACGCCCCCATCCCACACGCCCCACCGCGAACGCCGACGCCAACTCTGAGTCAGCAACGCCAGGAGCAGAAACCCGCCCAAGAACAGCACCGGCAACCAGAGCTCATCCCGGGAGGAGGGGCGCTCGGAGGGCGCCTCGGAGGACCCGGTCGTGACGAGTTGCGCCAGCGCCGCCGCGCCGCGAGCGAGCCCTTCCCCGTACTCGCTGCGCCGGAACGCCGGAAGAATCTCCGCGTCAATGATCGCCCCGGCGCGCCCGTCGGTGACGACCGGCTCCAGGCCGTAGCCGATCTCGATCCGCACCCGCCGTTCGGCCAGCGCCATGATCAGCAGCAGACCGTTGTCTTCTTGAGCCTTCCCGATGCCCCAGGCTTTAAACAGCCCCGCCGCGTAGTCATCCAAGCTCGCCTCGGGGGCGTAGCTGGGAATCGTCACGACGGCGAATTCAACGCCGGTATCCCGGCGCAACCCCTCGGCGATGGCGGTGATCCGGGCCGCGGTTGGCGCATCGAGCACACCGGCAAAGTCGTTCACGAGGCTGCGGGGGGCTGGGAAGACCGCGGCCCCGAGCAGAAACGGCGCAACGAGGACGATGGACAGGCTCACGCCGATGGAGCGCAGCCCCCATCGCTCACCCATGGGCGTCGACGATCTCATCCCGCGGGCCCGCACGACGTCAGACCCAATGGCCTTCCAGTTTGAGTTGATCGACGATAGTGATGAGTCGTTCGATTTGGGCCAGGTAGGCGTCGACGAGACCCCGCAAGGCGGCCGCCGAGACCCGGGCGCCGCGTTTGATGTCCAGGGCGGCCAGCAAGGGCGCCGGATCGAACCCCAGGCGTTGGGCGACCTCCCTGATCACGGCCTCGCGGCCGCCGGGTTCGGCGGGTTCTCCTCCCGGCACCACGCGCGCCAGCGTCCGCAACACGGGCAGCAGACCGGTCACGGCTTTGGCCAGCAAGTGCTCGATCTCTCGCGTCCCTCGCCCCACGCCGAGGTAGCCCTGGCGAAACCTCACAAGGTGGCGCTTGAGTTCGCGCTCGCACTGGAGGCGCAGGTGCCCGTGCTGCACCGACACCCCGTCAAACGGATCTTGGCCGAAGAGCACGATCCGCGACGCCTTGATCTCCATGATCTCGATCGGAAACACATCGAGCGAGGAATGGAGGTCCGCGGCGTTGAGGATCAAGGGCGTGATGCGGTCGCGGCGCCACCGTCCGGCCAGCGCCCGCGCGGCGTCCAGGGCGGGCAGCCGGACCTTCGCGAGGAGGATCAGGACGTTGAGGTCGGATCGCCCGGGGATGAAATCGGGTCCGGTCGCGCTTCCGTACAAGAACACGCCGATAAGGTCGGAGCCGTATCGGGACGCGAGGGCGGTGACCGTCCTCTCCAAGACTTCGCGCGTGCGCGAATCGAAGTGTGCCAGGTGATGCATCGGACTGGATGCCCTATGGATTGGCGAGATTCTTGAAGACGGCGAACAGCCGAGCGTTTTCCACCACGACCCCCGCCTGATGGCCGATCGACAAGAAGAACTCGCGTTCCTCGGCGGTCGGAACCCGCGGTTTGACGTAGAGGAGCACGAGCGCGCCCACCGTCGTACCTTTCGAGCGAAGAGGAATACCGACGAAGGACTTGACCTGGCGCGTGAACGCCTGATACTCGGCATCCTGAGCCGTGTCGGACACGACGATCAGTTGGCCGCCATCGAGCACCTGCTGGATAACGGACTCGGCGAGGTGGACGAGCTCCTCCTGGGCCGTGATCGCGTGCGGTCGGCCCTGGATGACGAGCCCCTTGTCCGGGTCGGGAAATCCCATAAACACCGCATGGGCTTCCATCCCTCCCAGGACTTTGCTGAGGAGCTCGCCGAGGACATCGTCGAGGGATTGCGCCTTGTTCAACGACGAGGCAATCGCGTAGAGCAGGAACAACTCTTGATTGCGCTGTTCGAGCTGGCTCGTTCGCTGTGCCAACGCCCTGGTGCGCTCTTCGACCATCCGTTCGAGCTCGGCGTACGACGTCGAGAGTTTCTCCGCCATCTCGTTGATCCCGGTCGCAAGTGCGCCGATCTCGTCTTGGGTGTCGACGTGAATGCGATGGTTGAGGTTTCCGCTGCCGATCATCTGCGCGCCGGCCTGCAGCACCCGGATCGGCTTGACGATCCGCCGCGCTGCGGCCAATCCCAAGAGGAGCAAGAGTCCGATCGCCGCCGCGCCCGACGCGATGATCCATCCGAGCAAGGTGTAGATCGGTCCGTACGTTTCTCGCGGATCCTGGCTCGTAAAGATGTACCAGACCTTCCCCCCGAAGTTGGCGCCGGGGGTCGACGAGATCGGGACCGGCGCGAACCCGTTGAGGGCCTCCGAGCCCGGATAGTGGACGTCATGGGTGGTGGTCCCCCAGCCCCGCCCGCCGCCGACGATCGTGGCCACCAGCGAGGGGTGCAGCGTGTGGCTTTTGATCGGGAAGACCGGGCAGAACAGCAGCGTACCGTCCGAGGCGACCAGCATCGTGTGGTCGGTTCGGCCGACGCGGATCGACGTCACCCACTGGTAGAACGCCTGGGCATCGTGGACCATCGAGAGCACGCCGACTACGCGGCCGTCTTCCCGGATCGGGGTCGCGATCGTGAACGTGTAGCGGCCGAGGGCCTCGTCGAATAGCACGTCGCTCAAGAACAGCCGACCCTCCCCGTTGGCGTAGGCTTCCCGCCACCAAGTCGCGTCGGCGTAGGTCGGGGCCGAGGGTTTCCGCGTCGCCGCGACGACCCGTCCGTGGGCGTCGGTGGCCAACAAGAGTTCGTGCGGCTCGCGCTCCATCCCATGTTGGGCCGTCATCCGCATGAACCCGCGGAGCGATGCCGAGGCGGCGTTATCGACGACCCGGACGACGTCCTGATCGCTCGACCCCGACTCTGCCCAGTGCGTCTGGACGCGCTCCTCCTCGGCCAACGACACCGGGCGGTCGTTCGCCTCGTCGACGACGCGTACGATATCGGACACGCCGGAGAGAAAGACCGCCTGCTCCACGTGGTGGTTGATGAGATCGTCGACTTTTTTGGCGGTGACGTCGGCCAGTTCCCGAAAGTTGGCGCCGATCGTTTCTTTGAGCGTGGCTTTGCCGATGAAGTAGACGAGCGAGAGCCCCAGGAGGACGGACGCCACTCCCACGATCAGGATCGACGACACGATCCGTTTCTGAACGCTCTGCCTCACCTCCGTCTCCCCCTCACGATCGAATAGTCACCAAGCGCGGTATTTTATCACGAGGAGGCCTGCGACGGCCAGTCGCCCATTCCGATGGCGTGTCGCCGCCGTTTAGCGGACGACGAGGTAGAGACCGAACCCAAGGTAGAGGACGGCGCCCGCCATCAGGTACGCCGGCCTCCAGGCGCCTCGCCAGCGCATGGTGGCATAGAGCGCGGCCGCGGCGAGCAAGGCCAGACACGCGCTGACGATTCCGTGCTCGTCGAGCTGCCACGGCGTGCCGAGCAGCCCGACGGCAACCGGGAACGTCCCCTGGAACACCATGGCCCCGGTGATGTTGCCGACGGCCAGCACGTCCTTTTTCTGGGAAATCCAAATCAGACTGTTGAGCTTCTCGGGTAGTTCGGTGGCGATGGGCGTGATGAGGAGCGAGAGCAAGAGCGGCGAAAGACCCATGATGGTGGCAACGGTCTGGATCGTCCCCACGAAGAGGTGGGCGCCCCAGATGATCACGCCCAGCCCCGCAATCACCTGCAACGCGATGACGATGTAGCCGGGGTGGGTGGAACGCCGGAGAAAGTACAGGGGGGCAAGATCTTCGCCGTGCCCCTCGATGTCGTGTGCGACGAGGATTCGCAGATACACGAGGTACAGGGCGATCAGACCGACGGCAACCGCGGCGTGAACGGCCCTCGAGGCGGTAAAGGCCGCCCCGATCGCCACCGCGTACCCGACCAGGAAAAAGCGGAGGTCGAGCGACACCGCGGCCGAGTCCAACCGGAACGTCCAGGGACGGCGTCCCAGCGCGGCGAAGAGCAACAGCCCGGCCCCGAGCAGGGGGAGCGTGAGCGTGCTCAACATGAACGGCGCCCCCAGGATCGCCCCCAGCCCGATGGCTTGGCGGTCGGCCCCGGCCCCGAAAAAGATCGCGATGATCGGAATGACGGTTTCGGGCAGCGCCGTCCCGACGCCCGCGAACACGCTGCCGACGACGCCATCCGACACGCCGAGGCGCTTACCCAGCCACTCGACGCCGTTGGTGAACAGGACGGCCCCCCCCAGAATCACCCCGATCGCGACCACGATCGTGGTGATCAGAATCAGGGACATCATCGGGTGCTGCGCAGGGTGCCGCGCGTCGGCCGGATCATGCGGGGGGGGTCTTCTTACGCCCCCCGCGCGAGCGCCGGCGGCGGTGACGCGACGTGCGTCGCTTCTCCCCGTCGGCCGGCGCGGCCGGCGCCGGCGCCATCCCCGCCTCGGCGGGCAGACTCGTCTCGGCCTGTCCCTCGATGGGCTCACCCCACGCCACCCCGCCATCGAGGACGACGTCCGGGAGCGGGGGAGGGCTCAACGGCACTTCGAGCGGCGGCGCCCCGGTCACGGTCCGGAGGAACGCCGAGACCTCCTGCATCACCGCCCGGAGCGGGCGGCCCGTCGCCTGCGCCAAGTCGCGGCAGTCCTCGTATTCGGGGCGCATTTCCTCATTCCCGTCCTGTCGCGTGACCTTGACCCGCAAGCGTCCCCAGGGCGTGGCAATGGTCTGTGAGGTGCGCGGCAACACGACGCGGTTGACGTCCTGGACGCGGACGCCCAGCGTGGGGGTCTCGTCGAAGAGCACGCGCATCAGCCGCGCCCCGTGCTCGGCGCGGGCCAACACGCTGATCGTCACCGCCGGCCGCCCCTTTTTCATGATCGCGGGCGTCAGGAACACGTCGAGCGCCCCGGCCTCCAGCAAGCGCTCGATCAGATAGTCGTAAATCTGGGGACTGACGTCGTCCACGTTCGTTTCCAACTGAACGACCCGATCCTCGCCCCACACCCGATCCCTGACCATGTCGCCCAGGAACAGCCGCAGGACGTTCGGCGTCGCGGGCAACTCGGTCTCGCCGGCTCCGTGCCCCACGACCTCGACCCGGCACGAGGGAAACGGCACAAACCCCTTGGCCAAGGAGCTGATGATGGCGGCGCCGGTCGGCGTGGTCAACTCCCGGTCGATCCCCGACGAGTAGACGGGAACCCCGGTGAGGAGATTGGCGGTGGCCGGGGCCGGGATCGGAAACGCCGCCGCCCGCGTCATCCCGCCGCCCAGGTTCAGCGGCGAGGCATACACCTCGTCCACCCCCAACAACGACAGGCCCACCACGGCGCCGGCGATATCCACGAGCGTGTCGACGCCCCCCAATTCGTGGAAGTGGAGCTGCGACAGCCGCCGGCCATGCACCTGCGCTTCCGCGCGGGCCAAGCGTTCCAAAATGCCGAGGGCCGTCGTCTCCATCGTCCGAGAGAGGCGCCCTTGCTGAAACACGGCCGCCATCTGCGGGTAATCCCGGATGTGGACCTTGCGGTCGTCGACGAGGACGTCCACCTTGGTGGCGCGGATGCCCGCCTTCTCGACCGTCTTCGCGGATAAGCGGTACCCGGCCAGCTTCAGGGGAGCGAGCGCCTCATCGAGGCGTTTCAAACTCAAGCCCGCGTCGATCAGAGCCCCGAGGATCATGTCCCCGCTGATGCCCGAAAAACAGTCAAAATAAGCGATTTTCATAGGGTATCCATTATGAGGATCTCACGGCGGGCGCCTTCGTCAGCGGGGCGCGGGCCGGTCGACGCGCGCGCGGCTCTCGCTGGGCGACCGCCATCCGGTTGATCCGATGCGCCAGCACGCCCGCGCCGAATCCGTTGTCGATGTTGACCACGGCAACGCCCGCGGCGCATGAATTGAGCATGGTGAGGAGCGGAGCCAACCCACCGAAATGGGCGCCATAGCCCCGGCTCGTGGGCACCGCGATCACGGGCTGCGGGACCAGGCCGCCGACCAAGCTCGGCAGCGCCCCGTCCATGCCGGCCACCACGACCAGCACCCGCGCCGCGCGGAGGCGCTCGAGCCGGTCGAGCACGCGGTGAACGCCCGCCACGCCCACGTCGCACACCGTCTCGACGCCGCTGCCCAGGGCGCGCGCGGTCACGGCGGCTTCCTCGGCCACGGGCAGGTCGGCCGTTCCGGCGGTCAGAATCAGGATCTCGTCGTCCTCCGACGCGGCCCGCGGCGCCACGACCACCATCCGCGCGCGCCGGTGATAGACCGCGGCGGGCAGGACCGCGCGAATCGCCCGCCCGATCGCCGGGTCGGCGCGCGTGGCCAACACGGGGGCGCCCGACTTCGCGAGCCGCTTGACGATCGCCACCACCTCGGCTGGCGTCTTCCCCTCGCAGAGCACGGCTTCCGGCACGCCCTGTCGCAGGTCGCGGTGATGATCCAGCACGGCGAAGCCCAGGCGTTCGGACGGAAAGTGGCGAAGCGCTTCCAGCGCCCGGCCCACCTCCAGCTTGCCCGCGCGCACCTCTTCGAGCAGGGCCTCCAAACGGCCGCGGTCCATCAGCCGACCTGGGCCTGATCGACCAACGGGTACGCGATATTCGTCACGTGGGAGTTGATCCGCTTGAGGTTGGTCAACACGTCCAAGTGGATGGCGCTCGTTTCGATCGATTCGGGCAGCCCCGCGTGCAGGCGATGGATGTGGGCTTGCTTCAGTTCTCGCTCCCTCTGGCTGATCCGCGCTTTTTCCTCGATCACCCGCTTCGCCAACTCGGCGTCTTGGCTGGCGAACGCGGCGATCACGCGCTCGAAGTTCTTCACGACCTGACGGTGCAAGTCAACCATCTCGCGCAGGCCCGTGTCCGAGAACCTCAGATCCTTATACAGTTTTTTCTTCGCCAATTCCATGAGATTCTTATCGACGATGTCGCCGATGTTCTCCAAGTCGTTGATGACGGCCAGCAGCACCATCTCCCGATCGAGCTGCTCCTTGCTCAGGGACTTCTCCGAGAGCTTCGTGATGTACAGCTTGATGTCGCGGTTGAGGCTGTCGACCCAATCCTCCTTCCGCTCGATCTCCTCCAACAATTCCTGATCGCCGTGTTCGAACACCCGAATCGTATCCCGCACCATCTCCTGGACGAGGTCGGCCATGCGCAGGGCTTCGCGGGTGGCCTGGCCCAGCGCCAGCGAGGGCACGTCGAGGACGTGGGGGTCGAGGTACTTCGGCTGCGCCCACTCATCCGCCTGCGGCCGCTCGCGGACAAGCCGGGAGACCACGTTGGCGAACGGAACCGTGAACGGCAGGAAGACCACGGCAAGCCCAAGGTTGAAGAGCGTGTGCGCGTTGGCCACCTGGTGGGACAGGTCGTCGGTCGAGGCGACGACCCAACGCTCGAACAGCGGCAGCAGCGGGAACACCAGCGCGACGCCGGCGACCTTGAACAGCGTGTGCGCGAGGGCGACCCGCTTGGCCTCGGGCAGGCCGCCCACGCTCGAGATGAGCGCCGGGACGCAGGTCCCGATATTCGCGCCAAGGATGATCGGCAGTCCGGCGTGGAGCGTGAGCAGGCCCTGCGCCGCCAGCGCGAGGGCGATCCCGATGGTGGCGGCGCTGCTGTGCAACAACCCGGTCAACCCCGCGGCCACGGCGATGCCGACGAGGGGATAGTCCCCCAACGACGCAAGCACCTCCCTCATTTGCGGGGCATCGGCCAGCGGCGCCATCCCGGAGGAGATCGAGCGCAGGCCGAGGAAGATCAACCCGAACCCCAGGATCGCGGTCCCGATCGTTTTCGTCCGGCGGTCGCGCCCGAAGAAGAAGAGCAGGAAGCCGAGGGCGACGACCCCCAGGGCGTAGCGGAAGATGGGGAACGCGAGGAGCTGGACGGTCGCCGTCGTGCCGATATCCGCCCCCAAAATCACCGCCATAGTTTGGCGCAAGGTCAAGAGCCCCGACCCGGTGAACCCGACCAGCATGACGGTGGTGGCGCTGCTGCTTTGCAGAATGGCGGTGATGAGCGCGCCCGCGCCCAGCCCGAGGATACGATTCTTGGTGATCGAGGCCAGGATATACCGAAGTCGTGTCCCGGCCACGGCCTGGAGGCCCTCACCCGCGAGGTGCAGGCCGTACAGCAGGAGGCTGACGCCGCCCGCCAGCTCCAGGATCATGTGCCCCATGGCACCCTCCGGACCACCTAGCCGGCCCCGGTCGGGTCGTGGCCGCGTCCCTCTCCCGGGCGCTCGGCGGGCCGCGCCAGTTCATCCCCGACGGACGGCTCCATCAGATCGGTGACGGCCTTACGCGGGTCTTTGCCCTCGTAGAGGACGGCGTAGACCTGTTCCACGATCGGCATCAACACACGGTATTTCCTGGACAACGCGTAGGCCGCGCGGACGGTCTGGACGCCTTCGGCGACGAAGCTCGCGTCCGCCATGATCCGGGCCAGCGATTCGCCACGGCCGATCCGATAGCCGACGGTTCGGTTGCGGCTCTGAGTGTCGGTGCAGGTCAGGACAAGGTCACCCAGGCCCGACAACCCCGAGAACGTCCAGGGCTGGCCACCCATCGCGACGCCGAGCCGCGCGATCTCGGCGAGGCCGCGCGTGATCAGCGCCGCGCGAGCGTTCGCGCCGAACCCCAAGCCGTCGGAACCCCCGGCCGCGAGCGCGATGACGTTCTTCAGCGCGCCGCCGACCTGCACCCCGATGACGTCGGGCGTGGTGAACAACTTGAAGGCGTCGGTGGTCAACGCATCCTGGAGGCGCCGCCCGACGCGCGGATCCCGGCACGCCAATGCGACCGCCGCCGGCGCGCCCCGCGCGACCTCCGCGGCGAATGACGGCCCGGACCGGACGGCCAGGGCGTGCCGGCCCTCCGCGGGGAGGAGATCGCGCAGGATGTCGGTCATCAGCGCCAGCGTTTCGACCTCGATCCCTTTCGTCGCCGAGACCAACGGAACGCCGACCGGCAGATGCGCCGCCAGGCGCGTCAACACGGCCCTGAACGCGTGCGACGGCACGACCAGGATCACCACGTCGACGCCCGTCACGGCCTCGGCGAGGTCGGTGGTGGGGGACACGCTGGACGATAAGCTGATCCCGGGCAGGTAGCGATGGTTGCGGTGGTCGGAGGCGATGGCCACCGCGACGTCGGGTTCGTAGCACCACAGACGGACCCGGTGCCCGATGCCGGCCGCCAGGTGAGCCAGCGCGGTCCCCCACGCGCCCGCGCCGATGACCGCGAAGACGCCGCCGGTCATCGCGCGACGGTCCGCGCCGCCACGATGCGACGGCGGCGCGCTACGATCGAGAGGCCGCTTGTACGATCCTGATCCACGTCGGGTGAGAGCGAACAGAAAACTGAAGGACTGTAGCAGATTGCGGCGCCGCCCGCAAGAAACAAGCACCGCGGCGGGATAGCGGAAAGAAATCGCGCGCTGCGCAAAATCGGGGGTGCGCGCCTAGGCCCTTGTCTGATTCACGGTGTGATGGAGCCTGTTCAGGGATGGCCAGATGCAAGGCCGCAGGGAGCGAAGCAACCGGAGCGTACTGGGGCGTACGTGAGGATTGCTGAGCGACCGAGAACGCGGCAGATGGCCATTCATGGACAGGCTCCTAGGAGGATCGCCGATGGTGAGGGGGCGGCCCCTGATCTCGCTCGGAATCGATCAAGACCTCCAAGGTCTCCATCAGCGTGTCATAATCTTCGCGCGAGAGGAGCACCGCCTCCCCGTCTTCGTGCGTAATCCGGAAGGCCTCGTGCCCTTTGACCGATTGGCGGACCAGGCGGGACAACTCGGCTTTGGCGTGTTCGGTGGTCACGGTCTTCATCGATACACCTCCGACACAAGGTGCCGCAGTATAGGGCCGGACACCTGATGGCGTCAAGCGGTGGCCGCTTCCCCTACGAACAACAGACGCCTCCCGGCGCGCAGGCTTTGACACTCATTCGCGACCCGTGGTATGGCTGTGGGGTTTCGCTCCGAGTTGCGAACGTGCCCATGTCACCGGACCCACCCCATTCCGACGCGTTTCTTCGCGGGATGATCTTCCTGCATCGCGGGAACCTCGACGGCGCCCGACGATGTTTCGAGGACGTCCTGCCCGAGGAGCGCCAACGCGACGACCCGCAGCGGCTCATCCCCGTGCTCATGAACCTCGGCTCGGTGTACGCGGCGCTTGGCAACCACCAGCGGGCGCGCGCGTCGTACGAGGAGGTCTTGGCGCTTCAACGCGGAGCCTTTGACGCGCGCACGGTCGGCCAGACCCTCGTGAATCTCGGGAATCTCTCGCGGGAACTCGGCGAACCGGACCGCGCCCGGGCGTATTACTTGGAGGCCCGCGATTTGTTAGAGCCGGTCGGCGATCAGCGGTCGTTGGGCATTCTCTTGAGCAATTTCGCCATGCTGGACGCCGACGCGCGCCGCCTGGACGACGCCATTGCGCTGCTCAAGCAGGCCATCGATCTGCACAAGCACACGGGGTACGAAGAAGGTTTGGCGGGTACGTGGGGGAAGTTGGGGCAGGTGTTCCTGCACGCGGGACAGCTCCGAGAGGCCGAAACGTGTTTCAATTACTCAGCCGGCCACTTCATCAGTTTGGGGGACGCGGCGGGCGAGGCGGAAGCGCTGCGCGGCCTGGCCGACGTGTACGAAGCCCGCCCCGACGCCGAGCTCGCCAGGCGCTGCGCCACCCGCGTGTCGGAGATTCAGCGCCGGTATGGCCTGCCGAACGAGGAGCGGGATGTCGCGCGCGCGGTGCGATTGGGGATCGCACACCCTGCATGGGGTCACGCTGAGGCGACCCCGTCCGCTCAGGCGGACCAGACCGAGCGTCACGATTAAGGATGTGATCCCCGCCATAGGGCGGTATCGAACGACTTCGCGATCTTGGTTCGATCTGCGCCGGCGACGCTCCGGGCGGGCTCGGAAACGAGCTTGATGGCTGATTGTGCAGCACGGTCCCTAAGCGGGCGGCTGCCCGGCTGGTCGCCGACAGCCGCCCAGAACAGCAGGCCCCCTATGGCTTCTTCTTCTCCTTGATGCATTCAATTTCGAGTTTCAGCTTGACGGTATCGCCAACCACGAGCCCCCCATTATCCAAGAGCTTGGTCCACACCATCCCGAAGTCTTTGCGATTGATCGTCCCTTCGCCGGTAAAACCCGCGCGGGCATTCCCCATCCCGTCGGTCACCACGCCGTTCAACGTACCAACCAGGGTGACCTCCTTGGTCGCGCCTAACAGGGTGAGATCGCCGACCGCGGTGTAGGTCTCGCCCGTTTTCGTGTAGCGCTTCATCTTATAGGTCATCGTCGGGAATTTCTGGACGTTGAAGAAGTCGGGACTGCGCAGATGTTCGTCGCGTTTCTTTTGGTTGGTGTTGACGGATGCGGTCTGAATCGTCGCCTCGATGGTCTTGACCTCCTTGGTTTCCGGATCCATGACGATGAAGCCTTGGTAGTCCGTGAACCGTCCGGTCGTTTTGGAAATCAAAGTGAGGCACCTCGAACCCCACGATGGAGTGGTCCAGGTCCACGTTGTACCTGGCCATCTCGGCCTGAGCCCAGACCGGCAGACCGACCATCAGCGCACACACGGCAAGCACGCAGATCACCCGTTTGAAATCGTTCTTCATCATGTCCCTCCCGTGGTTGTTCGCCGAACGAATGCCCCTATACTCCGACCTTGCCATGCGATCTGATGTGTCATCCCCGGTTCGCGACCTTAGCCGAACTGCACCGAACGTCGCGTCAACGAACCGGCGAAAAATCCCGTAATCGGGAACTCCACGATGCCCGGCTCCTCGACGGCAGCCCCCATGGCGACGACGACCGGGACGAAGTGCTCGTGCGTCGGAAGCGCCTGTCGCACACCCGGGGCCCGGTTCCGGTAGTCGAGAAGCGCGTCCACCTCTTGGCGAGCCAGGACATCCGCGGCCCACGCGTCGAACTCCGCCGCCCATGAGGGCGTCTCCGGGTTCGACCGCAGGTCGATGGCGCGCAAGTTGTGCGTCAAGAATCCGCTGCCCACGACGAGCACTCCCTCGCGACGAAGCGGGGTGAGCGCGCGTCCGAGCGCAAAGAGCGTGGGCGCATCCATCGTCGGAAGAGACACCTGGAGCACGGGAACGTCGGCGTCGGGGTACATCGCGATGAGCGGAACGTACGCGCCATGATCCAGTCCTCTGCTGGGGTCCTCGGCGATCGGCTGGGTCGTGCCGAGCAGGTCCCGAACTCGTTCGGCAAGCCTGGGAGCGCCTGGCGCGGGATACGTCACCCGGTAGTACTTCTCCGGAAACCCGGAGAAATCATAGATGAGGGGAACGGTCCGCGTCGCGCCCAGGGTGACCGGCTTTTGCTCCCAGTGGGCCGAGAGCATGAGAACCTCAGTCGGGCGCGGCATCGCGTCCGCCCATTGGTTCAGCTCCGCCACCCACCCCGCGTCGTCGAGCAAGAAGGGCGAGCCGTGCGCGAGGAAGATGGACGGCATGCGCTCAGGCGCTTGCACCTGTGCGTCTTTGGATTGGGTCATGTCTCCTCGCTCCTTCATCTAAGGTGCGAGCCTGGAAGTTCTCATCGCATCATATCACGTCATATCATAAGGTAACCCTTCCGGGAAGGGCATCACCACCCAGAGGACAAATCGTGTACCATCGGGTCAACCTATGCCTGACACACTGACCCAGGTCATCGCCTACCATCAGGCGACCAAACACGATTTTCATGCCTATGCGCGCGCGCCACGACAGATGGACTGGGCCACGCAGCCCAACCCCTTTCGGCGGTATGAGGGCGCGCCGTTGATCGCGCTGGACCATATTCCGCCTAGCAGGGAACCTCTCTATGACGCGGCCTTTGTGGCGGGCCAGGTCCCGCCGCAGCCCTTCACGCATCGCACCGTGTCGCAGCTCTTCTCCGACAGCCTGGCTCTCTCGGCGTGGAAACAAGCGGGAGACGCATCCTGGGCGCTGCGGATCAACCCATCCAGCGGCAATCTCCATCCGACCGAGGGTTATGTGGTCTGTGGTCCGATCGCCGGGCTGTGCACGACCCCGATGGTCTGTCATTACGCGCCCGCCGAACATGCGTTGGAGCGACGCGCTGAGTTTCCCGTGGGGACCTGGCAGGCGTTGACCAACGGCCTGCCACAACCGGTGCTCCTGATCGGATTGACGTCGGTGCACTGGCGGGAGGCCTGGAAATATGGTGAACGGGCCTATCGCTACTGCCAGCACGATGCGGGGCACGCCATCGCCGCCGTGACTCTGGCCGCCGCGGCTTTGGGCTGGCACGCGACCCTGCTGGACGATCTGGGAACCGAATCCGTGGCCGGCCTGCTGGGCGTCGTCCACCCCCAAGGGGCCGAAGTCGAAGAGCCCGACTGTGTGCTGGCGGTCTATCCGCAGGGAACGTCCTGTCGAACACTCGCGTTGGCAAGCGACATGCTGGCGACCTTTGCGACCCTGCCCTGGCAGGGCAAGCCGAATGCCCTCAGCCAACGCCATGTGGAGTGGCCGATCATCGAAGAGGTGGCCGCGGCGACCAAGAAGCCGCCCACCGATTCCGTGTTTAGGACCTCTCGACCGATGGGCCCATTGCTTGCGGTCGGTCGCTGCGCCACCCGAGAGAATGGGCTTGCGGCCCCATTGCCAAGCGACGCAGCGGGTTCGGCGCCGATTTCACTTCGCCAGATGATCTATCAGCGCCGCAGCGCCGTGGCCTTGGACGGCCGGACCGGCATCACTCGCACCACGTTGTATCAACTGTTGGCCAAGACTCTGGCGGGGCCGGGGCAATTCCCCTTCAATACGCTCCCCTGGACGCCGCTCATCCACCTGGCCCTCTTCATTCACCGCGTGCAAGATATCGATCCCGGCATCTATTTCCTGGTCCGTGACCCCGCGCAGACGGCGGCGATCCGGGCCGAGATGAAACCAGACTTTGCCTGGGAAAAACCGGAAGCATGTCCCGAAGGTCTTGAGCTCTACCGCCTTCAGACGGGGGATGCGCGGGAGCTGGCCGAGCAGGTGTCCTGCCATCAAGCGATTGCGGCCGACGGCTGTTTGAGCCTCGGTATGATCGCGGACTTTGAGCGGCCGTTGCAGCAGCACGGGGCCTGGTTCTATCCTCGGCTCTTTTGGGAAAGCGGCGTCGTCGGCCAGGTTCTGTATCTTGAAGCCGAGGCGGCGGGGATCCGCGGCACCGGCATCGGGTGTTTCTTTGACGATCCGATGCACGCCGTGCTGGGGCTAAAGACCTTGCGGTACCAGAGCCTGTATCATTTTACGATCGGTGCCCCGGTCGACGATCCCCGGTTGAGGACTCTCCCTCCCTATTCCACCGTTCCGAACCGAGATGTTTCGTAGGGACGTTGCTCGGTCTTTTAAGAGTGATTGGCGGAGCCAGCACAGACAGGGCGTGTTTTCTCCTTTTTCAGGCCGATGAGCGAGCGACTGAATAGTGCCCCCCGGTTGATCCCAACGAGGGGTCACTCCGTTCCCGCCATGTGTCAACTGAGAGATCTCCGAAACCGCCGACGAACTTTGAACAATTGAACAACGTCCCCAACTGGCTCGAACGGGTAGTGCGTTGGAGGAACCGTCCTCACGGCGGGGAGCGACACCCGATCTCTGCAGGACTCCCGCTCCAACTAGGTAAAAACGGCGTCGTGGGCCATCATAGACATCATCATCGTTTTTTCGACTCGGATTCCAGATGAAATTTGTGGAGGAAACGGTGGACCACCGGGGCAAACACGATCCCTATAATCACGATGAAGGCCAATCCACTAAACAGGGCATAACACCCGGCAAACAATTTTCCAGACTCTGTTTGAAGCGTCGTCAACGGGCCCATGCCGGATAAGATCATTGCGGCGTTTGCGAATGCATCGATCCACGGCAGGCTCTCAAAGTAGTGATACCCGATGACCCCCGTACCCAAGGAGACCGCAATGATCAAGAAGCCAATACCGGCGCTGCGAGCTAACCGGGCGAAAAAAGCTCGCCTGGACAGCAACGGAGTTTTGTGATGTTCGAACATCTGAATAGAATCAGGGTCTAGCGGTTATTCCGCCGGCGTCTGTTTGGGCAACAGCCCGCCGAGACCTGCCCCCAAACCTTCACTCGAAGTGTCTGACTTGCGCTTCTGTCAGCATACGGTGACCTCTATTCCGGTCGCTACTTCGGCGACGGCTCCCGCCCTCCGGACGGCGACCGAGTCTCCTGCCCGTCGCGCACCCACGCATCGAGCAGCGAATATGCCACGGCGAGCACCACCGGGCCGACGAAGATGCCGATGAGTCCGAACGCGATCAGACCGCCGACCACACCGGCAAAAACCAGGAGCAAGGGGAGATCCACGCCTTTTTTGATCAAGAGCGGGCGCAAGATGTTGTCGAGCGTGCCGACCACGATGGTCACGATGAGCAGAAACGTGCCCCACGCCACATCGTCGATCCAGTAGAGCCAGATCACCGCGGGCACGAGCACCGGCACGGCCCCAACCTGGGCCACGGCCAATAGAAACATCACAGCCGTCAGCACCCCGGCGAAGGGCACCCCGGCGACCGCGAGGCCGATGCCGCCCAGCGCCGACTGGACCATCGCGGTGACGACGACCCCGAGCGCCACGCCTCGGATGGCTTGTGCCGCAAGCCGCACGACCGCCTCCCCGGGCACGCCGGCGAGCCGCCCCGCGAACCGTCGCACGCCGTCCGCGGCCGTCTCGCCCTGCGCGTACAAGATCGCCGCGATGACGATGGTGAGCAGGGAATGCGCGAAGACCACACCCAGGCTGCCGACCTGGGCGACGAACCATCTCGTGACGTCCCCGGCATAGGGAGCGGCCTTGGCGGCGAGTTCCTGGATCCCTTTGGCCGCGATCTGCTCCCAGGCCCGAGAGGCCTGTTCACCGACCAGCGGAAGTTGGTGCAGCCACGCCGGTGGCGGCGGTAAGGTCTCGGTCGCCAGCGATCGCGCCCACTCCACGATCGTATCGACGTTCGCGACGATCGTGCCGATCACGGCCAGAAATGGGAGGATCAAGACCAACAGCAACACCAGCGTCATCACCGTCACAGCCAGCGACCGCTTGCCCCACAGGCGCGCCTGCACCGCGAGCATGGCCGGCCAGGTCGCCACCACGATCGTGGTCGCCCAGACGATCGCCCCGAGGAACGGTCGCAGAATCCAAAACGACGCGCCGATCAGCGCGCCGATGAAGAGGACCGCGAGCATGTCGCGGGGGAGGTCGCGTGGGACGTCACGCATGGTGCGGGATTCCAGATGATGGGTTGCATGGTAGCCGAGCTGATCGCAAAAAGAAACCGCCCGGCACCACCTCGGAGTTTCCGGACAGCAAGCACGCATCGGGGAAGAGATTGCGAGCGGCCCAGTTGACCGGTCCTGAGGCCCACGGCGTAACGCAATGATCGAAGTCAGAAGAGAGACGGAAACCGCGAGGAGGGGCCATCGAACCTTCCGTTACTGTGGAAGTCAATAAGTCAATGCCTGACCCCGTCGCGCCACAAGGAATCTCGGCTCAGCCGCGTCTCGATTTATCTCCAGAAAGACGTTACAATTCGATCCGGAGCAACCATGCTGCGGAGACCGACATACCTGTGGGACTATGAGCTCGACGAGGTCCAGTTCGCCGACTTGTTGTCGGGGCGTGCGACGCTCGGACGGTTGGACCAAGAGTGGGCAACCGCTCGCCTGTTGGAGTACGCGCCCTATCGCGAGATCATCCGACTGCTTGGGTACCGGGGCCTCGTTGAACGCTGGCCCCTCGTGCGTAAACGGGTTCGCTCGCCGGGCCGTCGCCGTGGGTTCGACTTCTTGGTCGAGTGGCTGACGGCGCATCACCCCGAAAAGCTGTAGATGGATCGGGCCTTCTACTTCGACACCCTCTATCCGCTGCAGGATCGGGGCTTGAAGGTCATCAACACCGTCGAGACCGCCTTCTACTACCTCACGGGTGGAACCGCCTCGTCCCGCGGCTATCTTCACCATCGGTTCTCGGATGACTTGGATCTGTTCGTCAACGACGACCCACGATTCGGCCTGTGGACCGATCGAATCGTCCACGCCCTCGCCGACTCGTCGAATTGGCGGATCGACGTCATCCAAAAAGACGCCCAGTTCGCCCGCCTGTCCCTCGTCGCAACTGACGTTGTCCTCAAGATTGAATTGATCAACGACGTCCCGTCGCATCTCGGAGAGATCCGTACCCATCCGCTCCTGGGGCGGATGGACAGCCCGGAAAATATTCTCGCGAACAAGGTGACGGCCGCCATCGACCGTCAAGAACCGAAGGACTTGGCCGACATCTGGGGATTCTGCCGCCTGATGGGCTTGCCGCTCGACCGCGCGCTGACCGATGCCCACAGTAAGGCCGCGGGTCTGTTTCCGGCCGATTTGGCGAGAGTGTTGTGCTCCGCCACGCGCGCCGACTGGGAGGCTGTTCGCTGGATCGAGCCGCCCAAACCCGAGGACTTCGTGCGCGACCTCCGGGAATTGGGTGAGCGGCTGATCTTATAAATCGACCGGACCCCGGATCAGCGTCGCGTGACGCCTACTGAAAAAGCCGGAGCCGGGTACACGCGGCGATGTGTTCGAAATCGCGGTCGTTGTGGAGCACCGTTAATTCATATTCGAGGGCGATCGCCGCAATCACGCAGTCGATCGTGCTGCGAATGGCGCGTCCCCGCTTGCGGCACGCGCGATAGATCTCGGCCGCGTGGAGAAACGTCAAGACGCCATCAGGGTGAAACACCGGGAAATCCAGGTGCCCCACAGCCTTGGTCTTCACCACAACGAACTTGCCACCAACAACTTCTGGGCGACGTTACGGCGCGGTGTGCGGTGAGAGCGGAATGCCCAACCGCGTGGCCGCCGCCCCAAGTCGTTCGTCGTAGCTGGCGAGCGAGACATCCTGGTGCTGGTCACGCAAAAAGATGATCGAGGCCAAGTGGAGGGCATCGAAGGTCCGAACGGCGAGCGGGAACGGCTCAAGTGCTCTGGCCAGAACCGGTGGGGCCAGCTCGAGGAACGCGATGCGATTCAAGAGTTGTCGTGTATAGTCGGCGTGGGAGGGACCGAGATTTCTTGAGTGGATTCTGGTCCAGACCTCGTATTCCAACAAACGGCTGGAAACGAGCGGCTCATTCCACAACGCGTCAGGCGGATACCGGTCCTCGGCCAGGAGTTGAGCGAGCGCAACGGACGTGTCGAGATAAATCAACGGTCCTCGCGGTCCTTCGCGAGTTCAGTGAGGAGATCGCGCAACCGCGCCACCGGAGCCCGAGGCGGCGGGCCTTCGGCCACCAGGGTGGGCGCCGTGAGCCACCCCTTGCGCATGGCCTCGGCCAGTAAAGCATCGGTCAGCATGTCGCTCCTGCCGGGCCGAGGCGGAACGAGCTCTGCGACGACGCGGTCACGGTCGGTGACCAAGATCTCCTCTCCGCCTGCAGCCAGCCGAACGTATTCACTGAGTCGATTTTTCAGGACCTTTAATCCGACGGCACGCATAGCACTAACGTAGCTCTCGGAAGCTACCTATGTCAAGCGGGGGCAGGCCGCGTGATTACCTGCTGTTACTTCCTTGATCATACAAGCCGTGCCCACCTCCCATCCTCACCGTCCGTAGTACCGAACAAACAGAGCGGTACCAGGGGGCCTATCGGTTCAGGGCCACGGCTTCTCGATCTGTGTTTTCGCACGGATCCCAACGGGGGTGGCCAGCGTCCTGAGTGTCGCCGCCGACGCCAGAACCGTCTATTCGATCGCGTGCCCCGACGGCCGCTCGGCTCAGTTGCCTTCGGCTGAGCCCATCACGATCCGGTCGTTTTTCTCTACCGAGACGGGTTCGTCATTCGAGAAATTGTTCTCTGACCCCAATATTGGTCCCTGACCCCAATATTGGTCCATCGTCTTCGGGGGTGGCGCAGCCACATGGCCACTGACCCCAATATTCTTTCAATCCTTTTTGTCGACACCACAAAGACAGGGGATTTCGGAAACCGAATAGGTGAATTGTCGTCTTTGGGGACGGAAGGCGACACATCCGTCGATGTATATTCGACGAACATTAACGTAGTTAAAGGAACGTTTCCAATTGGCTCCTCATGATTAATTTGGGAGAGGACTAACTTAGTTCAGGGACTGCGCGTCTGTCCCTTTATTCTCCGGTATTCGTTTAAAAAATAAACTTGCCTTTTTAGTGAATAAAAGAAGGGGGAATAACGCTACAAGTATAAACAGAGTTAAGCCGACAGGGAATGACAAAAATAACAAAAACGTGTGGCCTATTGCAAAATACAATATCCAACCCACACAAATTATATCCCTTGCCCAATTTTTGCCTTTATAAACATAAACGGCCAAAACAATGCCAATGACTGCCAAAACAAATCGGTAGTCCCATGAATACCGAACATTCCCGTAGCGATCAACATGTATCAGCGCGGAAGTAGCTGTACTTAGGGCCCACAACATGGTTACAAAAACCACCAACACGACAAGCTCTGGACGATCCTTTGCAATTGCAGCTTTCTCGGGAGCTGTAACCTCGGGAGCTTTAACCTTGGGGACAAGGCGACCATCCTGAGTGGGGACCAAATATTTGTCGAATAAATATAAAAGTTGATCGGCCTGTCCGAGTTCGTTCTTTTCTTTTAAGTTCTTCCAAGCCGACTCTACCCCTTTAACAACAAACTCCATATCGGTCAACTTCTGTTGGTAGACTAACTGGACCGCAGAAACATAATTATTTGCTACCATGAAGGCCTCGAATTGCTCTTTAGGAGTCTTGAAAAATCCCACTATGGCCTCCTCTTTAATTTAGGAATCTGTCTCTGGCCGAACAGGGTTTTATACGGAAAGAGCCGCTATCCCAGCACGAAATGGCAGTACGTGTCAATTGGGCATTCCCGTCGACGGAGCTAACCACGGGTAAGACAACCATATGGGGTACGGAGATGGGAAAAGGTGGTGCGTGTCGTGATTTTGGATGGAAGGCGACACGCCACGATTCTGGTGTTTCAAAAACCATTCTGAGGAGTAGGCCAGGCGATGCACTGAAATATATAGCTTTTGTCTTTCATCAGGGGGTGAGGTTCCCCCTGTTTTTCGTCTTCCAGCGGGCCAGTTTCATGCTACCAGTTTTTCCTCATGCTGATCACTGATCCAGGACTCCATAAACTGGATGGGTGACTTGTAGCCGAGGGTGGAATGACGGCGTGTGCGGTT
>JACQCD010000065.1 GCA_016201825.1 Nitrospirota bacterium | reverse complement strand
CTGTGTGGAAACTCACGACCCCGCGTTACCGCGACGCCGCTTCCTCATGCTACCAAGGCGTACGGACAACTCCTTGGACGGGACTTTAACCCGCTAGACGTACTGCTGTTACTGCGAACGGTCACGTCTTGTATTTGCCATCAAGGACACTCATGGGTCCGGCTTGCGATTTGTGATTCTTGGGCCGTAGCGATGGAACCGAATGCGGATTGCACATCACAGGTGCGACCCCGCAGTCTTTACCCGTGCGTATCTCGAGCTGGAGGAAGGGGATCTCCGACAAGCCATGAATATGCCGCCTGGCTGGCCGGTGAGTACAGCCGCCCCCTGCCGTCCCTTCGGGGTTGACGTTGCCCTTCTCGCTCCTCGCCAATCTTCACATTTCTCCGAAGACTCGCCTCAGCCCACGCGGCGCAGCGGCTCGAGCCGGGCAATCGCTCGCGCTTTCCTGCTCCGCAACGCGTGCCAAAGATCCCAATCCTGCTGCAAACCGAGCCAGAAGTCTGCGGACATTCCGAGCACGTGCGCCAGTCGCAGCGCCGTATCAGGCGTCATGCTGCGCTTGCCCCGGATAACTTCGTTTAAGCGAGGGAAGGAGATTCCCAATCGCACCGCGAAGGCGGACTGACTGATTCCGAGCGGCTTGAGGAACTCCTCCAAGAGCATCTCGCCGGGATGCGTCGGTGGACGTTGAGCCGGCAGTCGTCGCGCCACAAGGGATTGCGACGATGCTCCGCGACGGGCACGCGCCTTAGTGATAGTCCGTGATCTCAACTTCGGTGGCATGTCCGTTCTCCCAGTGAAAACACACGCGATACTGCGTGTTGATGCGAATACTGTATTGGCCGGCGCGATCTCCGCGCAATCGTTCAAGCCGATTACCCGGCGGAACGGCGAGCTCCGCGAGGTCACGGACCCGATTGAGCTGGTCAAGCTTGCGACGAGCGATCGACCATACCGAGTGTGGACACGTCGTGCGCGCCGCTCGCGTGGCCGCACCGTCGAAGATGTCCTCGGTTCCGCGATCGGCGAACGATCGTATCACAGGTCAGATTATAACGGGGTCCATGATAGGTTGCCAGTCTCCACTCCGAGATCACACGAAAGGTTCCCGCCGGTTGTCGATGCGATCATCCGAGACTTCGAGGCCGTAAGACTTTTCGGGATACTCTCGGCGGGTTCAGAAGCCTTCGCGTGAGCCGGTTCCGCATCATCTATCGGATCAGTTCGCCTCACCTGATTGATATTGTGAGGAGCGGTCCGCGCCGCACGGTTTACGAAGACACTGCGAAGCGGCTTCGAAAATAGCAGCGATTGGTTTCGGATTGTATTTCTGGTAGAGTTCTCCGCTCGATAAGAACCTCAAGCGATTATGCACGTGAAGATAGGGAAACGAAAATGTTCCACGTGGAACATAGATCAAATGATCGCCAACCAGATGCAATGAAGACCGGTCCTTCCTCAGATATCATCGTCATCGGCGCCGGCCACGCGGGGTGCGAGGCGGCACTGGCTGCGGCCCGTATGGGCTGCCGTACGCTCTTGTTCTCGATGAACTACGAGAACATCGCCCAGATGTCGTGTAATCCGGCCATCGGCGGGATTGCCAAGGGGCATTTGGTGCGAGAGGTCGATGCGCTCGGCGGACAGATGGCGCGGACGATCGATGAGACGGGCATTCAGTTCCGCATGTTAAACACGAGCAAGGGGCCGGCGGTGCGGGCATTGCGTGCTCAGGCGGATCGGGTGCAGTATCGGCTATCGATGCAGGCCACGCTGGAGGGCCAGCCCAATCTGACGATCGTGCCCGAACAGGTGGATCGCGTCGTGGCCGGTGATGGGCGCGTCGACGGCGTTGTGACCAGGGATGGGACGCTCTATCGCGCGAAGGCCGTCATCGTTACCACCGGGACGTTCCTGCGCGGTCTGATCCACATCGGCCTCACGCACTTCTCAGCGGGTCGCGCGGGCGAGCCGGCGGCCGAAGGGCTGTCAACGAGTCTTGAGGGGCTTGGCTTTTGTCTGGGACGCCTCAAGACTGGAACGCCGCCGCGGCTCGACGGCCGGACAATCGACTTTTCCGTCACGACGCCCCAGCATGGAGATAATCCCCCCAGACCGTTCTCTTACCGCACCGAACGTATCACGCAGCCGCAGGTTCCGTGTTATCTGACGTACACGAGCGCCGAGACGCATGCGATTATCGCCGACAACCTGGATCGGTCGCCGCTGTTCACGGGCGTCATTCAAGGCATTGGGCCGCGCTACTGTCCGTCGATCGAGGATAAGATCCACCGATTCAGCGACAAGGAGCGCCACCAGGTCTTCCTGGAGCCCGACGGCCTGGACACGCCGATTTATTATCCGAACGGCATCTCCACCAGCCTGCCGGTGGACATCCAGCACCGGTTCGTGCGGACGATTCCTGGTTTGGAGCGGGTGGAATTCATTAAGCCCGGTTATGCGATCGAATATGATTTCGTCCAGCCCACGCAATTGTGGCCTACGCTGGAGACCAAGCTGCTCCCCGGCCTCTACCACGCCGGGCAGATCAACGGGACGTCCGGTTACGAGGAGGCGGCGGCGCAGGGCCTGATGGCTGGGATCAACGCGGCGCTGGCCCTCTCGAACAGTGAATCGGTCGTGCTGGATCGATCAGAGGCCTACATTGGCGTGCTGATCGACGACTTGGTCACCAAGGGTACGGACGAGCCGTATCGGATGTTCACGTCTCGTGCAGAACACCGGCTCCTGCTCCGTCACGACAACGCCGATCTTCGACTCATGGAGCTCGGCGCGCGGATCGGTCTGCTCGACCAGGAGACGTACCGGCGGTTTCTGGTGAGGCGCGAGGCCATCGACACCGAAACCGCCCGCCTGCGTCGGACGCGAGTCCTGGATGCGATCCCAGAACCAGCCTGGCCAGGCCTCTTGCCCGATACGAAGCTGGCCCAGCTCCTCAAGCGCCCCGAGATTGCATTCAGCGACCTGGCTGTGGTGTGGCCGGACGCCTCGTCGGTCGATCTTGGGATCGCCGAGCAGGTCGAGCTGGAGATCAAATACGAGGGCTACATCAAGCGCCAGCATGACCACGTGGCACGGTTCAAACGCCTGGAAGAGAAAAGGATCCCCCAGGACTTTCAGTACGACCGTGTGGTCGGCCTCTCGCGCGAGGTGGTGGAAAAACTCGCCGCAGTCTCGCCGCAGTCATTGGGGCAGGCGTCGCGAATCTCCGGGGTCACGCCTGCCGCGCTCTCGTTGCTGCTCGTCGCGCTGGAGCGCGACCGCCGCGTGGGTTCTTCCACGCCCTCGGTGCAGGCCGCCGGCTAGGGCCGAGGGCCCGGTGCCGACAGACCCTCCTTTGGTGATCCTGGCCCGTGGCACCGCCACCCTTGGGATCCCGCTCTCGCCCGCTCAGCTCGACCAATTTTCACGCTATCTCACCGAACTGGACAAGTGGAATCGGCGGATCAACTTGACCGGGACGCGCGACCCTCACGAGATGGTCGTCCGGCACTTCTTGGATTCATTGGCTGGCGAGCGGGTCCTGCGTGATCTTGGGGGTGAAGCGGAGATCGCGGATCTTGGGTCCGGTGCGGGTTTCCCAGGCCTTCCGCTGAAGATTGCGCGGCCCTCCCTGCGTCCCACGTTGATCGAGCCCCGGCAAAAACGCGCGGCGTTCTTGCTCCACGTGTGCGGCGTCCTCGGGCTCTCTGGTGTCCAGGTTGTCGAGGAGACGATCGCGGCGGATTGCCCGTCACCCGAGTACGCAGGCCGGTTCGATCGCGTCCTGATGCGGGCGGTTGCCGATCCGATCGAGGCGGTGCGACTGGCCCGCCCCCTGCTGCGATCAGGTGGGAAGGTCATCGTTTGGATATCCGAATGGCAGGCTGCGCAGCTCTCTGGACAGTATGAGATCATTTCTTACCGTATCCCCGAGTCGACGATGATGAGCGCGCTGCTCGTCGCCTGTTCAGAAAATCCCCCCTCGCCTCCCTTTTTCAAAGGGGGGACTTCACCATTGCAGCGGTGAACCAGAAGGATGAATAGCAATTGTTCCACGTGGAACATGCACTGCGCCAAGGGCGCGGAATACCATTCTCAAGATTCCATACAGGTGGCGAAGCAACATCTTTATTTGATTTTCGGGTTGTGTTACCATGCCCGCTGTTGTGGGTGATCTGATCATGAATGGCTCGACTAAAATCATTGCGGTCGCCAATCAGAAGGGCGGCGTGGGGAAGACGACCACTGCCGTCAATCTCGCGGCCTCGCTGGCGGTCGCCGAGCGCCGCGTGCTCCTCGTCGACCTCGACCCTCAGGGGAACGCGACGAGCGGGGTCGGTCTGCGCGGTGAGGCCGGCTTGGGCAGCTACGGCGCGCTGTTGGGGACGTGCAAGGCGGTCGAGGCGATCCGCAAGACCAATCTCAAATTTTTGGATCTGATTCCATCGGATGTCCATCTCGCGGGGGCCGAGGTGGAGTTGGTCGGCCTCCCCGAGCGCGACCTCTTCCTGCGTCGGGCGCTCGAACCGGTGATCGGCTCGTACGAGTACGTGTTCCTCGATTGCCCGCCGTCGCTCGGACTCTTGACGGTCAATGCCCTGGTGGCGGCGGGGTCGGTCCTCATCCCGGTGCAATGCGAGTACTACGCGATGGAGGGATTGAGCCGGCTGGTGGACACCATCGCGCGCATCCAGGCCTCGGCAAATCCCGGACTGGCGATCGAGGGCATTCTGTTGACGATGTACGACCCGCGCAATAACCTCGCGGTGCAAGTGGTGTCCGAGGTCAAGAAGCACTTTGGTGCGCAGGTCTTCGACTCCATCATCCCGCGGAACGTCACGCTGGCCGAGGCTCCCAGCCACGGCCAGCCGGTCCTGCTCTATCAAATCGCGTCCCGCGGCGCGCAGCTCTACATGGAGTTGGCCCGGGAGGTGCTCAAACGGACGGCGTAGACAAGCCGCGACCGGCCGCCGAGCGCAAGGCGCTGGGCCGGGGGCTCGAGGCGCTCTTGGGCGACGCGGCGAAACCGCCCGAGCGCGGCTCGGGTTTCACGATCCCGCTCCACCTGATCGGCCGCAATCCCAACCAGCCACGGAAGCGCTTCGCCGAGCGGGCGTTGGAGGAGTTATCCGCCTCGCTCAAAGCCCAAGGCGTGCTCCAGCCGGTGGTGGTGCGACGAATCCCAAATGGGTATGAACTGATCGCGGGTGAACGCCGTTGGCGCGCCGCCCAGCGCGCGGGGCTGACCGAGATCCCGGCGATCGTCAAAGAGGCGTCGCCCATCGACACGATGGTGCTGGCGCTCATCGAGAACCTCCAACGCGAAGACCTCAACCCGATGGAGTCGGCGCATGCCTTCCGCCGCCTCATGACCGACTTCGGTCTGACGCAGGACGAGGTGGCGAACCGCGTGGCGAAGGATCGCTCCACGGTGGCGAACACACTGCGCCTGCTCCAGCTCCCGGAGGAGTTGCAGCGGGCCGTATTGGACGAACGGCTGAGTCTCGGCCACGCCAAGGTGCTGCTGGGCCTGGACCCCGCCGACCAACTCGCGTTGGGCCGCCGCGCGATCGCCGAGGGGTTGTCCGTCCGCCGGACCGAGGAGCTGGCGAGGGCGCGCACCAGGCGAAGACCAGTAAGGTCTATCCCGGTTGAGGTGGTCGATCTGGAGATGCGGCTGTCGCGGGCGCTGGGGGGGACGCGCGTGACGATCCGGGGCGACGCCCGCTCCGGGGAGATCCGCGTGCACTATGCCTCCAGCCAAGAATTGGATCGTCTGCTAGAATGGCTGGGGACCAATCAAGGACAGCCCGCTCTTCGGCCCGAGGATGAGGGTCCGCGGAGCGCGACACCAGCGAGGAAAGGAGACACGGCCCATGCTCAATAAGAGAGACGATCGAGACAAGCGCGGAGGGAACCCGGACGAGATCATCGCGTTTCTAGGGAAGGGCACCCGGTTCAAGGGTGTGGTGACGTATGACGGTGCGGTGCGGATCGACGGCCACATCGAAGGCGAGATCGTGTCCAGCGGCTCGCTCGTGGTGGGCGAAACCGCGGAGATCAACGCGGAGATCTCGGTCGGCAGCCTGGTGTGCGGCGGCATGATCACGGGCAACATTACCGCCACCGAAAAGGTGCAGTTGTTGGCGCCCGCGGTGGTGACCGGGTCGATCAAAACGCCGGTGCTGGTGATTGAAGCCGGCGTCCGATTCAACGGCCAGTGCGAAATGAAGGGCGAAACGCGGCTCGAGTCGGTGATGGTCGAAGAGGTCGCGTTCGCGGCGAACGACCGCTGATCCGCCGATAACGGGCCATCTGCGGCGTTGTCGCTTCGGCCTCTCATCCTCACGTACGACCCAGTACGCTGCGGTGAGAGGCCTCGCTCCGCCTTGCATCTGGCCCCTTGCTTCGCCACGTGGGAACATCGTTCTCGGCGGCCAGCGTTCTGCGGGTTCCTGTACGTTCTAGGGACAAATGAGCATCCAACCAAAGGTCATAGTCGGACTCAGCGGCGGGGTCGATAGCGCGGTCGTGGCGTCGACCTTGGTGGCAGAGGGCTTCCGCGTCGAGGGTGTGACGATGCGGACCTGGCGCGAGGAGGGCGAGGCCGAGAAGCGCTGGCAGGACCGCTCGTGCTGCAAGATCGGGATCGCCCAGTACGTCGCCCAACAGCTTGGCATCCCGCATCGCGTGATCGAGGCCGAGGCCCGCTTCCGCGCGGCCGTGATCGACGACTTCTGCCGGACGTACGCCGCGGGTCGCACGCCCAATCCCTGCGTGCTCTGCAACGAGCGGGTGAAGTTCGCCTTGCTGCTCGACGCTGCTGATGAGTCTGGCGCCGACTATCTCGCCACGGGCCACTACGCCCGCGTCGAACGCGATGACGAGACCGGGCGCCACCGGCTGCTCAAGGGCGTTGATCCCGCGAAGGACCAGAGCTATTTCCTCTATCGCCTGTCGCAGTCGCAACTCGCCCGCACGCTCTTTCCGTTGGGGGGCTTGACCAAGGCCGAGGTGTGGAACAAGGCCGAGGCCATGGGCCTGCCCGTCGACGACATTGCCGAGAGCCAGGAAATCTGTTTCGTCACCCAGAAGGACTACCGCGACTTCGTCGCCGCCTATGTCCCCGAGGCCGAGCGCCCGGGCGCGATGGTCGGCGCAGCCGGCGAGGCCCTGGGATCCCACCGCGGGGTGTCGTTCTACACCGTCGGCCAGCGCCGAGGCCTGGGCGTGGCAGCCGGCGAGCGGCGGTACGTGACGAAGCTCGACGCCGAGCGGAACCTGGTCGTCCTCGGGAGCGAGGGAGATCTGTACGCGGGTGGTTGCGTGGTCGAGGACGTCCACCTCGTCTCACGAAGCTCGATCGACGCGCCGATCCGCGTCACGGCCAAGTACCGCTACAAGACTCCCGAACCCCCCGCCTCCGTGAGCCCGGATGGGGATGGCTTGCTGCGCGTGGCGTTCGACGAGCCGCAGCGGGCCGTCACGCCGGGGCAGTCGATCGTCTTTTACCAAGGCGACGTCGTGGTCGGTGGCGGGGTGATCGGGGCGGTGGAGTAACGAGAGCCATCATGGCGAAGAACATCAGAACGGCCAAGCGACGTCTCGTGATCGATCGTCATGGCCGAACGTGGACCATGGCCAAGGTCCGTAGCGAAGACGCGGAGGAGGCCGATTTTCGATTCTGGTATGAAGGACTCACCCCTGAAGAGCGTGTTGAGGCTGTGTATGAGGCGCTCGAATCTTCCCTGAAGGCGCGAGGGCTCCATGGCGTACCCAGACTACGAAGAGTTCATCGCCGTGTTCAATGCTCATGGAGTTCGGTATCTGATCGTCGGCGCGCACGCCGTCGCCCTCCACGCCCGCCCGAGAGCCACAAAGGATCTTGACGTTCTCTTGGAGCCTAGCGACGAGAACGCTCGTCGCGTGCTGGCGGCGCTGCGTGAGTTCTTCGGCGGTGCCGAGCTGGGCTACACGGTTGAGGACGTGACCAATCCGCACTGGGTCGTTCAGCTCGGCGTCGCGCCCGTGCGAATCGACCTCCTGTCGCATATTGCGGGCTGCCCGGATTTTGAGGAAGCGTGGCGGAACCGAGTGGACGCTCGCTTCGGCGCCGTCAAGACCCACTATGTGGGGCTCGCCGATCTGATCCGTGCGAAAGAAGCTGCAGGACGACCGCAGGATCGCGCAGATGTTCAGAGCCTTTCCCGAGCGAAGAATCAAGCGAAGCCGACCAAACGCCGGCCCCGTCGCCCCCGAAGGCGCTCCTCTTCGTGACGGCCGAGTCGATCCACATCGTCTGCCCGCACTGCCACGCGACCAACCGCGTGCGGCAAGGCAAGCTCGCGCTCGGGCCTCAATGCGGCCAGTGCCGGCGCCCGCTCCTTACGGGTCATCCGGTCGAACTGACGGCGGAGACCTTCGGCCGACACATCGAGCGCAGCGACATTCCGGTGGTGGTTGATTTCTGGGCGCCGTGGTGCGGCCCCTGCCGCATGATGGCGCCGGCGTACGAAGACGCGGCCAAGCAGCTCGAACCATCCGTCCGCTTTGCCAAGGTGAACACCGACAACGAGTCGACTCTTGGCGCGCGCTTCGGCATACAAAGCATTCCCACGCTGATCCTCTTTAAAGGTGGACGCGAAGTCGCCCGGCAGTCTGGCGCGTTGAGCGCGCCCAGCCTGGTCGCCTGGATCCGCGCCCAGCCCTGACCTTGACGTGGAAGCCATCTGGCGTGTATGATGTGGCCATATGTCCGCTCACCGAAGTTCTACGATAGCCGCGACGGCGGCAATGCCCATCGAGCCTGAGCAGGCCACCAAAGACATCCTCGAGTTTTGTGCGTTGCTGCGGGGTGGCGGACCACGGCCGTACGCGTATGTGATCCTGCTGGGCCTGAAGACGTTCGACCCCGTCAAGCTCTTGAAGGTCGTCGAGCACGGGCTGGCCTTCAGCGCGTTGGAACGGTTTCAGCGCAACCTCGCGCTGTCCACGGCGCAGATCACCGCCCTCGTCCAGATCCCGCAGCGCACCCTCACGAGACGCCGCCAACGGGGCCGCCTGGCGCCGGACGAATCCGACCGGCTCCTGCGCGCCTCGCGCCTCTTCGGTAAAGCCCTCGATTTGTTCGAAGGCGATACGCCGGCCGCCCGACGATGGCTGCTCAGCCCCCAGCCCTCGCTGGGGGGCCACGTCCCACTGGACATCGCCAAGACCGAGGTCGGCGCTCGGGAAGTCGAGACGCTCATCGACCGACTCGAGCACGGCGTCTATTCCTGACCGATGCCTCAGGGCTGGCGATTGGTCAAGGCCCGGCTTTCCGCCCACGCTTTTGACGGCGAAGGCGCGCGGCGCTATGGCGGCCTCTGGAACTCCCCCGGTACCAGGATGGTCTACACCTCGCAGAGCGCGGCCCTCGCCGCCCTGGAGTTGCTGGTCCACCTGAACAACAGTGCGGTCCTTTCTTCGTACGCCCTCTTCTCCGCGCAATTCGACGGCAAGCAGGTGACGACGCTGGACCGCTCACGGCTTCCTAAAAACTGGCGCACGTTCCCCGCGCCTTCGGCGCTTCAGGCCTTGGGCGATGAGTGGATCAAGAGCCGAGCGTCGCTCGTGCTTGCGGTGCCCAGCGCGGTGGTCGATGGCGAAACGAACTACTTGATCAACCCCGCGCACCCGGACATCGGTGCCCTTGCGATCTCGCCACCCAGGCGATTCGATTTTGATCAACGCCTTTTAAAATCCAAATAGCAGACAGCATCCGCCGCGAGGATGCGATGGCCCTCACACGAGGTCAAGTGGGCTCTTTACTCCAAGACCGCCTTGTTTGAGGACGTGGGTGTAGATCATCGTCGTACTCACGTCCTGGTGGCCGAGCAGTTCCTGAACCGTGCGAATATCCGATCCGTTGGCGAGGAGATGCGTGGCGAACGAATGGCGGAACGTGTGACACGTCGCTGGTTTCGTCAGCCCGGCTAGTCGGACGGCCCGCCGCACCGCTCGTTGCAGCACCGAGGGATCGACGTGGTGGCGACGGGTCATGCCCGAACGCGGATCGACCGCGCGATGGGACGCCGGGAACACATACTGCCACCCCCACGCCCGATTCGCGTTGGGATACTTGCGTTCGAGCGCATTGGGTAAATAGACGGCACCAAAACCGTCGGCAAGGTCCCGCTCATGGAGCGCTTTGACGCTTGGGAGATGACCCTTGAGCGGCTCCACCAGTGAGGCGGGAAGCATGGTCACGCGATCCTTCGCGCCCTTGCCGTCCCGTACGGTGATCTGCCGGTAGTCAAAATCCACGTCCTTCACGCGCAGTTGGCAGCATTCCATGAGACGAAGGCCCGACCCGTACAGCAAGCGAGCCATCAGGGCGACCACGCCTTCAATGTGGTTGAGCACCGCCGTCACCTCTGAGATCGTCAAGACCACGGGTACCCGCGGGTTGCGCTTGGCCCACACCAATTTCTCAAACTGCCCGACTTCCCGCTTGAGGACCTGTTTATAGAGAAAGACGATTGCGTTGAGCGCCTGATTCTGGGTGGCCGCTGCCACACGGCCTTCAACCGCAAGATGCGTCAGGAACGCCTCGACCTCGGGACGCCCCATCTCGTCCGGGTGGCGCTTGTTGTGGAAGAAGATAAACCGCCGCACCCACTGGAGGTAGGCCTGTTCGGTCCGAATGCTGTAGTGTCGAACCCGGATCGCGTCCCGTAGACGGTCGAGCAATCGTGGTTTCTGTAAAGTTCCCGAATCTGTCGTCTTATAAGGCGACGTCATGGCGGGGCCCTCCAGAAGTGATTGACTTTCTTGGGAGACAGGATTATACGTGAACTGCTGTCGTAATTAAAGACGACACGGGTGTCGTCTAATATTATGTTAGAAAGATTCAATGAGGCACACGACAACAGACGGTGGGGTCGGCTCTGGGGACGACCGTGGTCAATCCGACCTTCGAGGCTGTCGATCGGCTTCCAAAATTCTTGGGGTGAAGGATGGTTTGAACATCCTGCCTCGGGGCAGCGTTTGTCGGGCCTGCGGGGCGGCGTCGTGAGGCGTTGTTCAGCGCGGGGCTGGCCCGCTCTCTCACTCAATGGGGCAGTGCCCTTTTGAAGCGCAAGGGTGGCGGGACGGTCGCCGCCTCACGTGATAGCAGGTTGAACCGGGTTGCGGTGGGGCCGGCGGCTCTGGGTGGCGTTGGGGTTGGTGAAGCGTTCGAAGGGACGAACGAGCGGGCCAGCCAAAGGAGAAGTCTGATGTTGGTCAATGCCGCGACGGACGACGCCGGGGGCGGCTTGGCATCGAGGGTGCGGTGAGCATCCAGCACAAGGTGGACGCCAGGAGTGGAAGGCACCGGGTGGTGTCGTCATCGTTCTCGGTGAATGGGTCATGCGTGACAGTAGGGTCAGCTCAAGGTTCACTTTCTAACTACCGGCTGAAGCTGACGGTGCGCGGGAGGCCCACGCCGGAATCACGATCGCGTTCGCGCACCGCAGCTTAGCCAGGGCGTTCGGCCCCACGAGGGTAATGCCGATGCTCTTCGTAACGCAACCAGATATCGGGAGGATCGTGCTCGACGAACTGCGTAGTGCCACCGAGGTTCGGCTGGCAGTGGCATATTTCAACCCCGACGAGGATTTGTTGACGGCGCTGGCTAATTGCCCGCGACTTACGTTGGTCATTTCCGAAGAATTTACCATTAACGATCCCTACAAGCTGGAAAGGCTTCTTGGAACGGCGACGGTGCGTTCTGTGCCGCCTTACTGCGAACAGGGCAAACTTCACGCGAAGGTTATGGTCGTGACGCGAGCAGACAGTCGGCTTTGGGTGCTCGTAGGGTCAGCAAACATGACCTGGCAAGGACTGTTCTCAAATCAGGAAGCCTGTCTGGCTTTGGATTCGGAGGATGCTGCGGATCGGGTATTGATACATCAGATCACAGATTGGTTTGCTTTGCTTCTAGCAAGCGCCCGAGTTCCAAACCTGGACCAAGCAAAGCAGGTGTTTGATACTCGGTCCTTGTATCGCCTGGAACGAAGGTCGGCGTTAGCCCAGGCGGCTATCCCGACCGCTCGCTACTGGGCTTTGAAAACCACGTCTGGAGATACTGGTGAAGATCATTGGCACAGTTTTTTGGCCGAGAGTGTAGTCGCGGTCGGTTGGCCAAACATCGCCGTGAACCCAGCGAACGTCACCTCGATGCAGCTCCAAGATGCGATCAACGCAGCGTATCCGGACGAGGGTGACCCGTCCGGCGCAGCTAGAAAAATACAGAAATTTGTCGGTTTGGGCATCGGTGATATCGTATTGATTTGCCGCGGTTACCCGCCCAACTCCACCAAACCAGTTCACATCTACGGGTTTGCTCGGGTCACAGGTTCGTTCCGCGACGACCTTTCATCCAGTTGGCGTTGGCGATTCAAGCGTGACGCCGTCATCCAAGTCATCGATATGTTTCTGTCCAAGGAAGTCGTGGCCGATGCGCTAGGAAAAGGCTCTCTCCGGGGAGCGATTCACGACCTAGATCGATCCGAGTTTGAACGCCTTGCGAACAAATTGGGGGTGCCCTTGGCGGTGTGAATTGTCAGTCTGCTTGCTATTATAGCCCGGAGTACCGAGATGGGGCCGAACAACGCGCTGAACACGGACGCGCAAAAAGCGCGCGCCGGTTAGCTTTTTCGTTGAGGCTGTAGAAAAACCCGTTTTAGGAAATATGGTTTGTTGATGAACAAAAAACGACCTCCCAGGATGCCCTGTATTCGACGATCGCATACCCGGGAGGGGTCAAGGCACCCCCTAAAAACGGTACCGGTG
>JACQCD010000049.1 GCA_016201825.1 Nitrospirota bacterium | reverse complement strand
GCCCGAGGTCAGAACCGACGCGCCGGTCGGGGCCTTGGCGATGGTTCGTCGTAGAATCGCTTTGATGCGCGCGACCACCTCGCGGGGCGAGAACGGTTTGGTCACGTAATCGTCGGCGCCGATCGAGAGGCCGACCAGCTTGTCCAGCTCCTCGACCCGCGCGGTGAGCATCAGGATGGGCACGTCCGACGTTTGCCTGATCCGACGACAGACCTCGATGCCGTCGAGTTTGGGAATCATGAGGTCCAGCACGACCAGCGCGGGATGGTGACGTTGGGCGAGCTCGATCGCAGACAGGCCGTCCGCGGCGGACCGGCTCTGGTAGCCTTCGCGCTCCAGATACACGGTCAGTAGCGCCGAGGTCTTGGGGTCATCTTCCACCACGAGGATGAGAGGGCCGGTCTGCACGCGGGTCATCTTAGCGCACCAGGGTGACGGCCAAGTCACGGCTGTGTGACGTTTCCGCGACGAAGGCGGCCTCGGCCTCGGTCAAGGCGCCTGGCGCAAGGCGGATATCAAACGCGCGCTCCCAGCCGACAACCAGCGCGCGGCAGACGTCGTCGCGCGTGAACGATCGCCCATCGATGTTCAGGCCGGTGACGCGATGAGTCGCGGGCGATCCGCTCGCGGCTCGAAACCAAGGAGCCGCCGCCTCGGGTTCGTACGTCAACAGGAGCGAGCCGTGCTGGAGGAACGCCGTTTTCCAGCGGCGCTGCGCGCTCCCGATGAGCTTCTTCCCCCCCAGGGTGATTTCGTACCAGGAGACCGATTCGAAGCAGAACGGCGAGCGCGCTCCGGCCTGGGGGCGGGCGGCGCCGCCTCGGTCGTCAGTCCACGTATCGACCGCGACCCCCAGTTCGGCCAAGCCCGCGGCCAGCGCGCGCGCCACCGCGGCGAACGTGCCCTTGATCGTCGGCGGAAAGAGCGGGTGATGGATGGGTGCGACCAGGCTATACGTCACCTCGTCATGGTGGTAGACCGCCCGTCCTCCGGTGGTGCGCACGACGACGGGCACTCCGGCGTCGCGGCAGCGGTCAAGGTCCACGATCTCATCGGGGCGCTGAAAATACCCGAGCGAAATCGACGGCCGCTCCCAGGCGTACAGCCTCAGCGTGGGAGCCGTTGCCTCGGCACGACACGACGCGGCAAGGGCCTCGTCCACCGCCATGTTGTGAGCCGCAGATTGCGGCGGGTCGATCAGCAGGCGCCATGTGTTCATGGCCCCGAGTCTGGACGATCCCGACCGGTTGAGTCAAGGCGCGCGTTGAACGAATGAGAAGGACGATGCTAGAATGAGACACCGTTCCATGATCAGGAGCACGATGGCCGACACCCACACGCTTCCCCAGGTTCTAACCATCGCCACATCCGATTCGGGCGGCGGCGCGGGCATTCAGGGCGACATCAAGGCGATCCAGGCGAACGGGGCGTTCGCGCTCTCGGTGCTGGTGGCCGTGACCGCGCAGAACACCCGGACCGTCACGATGGTCCACGCGCTGCCGCGCGACATCATCGAAGCCCAGATCGACGCGGTCTTCGACGACTTCGCGATCGGTGCCGTCAAGACCGGCATGCTCTTCTCCTCCGAGATCGTGGACATCGTGTCGGGTCGTCTTCGGAGATTCAAGGCGCCGCATCTGGTCGTCGACCCCGTCATGCTCTCCAAAGGCGGCGTGCCGTTGCTCAAACCGGATGCGATCGCGTCCGTCACCCGCGACCTGTTCCCGCTGGCGTCGCTGGTGACCCCCAACGTCCACGAGGCGGAGCGCCTCACCGGCCTGTCGATCGATACGATCGATGACGCGAAGGCCGCCGCCGGGAAGATCATGGGGTTCGGGTGCCGGGCGGTGTTGCTGAAGGGCGGGCATTTGTCGGGGGCTCCCGCCACCGACGTTCTCTACGACGGATCGGCCTGGACCATTATCCCGGGCGAATGGATCGACACGGAGAACACGCACGGCACCGGGTGTACGTATTCCGCGGCGATCGCCGCGCACCTTGCGAGGGGCGCGGGGTTGGTGGAGGCCGTGCGCGCGTCCAAACGGTACGTGACCGAGGCGATCCGCCACTCGCTGTCCATCGGGCGCGGGTGCGGGCCGACGCATCATTTCTATCACCTGCCTGATCCCGAGGGAGATGCCTAGTGTTTACGGGTCTCGTTGAAGAGCTTGGTGTCGTGCAGACATTGGAGCGAGGTCTGGCCTCTGCGACGTTGACGATCCTGGCGAGCCGTGTAGTCACCGGCATGCGGATCGGAGAGAGCATCACCGTCAACGGCGTATGCCTGACCGTGGTCCGGTTCGTCGACCACGGATTTGCGGTCGAAGTCTCGCCGGAGACGCTGCGGGTGACGACCCTGGGGGGACTCGCGGCGGGCGACGGCGTGAATCTCGAGCGGGCGATGCGCCTGGGCGATCGGCTGGGCGGTCATCTGGTCAGCGGGCACGTCGAAGCCGTCGGCCGGATCGTCGGGCGCGCGCCGGAAGGCAACGCGATCATCCTGACGATCGAAGCGCCGCGCGAGGTGCTGCGCTATTGCGTGGGCAAGGGCTCGGTGACCGTCGACGGCGTCAGTCTGACGATCAACGCCCTCGCCGAGAAGACGTTTTCCGTCGCGATCATCCCGCATACCGCATCGGCGACGACGCTGGGGCTCAGGCCGCCGGGTTCGCCGGTGAACCTGGAGCCCGATCTCATCGGCAAGTACGTCGAGCGGCTCATGTTCCCCGATCAGGAGCGGCTGGCGGAGAAGGTCGACGCCGAGTTCCTTCGCAAACGCGGTTTATTGTAGGGGCGTACTGCTGTACGCCCGCCTCGTGACGTGGTACACCCCTACGTGTTCTTCGCGCAGCGAAACCCTACGTCGTTGAGCCGGCCCTCAGGGTCGGTGGAGAAGCGGAAGCTTCCCCGCGCGTTGTGCGCCAGGATGTCCATCTGGGCCTCCGGCGCGAAGTGGCCGATCCCAGACCAGGATGTCCCGCGGAGGACGCGGGTCGGTCGAGCGTCCTGCTCGACGAGCTCCTCGGCGGGATGCCCAGGGTAGGGCCCGTACCAGTCGGCGGTCCACTCCCATACGTTGCCGACCAGGTCGTAGACGCCTTCCGGGCTCCGGCCGGTCGGGTAACTGCCGACCGTCGTCGTCCCGCTGCGCGCCCCGCCGACGTTGGCGCGTCCCAGCTCGAAGCGATCGCCCCACGGATACGGACGGCCGTCGGTCCCTCGCGCGGCCCGTTCCCACTCCGCTTCGGTCGGGAGCCGCTTGCCCGCCCACCGGCAGTACGCGTCGGCGTCCGCCCACGTGACCGAGACCACCGGGTGGCGCGCGAGGCCTGCGGGGTGGCGCCGGTCCGTCCAGCCCAGCGGCGCCGGCCGTCCGGTCGCCGACACGAAGGTCTGGTACTCCGCCTGGGTGACCTCGTAGCGATCGAGGTAGTAGGCGGGCAGCGCCACCCGATGCTCGGGGTGCTCGTCGACGAACCACGGTTTGACGAGGCCGTAGTCGAGCGCCTTGTGCTCGGCGTCCTCCGCGTTGCTGCCCATCACAAACGTTCCCGTGGGGATCAGGATCATCCCGGGGGGCACCGGGGAGCAGGCGATCAGCGCCGCGAGCAGCCAGCCCGCGAGCGAGAATCCGATTCGGGATGCCGTCATTTCACGTCCTGCGCGCAGCGGAAACCGAATCCTTTGTTCTTGATCTCGGGTGCGAACCGGCTCCGGTTGTAGACCGGCGAGCTCAAGCCGCAACCGTAGGAGAGGCAGTCGTACCACGATCCGCCGCGAAGGACTTTGTTCTTCACGCCGTAGTGGACGTTGGCGACGGTGTTGCCGGGGTAGGGCTGGTACCAATCCGCGACCCACTCGTACACGTTGCCGGCCATGTCCTCCAGCCCCTCCGGGCTCCGCCCCTGCGGAAACGAGCCCACCGGCATCGTGTCGCCGGGCTCGTGTTTGGTGAGCCAGTACTGAGGCGTGTTCGCCTTGGCGGGCGAGAACTCGTTGCCCCAGGGGAAGCGCCGCCCGTCCGTGCCTCGGGCCGCCCGCTCCCACTCGGCCTCGGTGGGGAGCCGCTTGCCCGCCCAACGGCAGAACGCACCCGCGTCGTTCCAATCCACGTAGACCACGGGATGATCGGCCTTGCCGTCGGGATACGAGCCGTTCAACCAATGATGCGGAGCGGCGCGCCCGGTGGTCTTTACAAACGCCTCGTACATCGCGTTGGTGGTCTCGTAGCGGTCCATCCGGAAGGCGTTGACGGAGACCCGGTGCGCGGGCCGTTCGTCCTCGTCGCCGGGGCCGTCGTCGCCGCGCCCGTTGTTGCCCATGATGAACTCGCCGCCGGGAATGACGACCATGTCCTGGCGCACGCGAGGGGATGTCGGCGGTCGAGCGGATGTCTGAGATGTCTGAGTCGAGACCCGCGTGAGAATGAGTGCGGGAGTGAGATCGGGAAGATGGCACTCCGCGCACGCCGGGTCGGTGAGCGAGCGCTTGACGGGCGCGCCGCCGTTCACGTGACAGCGAAGACATGTGGTCTGTGCGGTCGGTATTTTTGAAGGGCGAGGAGGGGCGACCTCACCCGAGCCGACGGAGGGCGGCCATCCGATGGCGACGAGGAGCGAAACCGTGATCAGACCGATGAGCGCGACGGTCCCGGCGGGTGAGTGGCGACGCGGCATGGCGGGGAGTACTCATACCAAAACCCGCTGCAAAACACCAGGGCCGCGCCGGCGGGCCTGCGTCCTACGGGGCCTTAAACCGAATGATGGTGATGAGGGTCTTCCAGGTCTTGCCGGTGGAAGCGCCCGCCTCGTCGGTCTGCGCCACGCCGTCCGGGGGCGCCGTGATCTGGATCATCGCGCCGTCCGGCGCGTTGACCGTGTGGGTCGACGTGGCGGCCATGTAGGAGGCCTTCGCGCCGATGTGTTGTTCGTAGAAGCTGATGATCTGTTGTGCGGGGTCGTCCGAGTAGTACTGGTATTGATACACGTGCATCTTGCCCGACGCGTCCACCTTGTCGTCGAGCCGGTGGACAGTCCAGCCCGGGTAAGAGGGGACGCCCAGCGTGCTGGATTCGGCGTCACGTTTCGAACCCGTGAAGCCGATACCTGCGTTCAATACGATGCCGAGCGTCATGATGAAAATCCCTAGTCGTTTCATGGCGTCCTCTTGAAGGCACGTGGCGCGGATAAGCGTAGTCGGTGGAGACGGACCTGGCAAGGCAGGTGTCATTTGGCGGGGGCGCTGGACATCGCGTGCTATTAGCGTAGAATCCGTCCGGGATTGGACTCGGAATATCGACCAAGGAGGGCGGCGATGGCGGATGTGTTTGAGATGAAGATGCGAGAAGGCCTCTCCAAGCTCCCCAGGCGGATCATGACGCTCGTCGTGGTCGTGCTGGCGCTGATGCTGATCTCGGCGTCGTTTCAAGTGATCGGGGCCGGCGAGCGCGGCGTGCTGTTCAGCAAGCTGTCGGGCGTCAAAGACATCGACCTGGGGGAGGGGCTGCACTTCAAGATTCCCTTCATCGAGGAAATCATCCCGATCGACGTGAAGGTGCAGAAGTCGCAGACCGACGCGCGGGCGGCGTCAAAGGACCTGCAGAACGTCTCGTCCACCATCGCGGTGAACTTTCACATCGACCCCAGCCGCGCGCAAAAGGTCTACCAGGAGATCGGGCTGAGTTTCAAGGAGCGGGTCATCGACCCGGCGGTGCAGGAGGCGGTCAAGTCGGTCACGGCGCACTTCACCGCGGAGGAGCTGATCACACGGCGGCCGGAGGTCAAGGACGAGATCAAGGCGAGCCTGGCCGAACGGCTGAAGCAGTTCAACATCATGGTGGACGAGTTCTCGATCGTGAACTTCGACTTCTCTCACGAGTTTAATTCCGCGATCGAGGCCAAGCAAACGGCCGAGCAGTCGGCGCTCAAAGCCCGGCGGGATCTCGATCGCATCAAGATCGAAGCCGAGCAGCGCATCACGCAAGCCCGCGCCGAGGCAGAGGGCCAGCGACTGCAGCGCGAAACGCTGACGCCGATCCTGCTTCAGCTCCGCGCGATCGAGAAGTGGGACGGGAAGCTACCGCAGGTGTCGGGCGGGGCCACGCCGTTTATTGATATCAGTTCGATGAAGGGGAAGTGAGGCGACGGGCCGTTGCCGGCCTGGCCCAAGTCAACACGTCGAGGTCGGGCGCGGCTATCGGGTTGGGGCTTCCGGGGTCGGCGGAGCGGGGCGCTCGACGCCCGCCCCATAGCGGTAGACCAGTTCGCCGCCGAAGAAGCCCGCGGTACCCAGCAACAGAAGGCCGACCATTGCGATGGCGAAATAGATCGCTTCGTTCTGAGGGATCCAGCCTCGGCCGCGCCAGAGGCGGAAGATCAACAGGAGCCCGAACGCGACCAGGCTGAGGATGGCGAAGGTTTCGTGGCGGTCGATCGCCGCCTCGGGCACGCCGGCCGCCTCCACGAGTTCCTCGCTCCACGCCCCCGCGATCGCGGCGACCACGCCGCCGGCCAACCCGAGAATCAAGAGCCACAGCGCGGTCTGGCGAAGAGCCTCTTTCTTGAGGAGATACCCCAGCACCTCAAACAGCACCGTGGTGTACAGCAACGCGATCGGGAAGTGGACCAGCAATGGGTGGAGTGGGTGGGACATTGGTTGGTCTCCTTTTCGTGAACCCGGACGCGCCGCGTGTCTGGTACGCCGGCGCCATGCCGAGGGGACATCCTCGCCATGCGCCTGCTCCGTGAATCGCCGTCGGCGGGCCCATGCTCGCCGGGGTCTAGGACGTAAAGCCGTACTCCTTCCAGCGTCTGGTGACTCGCTCGACGATGTCGGGGTCCATGACGATCGGTTTGCCCCATTCGCGGGAAATCTCAGGGGGGATCTTAGTGGTGGCGTCGATGCCCATTTTTGCGCCGAGCTCTGGCAGGGGCGAGGCGAAATCCAGGTAGTCGATCGGCGTGTTCTCGATGATGGTCACGTCGCGCTTGGGGTCGACGTTGGTGGAAATGGCCCAGATCACGTCCTCCCACTTGCGGATGTCGATCGTGGGGTCCACCACGATCACGAATTTCACGTAGAGGAATTGTTTGAGGAACCCCCACAGCCCCATCATCACCCGCTTGGCGTGCCCGGGGTACTCCTTCTTGAGCGCGATGATCGCAACCCGGTAGGACAGGGCTTCCATCGGGAGGTGGAAGTCGACGATTTCGGAAAAGGTCTGCTTGATCATGGGTAGGAAGATGCGGTTGAGTGCGAGTGCCACGACCGCGTCCTCGCGCGGCGGACGGCCGGTCACCGTGGTCATGTAGATCGGGTTGCGGCGGTGGGTGATGGCCGTCACGCGAAACACCGGGAACGACTCGACCGGGTTGTAGTAGCCGGTGTGGTCGCCGTGCGGGCCTTCGTCCGCCATGTCACCGGGCGTGACCTGTCCCTCGATGACGATCTCGGCCGACGCCGGCACCTCCAGATCGATCGTCTTGCAGCGGACGAGCTCGATCCCCTTCTTGCGGAGCAGGCCGGCGAAATGGTACTCGCCGATCTGTTCGGGGACGGGCGTAACCGCGGCGATCGTCGTGCCGGGATCGCACCCCAACACCGCGGCGACCGGCATGGTCTGCCCGAGTTTCATCCACTCGCGGTAATGGTGCGCGCCGCCGTGGTGTTTGAGCCAGCGCATCGCGGTGCGGTCCTTGCCCAGGACCTGCATCCGGTAAATCCCGGCGTTGTACTTGCCCCCGTGGGGCGATTTGGTGACGATCAGCGGCCAATTGATTTGAGGCCCGCCGTCGTCCGGCCAGCAGAAGAGAATCGGCAGGATTCCCAAGTCGGCCTGCTCGCCGGTGAGCACCACCTCCTGGCACGGTGCGCGGCTGATCGTCTTCGGCGCCAGGTGGAGGATGCGGCCGTAGAACGGCAGGTGTTTGATCGCATCCACGAATCCCTTCGGCGGTTCGGGATGCTGGAGGAACGCGAGGAACTTGCCGATCTCTTCGAGCCCCGGTTCGTCGGTGTCGAGCCCCATCGCGACTCGCTTGACCGTGCCGAAGAGGTTGGCGAGGAGCGGCATCGAAGAGCCCTTGACGTTCTCGAACAGGACCGCCGGGCCCTGACTGGCCAGCAGGCGGTTGAGGATCTCCGTGATTTCGAGGTGGGGATCGACCTCGTGCCGAACGCGGACGAGCTCGCCCTCCCGTTCCAGCACGGTGAGAAATTCGCGGAGGTCGGCGTACGGCACGGCGGGTCCTATCGCAAGAGCAGATCGATCGTGATGCCGAATAGGATGAGGAACCCCACCCCGGCATGGGATCGAAACAGGCGGAACGTGGATGGACGATCGATGCCGCGGCGCAGCCTCCAGGTTTGGTAAGCGAAGATGATCGCCACCAGCGCCAGGCAGAGCGCATAGGCGGGGCCGAGCGGCACGAGCAGACCGAGGACGATCAGGCTCGCCAGCGCAAGCCCCAACAGCGCGCCGACTCCGACCCAGACGTAGCGACCGAACGCGATGGCGGATGAGCGGACGCCGATCTTGATGTCATCGTCCCGGTCGAGCAGCGCGTAGATCGTGTCGTAGGCGGCGGCCCAACACACCGTCGCGATGAAGATGACAATGGCCGGGGCGGCGATCTCGTTGCGGACGGCGGCCCAGGCGAGCAGCGCCCCCCAGCCGAACGCCGCCCCCATGACGGCTTGCGGCGTTGCGATGATCCGCTTTGTCAGCGGATAGATCGCGGCCAAGCCAAAGCCGACCACGCTCAGGCCGAGCGCCAAGGGGTTCAGCGTCAACGCGAGCGCGAGGGCGGACCCGGACAGGAGGGCGCCGACGATCAGCGCGTCCCGAGGCGTCAAATAGCCGGACGCGAGCGGCCGGTCCTTCGTCCGTTCGACGTGGCGGTCGAAGCCGCGATCTGCCAGATCGTTGAGCACGCAGCCGGCGCTCCGCATGACGAACGCGCCAATGACGAAGACCAGCAACAACGAGGCGGGCGGGTGGCCGTCGGCCGCGATGACCAGCGACCAGAGCGCCGGCGCCATCAGCAGGAGCGTTCCGTACTGCTTGGATAATCGAATCAGGTCGGCGACGGCGCGCAGCTTACTTCGCACGTGGTCGGTCATGTCATTCAACCAGTCGCGGAGAAAAAACCTCGACAATCGAGGCAGTGAGCGTGTGTTCGACCGCCAACCGAGACGTCCGGCACCAGAGCCGGTCCGACGCCCCCGCTCCGAGGGCGTCCGCGAGGGTGGCATTCTGAATGCGCCCGATCCGGAGGTGATCCCGGACGGCGGGTCGCCCACACGCGTCCAGCAGGCGTCCCAGCGGTTCGACCCCACGCCGGATGCCTTCTGCCAGAGCGACATTGAGGTGCGACGTGGGCAGGACCGAGACGGCGTAGAGCAATCGCTGCCCCGCATGGGAAAGCCACACATGGCGGGTAATAGCGGCCTCCCGAGGCCGTACCCCCAGACGGAGGGCGGTCTCGGGATCAATCGGTTCCTCCCCTTGGCGAATGACCTCCAGGTCGAGTGGCCCCAGACGGAGGGATTCGAGCAGCGTGGTCATCGATCCGTCGGAGGTCAGGAGGACACGAAGGAGGGGAGGAGTCGCGACAGGATCAGTCTCGACGAGAAATCGCTCCGGGGTCATCCATTCAGTAAGGGGAGTGCCGACGGGTGCGATCACCGGCGGATCATACGTGAGCGTTCCAAGACGTGTCAAGAACGACCCCTCCGGTGTGAAAAATGCTTGACAAGGTCTGGCGATTTCATTAAGATCCCCGCCGCATTGGATGAAATATTTTAAAATGCGCGCCGTGATCCGAGTCGCTTCGTATGCGTGGTTGGTCTTCATCCCGTTGATGTTTGCTCCTCTGCTCGTATCCGCTGCGGAGCGCGATCCACTCCAGCCTCGGGTTCCGCAAGACCAACTCGAAGCCGCCAAGGCCGTCACCAATCCGTTTCCCTCGACGTCGGACAACATTGCGAAAGGGGACGGCCTGTTCCATGGCAAAGGGACGTGTTTCATTTGCCACGGTGCCAAGGGTCAGGGGGACGGTCCGGCCTCGGTCGGGTTCGATCCCTCGCCGCGTAATTTCACCAATCCCGAGTTCCATCGCGCGCGCACGGACGGGGAATTGATGTGGGTGCTGAAGAACGGGAGCGCCGGCACGGCGATGGTTCCCGTTGTCGGCAGCGTGATCGACGAAGAAGAGGGCTGGCTGATCCTCCTGTACGAGCGAAGCCTCGGCCGCCCGTCGCCCTGAGCGTTGCGGACACGAGGCGTGAATATTCCGGGAGAGATCCCGTCTGAGAGGTCAAGAGCACGATTGAAAGCCGCCGCGTGGTTGGGGCGAGTCAAAGTCCTCGTTGGGATCATATTCGTGGTCGCGGGAGGATGGGCGTGGGCGGCGGACGGCGCGGTGACGATTCTGGCTCCCAAGCCGAACGAGATCGTCAAGGGCGACGTCACGGTGACCTGGAGCCAGGAGAAAGCGGGACGCGCAGACCATGTCCACGTGTTCATCGATCGTGGCGGGATGAAGCCGGTTAAGACGGGGACATCGATCGTCCTCAAAGGGCTCACAAAGGGTACACACGAGATCACGGTCCAAGCGTACAGCAGCGAACACGAACCGCTCGATGCCAAGGCCTCAGTGACCGTGAAGGTCGAATAGACCGTCGGGAGTCAAGGGGTTCACCTTTATTCATCAGGAGGAGGAGAAGATCCATGGGTAAGAGCACGAGTGTGGTAGTGGCGGGGGTCGTCGGGTTGGTGTTTGCCGCCGGTGTGGCGGTCGCGGCCGAGAAAGACATCAAGGTTCCCCGGGTGCCGGCCGCTGAACTGGCCAAGGCCAAAGAAATGAAGAGCCCCTTGAAGCCGACGCCTGATGTTCTGGCGAAAGGCAAGGCGATTTTCGAAGGCAAAGGCACCTGCTTTACGTGCCACGGGAACTCGGGGAAGGGTGATGGCCCGGCGGGAGCAGCTCTGGATCCGTCGCCGAGAGATTTCACCAATCCCCAGTTTCATACGATCCGAACCGAGGGCGAGATGTTTTGGGTGGTCAAGAATGGCAGCCCGGGTACCGGCATGATCTCGTACAACCCGGCGATGATCACGGACGAAGAGGCGTGGCAGGCGATTGCTTACGAGCGAAGCTTGGGGGGCGCCAAGTAACCTGAATATTTTCAACGGAGTTGAAAAGGGAGGCCCACTACGGGCCTCCCTTTTTTTGTTTTAGGGAACAACACCTTCGCTGACCTAGAAACGCAAAGAAACAGGCGAATGTTCTGATCCCGAGGCCTGTCTCCCAAAG
>JACQCD010000048.1 GCA_016201825.1 Nitrospirota bacterium | reverse complement strand
TCACTCTCCAACTGTTTGTGATGCCCAACGTCTGAATTCACCAGCCTTGCGCGGCTTTATGCGCAAGGTCCGGTCCGGTGGAATGATTGGTTAGGCCACATCGCTGAGATATCCTCGTTCTATGCCCGATTCACGGTCTTGGAAGATTGCCATCGCGGTAAGCAGACGCAAAAAACCCAGCTTCTCATAGAAGGACTCCTTGCCTGGGACGGAGTAAAGGATGATCTTCTTGTGTTCCTTCGAGTCGGCGACCAATCTGGACACCATTTCCTTTCCCACCCCCATACCTTGGTGACTCGGGAGAACGGCAATGTCACAGATATATGAGCAGTCTGCTCCGTCTGCCAGAGCCCTACCGGCAGCGACGAGCTTGCCCTCTTCGCATGCAAACCACTTGAACCTGCTGTTTCCAAAAACCAGCCTTAAATGCGCTGCGCTCTTATTCCCAAGTGGCGCGAGACGATAGAGCGTTTCCAGCTCATTCCAGTTGACTTCCTCTTGGCTGTTAGTCCAGATGAGCATAAATCCTCCTGTAAGATACGATGTCTGATGATCCGAAACTCAATTTGCGCAACTCACCCTAATGCCCCGGAATTGCTGACAATCCAACCGCTTTGATTCCGGCTATTGCGCAAACTTCATCGTTATCTCCTATGTCACCAGAAATGCCGACCGCTCCGACCACGTCTCCGTCAACCCCTGCAATAAGTAAGCCCCCCGGTGCAGGAATCATTCGTCCTTGACTCACTGCTGAAAGAGCAGCATAAAGAATCGGGAGCGTTGCTGCGCGTTCTGCAATCTCTCGGGTTCCGAAGCGCAATGAACTGAACAACGGAAGCCATACCCGTATGGCCTTCTCCCTCGGAAACTTCCCTTTCAATTTCGCGCAAAACTACTGGCTCGCAATTCGGGAACTCCCGACGGAGCTTATCAACTGTCATTAGCATGTCTAAATCCTTGGGACCGCCTGTATCTCGTGACAGCTGATTCTCAGAGTACGCTTCCAGAATGATGGTTCCAGCAGGTCGAAGTGACCGCTCTACCAATGGATAAAGCCTATTTCGAACTTTGCTCGGAAGATGCGCCGAAATTGAGACCACCGAGCCATAATGGTCTTCTTCTGGCTCAAACGTTTCCAGGTCACAAACCATGGTCGCGATTTCTACGCCGCGCGATTTGGCCAGTTTCTTCGCCTTTTCCAATGCGACCGCCGAAATATCGACACAGACGACCTCTAATCCATGTGATGCCAGAAAAACAGCATTACGCCCCTCTCCCTCTGAAAGAGACAATACAGGCCCACGGAGAAGCCTGTACTGTTCGGCAAGGAATGAATTCGGCTCTGTACCGTACAGGTAGTCATCGCTGGCGTAGCGCTTGTTCCAGAATGCTTCGTCATACATGATGCTCCTCCTGAGGCCTAACGTAAAGTTGAGGGGCGCGCCGCTTTCGGCATGTCCGCTGCAATGGTTTGCTGGGCGGCACTCGCCGCATCGTTAGGCAGCAGGACATCTCAGTCGAGTGCAAACGATCCGGTCCTGAGACTTCCTGCGCGACGATAGACGCTCACAATGGTTCCTGTGCTCGTGGTACTGGAGCTCACGAGCGTCAGCGACGCCGGGATTGTGCCGGAGCCGAAGAGTCGCTTGCCGCTGCCGAGGATCACGGGGAATATCAGCAACCTGTACTCATCGACGAGGTCGTGCTCGATCAGCGTTTGGGCGAGTCCGCAACTTCCGTGAACTTGAATTTCTCGTGGGAAGCGCTTCTTGAGTTCAACGACCTCTTTGGCGACGTCGCGAACCAGCGAAGATCCACTCCAACTGAAGGTACTCTGCGTACGTGACGCGACGTACTTCGGAAGCGAATTTAGTTTTTGAGCAATGGGGTCGTCGGCGCCGGTGCCCCGTGGCCAATGTGCGGCGAAGATATCGTAGGTTGTCCTCCCGAGCAGGAACGCGTCTGCCTTCGAGAAGATGTCGACCATCGTCATCCCCATATCGGCGTCCGCATGGGGAACGAGCCAGCCACCGTGAGGGAAGTTCCCGGTCGTGTCCTCACCCGGACCGCCGGGGGCCTGCATGACTCCATCAAGGGTCAGGAAGGTGGTTAATGTCAGTTCAGCCATAATCTCCTCCTGTTTTGTCCGCCCAACATGGAGTTGGTATTTGTGGGCTTGTCCCACACATTAGTGTGAACGTGTTGTGAGATTCGCTTCTCATCCATTACGGCTCAAGAGCAACGGCCCTCTTGTGCTGGCAGGAAAATACTCCCGCCATGCTCAGGCGATAAAAGACTGCAAGGTGCGTCGACGCCAGCAACGGAACAAGGAAACCTGGGATCAGCAGCCAGGGAAGTGCGGTCATGATGCCCGCACCCGGTTCCGCGAAGATCAACCGGAGAGGCCCGGGCGATGAGGTCACGCCGAGCCCGACCGCCGCGATCAGATCGACCAGGCCCAAGGTATTCCAGATCAAGACCGCCGAGTGCGCCGCCGTCCCCTTTTTATACGCCAGCCATGCGACTGGAACGGCTGTGAGGCCGACGAGGATATCACCCCAGCCGGCGACCGGGGCAAAGGGCGCCGGCAAACGGCCCGCGGTATAGAGGACCAAGAACATGACGCCAAAGGCGCGGATGACGTTCACGCCGATGAGCATGGACAACGGGATCGCCCGCAGAGCCCGGTGCAATGAGGGCGAGCGGAACACACGGACGGTGAGAACAATGATCGGGAGCAGCACCGCAACTCCCAGGCCCGGCGCTCCAAGCCCATGTTGATAGTGGAACGCTTCCGTGGCCGCCATAACCGTGACGACGATGAACCACGCGGTGAGTCCGGTCGCGATTCGGACGCGCGTCCAGGCATCTTCGCCGAATCCGATGGCCAATACGGCCACCGCGATAGCTGCACAGACCGTCATTTCAATTGAAGCCAGTAGATCGAGTCCCATGGGCTGCCTCCGTGTATATATACTTTGTTGGACAAAACACTATCTCATGCGTTGACCCAACGTCTAAGCTGTCCGCAAGACCTAGCGCTCACCCCGTACGAACTGAGCGATCTCAAGCCCGAAGCGTGATCTACACACCGTCAGGTGCGTCCGCATCGAACCATGTGTTGGGTCGCATTTCGAGCCCCTCACAAAATTACGAAAACTGACCACCACAGTTGATGTTCTCGTCTTTTCGACGCGGCTTACACCTGTCAGGCTTGATCACCATACTTTCTGGAAATAGGCAGTAGATTCAGCAGCCGTTGTTCGGCAGTGGTCCGCCACTCAGGACTGTCTTGTGCAAGCACCGGATCGGTGAGCAAAGGGTGGCCACGCTCGCGTTCCCACTGATGCAGTTCGGGCACGCTGGTCAACATCATCTTAACCATGAAGGCCAGCACGTCGAACCTGCTACCTATCCTGAGGCTCGGATGGATCAGTTCCGGCCGTTGGATGTAGCGGCGAGCGATGCTCTCAAATTTCTCTGGCTTTTGCCCAGTGACTGACTCGACGTGATCGGTGGGAGCGCCGATCTCGAAAACGCCGCGTTGTAGTTCCTCGGCGTAGTAACGCACTTGTGAGGTCTCAAGAAGCGGGAAACCCTGTGCAGTCGCTGCCTTGGCGAACATCTTAATGGGCACGTTCCGGTACTTGACCTTACGGCCAACGATCCGGGAGAGGATGCCGGCGACGTCGTAGGGCGACAGCAAATCGGGGCCTGTGGGCCGGTAGCACTTGCCGATGTGTGGCGCCGGGTCGGTGAGCACGCCCACTGCTACCCGCGCGATGTCCTCGCTGGACGGCGGGGCGTTGCGGCCCTCGCCGAAAGGAGCGACGAATATGCCCATGTGCATGATGGCGGGCAGGCCTAGCAGGTAGACAAACGCGAACAGGCCGGGGTTGACATGGATAACATCCACCGAAGGCATCCAGCGATACAGTTGATTAGCGATCCAGTGTTCACGGGTCACAACCGAAGGGTGTGTCGGGTGGGGGTTCCAGCCGCTCATCAAGGCCACGGCTTCCAGCTTTGCCTCTTCCGCCGCGATCGCAAACAGCATGGTGTTATGCAAAAGGTTGGTTGCCAAGGGCGGGCAGTGGTAAGCGCGTTGCACGCCATGCAGGGCCTTACGCAGGTCGCGCAGATCAAACTGGTTGCCGGTTACGACCTCCGCGCCGGCCTTGTGCAGTGCGTCGGCTCGCGTGTCCCAGCGGCGCACGAAGGCACGCACGGGGTAATCTTTTTCCAGCAGTTGCTGCACAGCGGCAGCACCGGTTCGACCCGCCGCAGAAGTTACCAGGATTTTCGGTTTGATCATGAATTCTCCCTTTAAAATTCGCTTAGGCTACCCGGCGGCATATAAATTTGCGAGTAGGGAGATACCATTACTCGCAATCGGAGTCTATCGCTTGCCACGACTCCCTTTGATCAAATCCAACGGACTGTCTCCGTGTATCTACACTGTGTTGGACAAAACTATCCCCTGCGTGGACCGAACAGTTTGTCGACCCCGGTGCGGCGAATCACCTCGTGGGCCGTGGATTGCGCCTGATTCCAGGCGTCAAGCGCCGCCAAGGCGGCGGCTTCGCCCTTCTTGGTAATTGCAATGCGTCGGATGCGCTGATCGTCATCGGCCGCGGTGCTGACGAACCCCTTTTTCTCAAGTGGCCGGAGATTCCTCGTCAACGAAGTCCGCTCAAGGCCCAGCATTGTGGCCAAGGTGCTGAGCGGCAGGGGCCCGGTTTGGGCCAGCATCGCCAACAGCGTGAACTGGGTCGCCCGCAGACCGGTTCCGCGAAAACTCGCTTCATAGTGCTGGGTCACGGCGCGACTCGCTCGACGAAGCACCCAGCATGCGCACGCGCGGCAGGCATGAAACGGCGAGGTCTTGGCAGACATATACGTGTATATACACTATTCTGGTCCGCTAGTCAAGCGTCTCGGTTGGTGTGCCCTTCTGTGATCCCACGGTAAAGCACCGCTCGACGGTGGCCGTCCTGGTGAAACACGCGTTAGCAACGCTTTTTGCTTCCGGCGGAGCTCCTCGTTGGACGTTGCGGCCTGACCGTCAACTGCATCACATGGCGACGCGAACCGGCGCGCCCTACCTCGCAAAAACCTGCCTCCTCGAACACGGGCACGAAACCCATGAAGCGATAACTCGGGGAGTCCGGATCGACCGGGTACGCCTCGACAATCGCGGCGCCGTGTGATCGGGCATGCTCGACGGCGACGTTGATGATTCGTTGAGTGATCCCCTGACCGCGAAGCCGTCGCACGACAAAGAAGCACGCAATCGACCAAATGCCATTGTCCGAGCTGCCATCGTCGACAAGGCGTCGATAGGTTGACCGCGGCGCCACGGAGCACCACGCAACAGGCTCCCCATCCAAGTACCCGAGCAGCCCGATTGGAATTCCGGCGGACACACGCCCAGCCATAGCCGCCTTGCGGCTCGCTCCGTCCGTGTACTTGGCTTCAGCCGGCGTCGCTCTCCAGACCATGCACCAGCAAGCCTTCGGGCCACCGCGACGTTCAAACAGGCGTTCGAAGTCGGGCCATCGGTTGGCATCCACCTCGTAAAACACGATACGGTTGATTTCGGCGCTATCGCTCATCTGGCGCCCAATGAACACGCTCAGCCGCACGGTGCAGGAAGCAACGCAACGCGGCACCCTGGTGGTGATTCGACGCGCCGGCGGCCAGCGCAAAGAGCGTCGCGCCAGGGCAGGGGGTCACCGCCGTGTCGGTCAGATCCTGACTCGGGCGATAAAGGGGGTTGATCACCCGTATGGCAGGTTGAATTCGCGTTTCCATCGACACACGCCGCTCCAATCAGGAGAGTGGGGCACCCTGTCCGCGCCTCCGGGTGTGCATCAGACCACTCCGACCTACAATCACCCCCGCCTCTTCGCCTCCAACTCGGCCTCTCGCTCAAGCAGCAACCGGACTTTCTCCCCTTTCGGAGCCAGGGCGATCCGAGCCGCCTCGGCAATGAGCACGGCCAATTTCGTCTGGCGAATATCCTCAGCACGGCGAATCGTCACGTGCCGCACCTGCTTGCCATCGCCCTCAAGCAGTTGGGTGCGGTCGGACAACAAGACGCCGTACTCAAATCCGAGCAAGACACGATCGTCCAGCGGGGCCACGAAGCCGAAGTATGCGTCGCGACGGCCGGCTCTTACTCGATAGCCGATGAGCTTCCAGCCTGGATAGACGGCCTCGGTTGCCTTCGGCACGGTGTGCGTGACGAGCTGCCGCAGCCGCTGAGCCAGTTTCTGAATGTGGGGAGGGAATCCCGAAAGGAATTGTTCCGGCGCGGGTCGGATAATCCGATGCTTCGCCGAGTGAACTCGCGTCACGGCTCATTGGCCTTTTCGACATGGCGCGGGGAGCGACAGCACATACTCAATACTGACTTTCACCCAGCGCCTCAGCACCCTCCGATCTTTGACCATCGCGGTCGGCAACACCACGTAGTCTTTCTTGATGGGCCCCTTGGGAAAATAGCGAAGCGGTTTGGTCCCTCGCTCCTTCATTAAGGTGTTTCGCGATTGTTCCGGGAGTTTGAGAGCGAAGCCCACCGGAGTTAATGACAGACATATTCTTCCGTCGGCATACACCGCCGCGCCGCTGAAAAAATGTTTACACTCCAGATGAACGCCCGTAAATCGCCCCGAAGTGGCCGACGCCATGAGCGCGGACAATTGGTCCACGTATTCACGGACCATGACAGACTGAAGCGCGTGTTCCGCGCCTTGGCCCAACCTTCCAGCACGGCGGCCGGTGATCGTTGACCAGGCCCACGCTCTGCATGAAGGCGTAGACGATCGTCGAGCCCACGAAGCGAAAGCCCCGTTGTTTGAGGTCTTTGGAGAGCGCGTCGGACTCGGGCGTGCTGGCCGGCATCCGACCGCCGGGATGGACTCGCCGCAGGGGCTTGCCACCCACAAAGCGCCAGACGTACGCGGCGAAGCTGCCGCACTCCTCCTGCACCCGCAGGAACGCCTGGGCGTTGCCGATCGCCGCGTCGATCTTGGCCCGGTTGCGCACGATGCCGGCGTCCGCCAGCAGCCGCCGTCGATCCGCGCCGGTGTACGTTGCGACCCGACGCGGATCAAACCCCTCGAACGCCTTTCGGAAATTCTCCCTCTTGTTGAGAATGGTCTCCCACGAGAGCCCGGCCTGGAAGCACTCCAGCAGCAGCCGCTCGAAGAGTTCGCGGTCTTCCCGAACCGGCGCACCCCACTCGCGGTCGTGATAGGCCTGCATGAGGGGGTTGTCGCTCTCCCAGCAGCGGCGCCTTGCACTACGGGTCATCCGATACCCCCTATCCCCTTTTGACCCATCCTGAGCCGCTTTTTGAACCGATACCTACATCCCCCCACCCTGGCCCTCCCCCGCAAGGGGGGAGGGGAACGTCATGTTGCGGGGGTGAACCATCACTGAGGATCACTCCATTGGTCTTCGGCTGTACGTGGCGAGTGACGGATAAAACTCAAGACTATCGGCTGCATCCGAGGCGCCCATATCCATGACTGAAAAAACTGCATGGCACGCGACCGACTCCCGTTCTTTCTCAATAATAGTTTTTGCGTCCTCCACGCTGCGGAACTGGACAATGTCAAGATATTCACCGTTACCCGTGCGTACCAGTTCTCGGCGAATCAGGCCGGGTTGGGCGTCAGCGAACTCCTTTTGGAACCTATCGGAGGCTGCGAGAAGGTCTGCTTCAGTTTTACCTGCTGCTAATTTGATGGGGGCAAGTACGGTGATCGTTTTAGTCATATTTTCGGTCCTTTTCTTTTGGATTGAGGCGCTGAGCAGCTCGTCCTCCGTCACGCCATCGGCCAATTGAAACGGTGCCCATTCCACGATCGGTTGCCCCTCGGCTTCAGGTCTGGCGTGCTGGGTCACCGCTCCCTCCTGCTGTGCTGTGCGTCGCCGTCTCCCGACATCCGGGCGGCATCAGCTCCGCCTCTCCAACAGCCCCTTGAGCACGCCCAGCTCTTTTTGAAGCGCCGCTCCCTGCCTTGCGAAGTCCTCATCCGAAATGTCCGGCGTCTGAAAGAAGGTAAAGACGTACTCGGTGCCCTCACCGTTGGGGATCACGCGCGAGTACGCCGCACCCTCCACGCCTGGCGCAGGCGAGACGTACATATCGATGATACCCGCCTTGGGGTCAGTCGCATACCGCAAGGCCAGTTCCCCGCCGGGTGTAGTCACGATCCAGCGCGACCCCTCGCGCCGCAAGCGCTGGCAAAAAACCACGGCCCACTTTGGCAGGTTTTCGATATTGGCGACGAAATCAAAGACGACTTTCGGATTGGCCTGGATCGTGACGGTCTGGCTGTGTGCGTTCATGGTCCCCTCCGGTTGGTGGTTTCTTGCTTGAACCACCGGCAGGGTACCCTGGGCTGGTGACAAGGGCCTGTCAGGAGGCGAAGCCGCCTCCTCTCGCTCGCACATGCGGATGTAGTCCGTGAGGGTTAGGCCGGGGCGCGGGTTGAACGTCTCAGGCGTCAACTGTGCGTCGACCACACGGTCCGCGCGAAACACGCGTAGGTCCTCGCGCAAGCGGCAGTAGGCAGGCACGAGCCAGACATTGGCGTAGCGGACCAGGCCAATCGGTTCGATTGCGCGGTGGGTGCGCTCACCCCGGGCCAGGCCGTCGTACGCGATGGTCACAACTCGCCGGGCATTGACGGCCTCGAGCAGCGTGGCCAGCGGTCCGGTGGGCCCCCAGCGCGGCTCGATCACCACCCGATCGCGCTGCTCCTGCACTCGCTGGATCGCCGTAGGCGACAAGATCGCTTCGAGCTTGGAGATTGCCGACAGCAGACGGTCCTTGAGCGGCGCGTCGACGATCACGTCCAAAAGCCGCGCCCCCATCACCAGCACTTCGGCTTCCCCGGGCTCAAACGCCAACGGCCGAAGCTGGCTTGCGGGCGGGATTCGGTAGCCATCCCCCGCGGTCCCCACCACGGGGAAACCGGCCTGCTGCAACGCGCGCACGTCGCGGTACACGGTGCGCAGCGTCACGCCGAACTCTTCGGCCAACTCCTGCGCACGCAGCCGTCGGCGGGCCGAGAGGACCAGTGCCATGCTCAACAAGCGTTCGAGGCGTGTCATGGTGATAACGATCTTCGCCAGATAGAGGCCATCAGGGATTGTCCAGCCCTGGCAGGCCGTCGAGGCTCGCGGTGTTTTTCTCGCGACGATAGGTTTCAAGCCCGGCTCGACCACGCTTGGTCGCCCACGCGTCGAGCTGGGTACGCGGTCCCTCATACGCCAGGCGCGGCACGCCGAATCCGCACGAGGGCGCCACGCGCGTGAGGCGCACCTTGATGATCGCGCGCATGGCCAGGTGCGCGGGGAAGTGGCTCGCGAGCGACGCAAACTCGGCATCGGCCGGCGTCACCACCTCGCCCCGGCCGTGTAACCGCACGATCAGCGGCTCGCCCTCGAACGCGCAGAACATGATCACGATGCGGCCGTTCTCCCGCACGTGCGCGACGGTCTCGATGCCGCTACCGGTCAGGTCCTGATACGCCACGGTTTTCGGGTCCAGGACGCGAAACGCGTCGCCGCCTTTGGGCGAGCAGTTGACGTGGCCGTCTTTCGCCAAGGGTGCGGTCGCCACAAAGAAGACGCGTTGTTGGCGGATCCAGGCCGCGGTTTCGTCGTCGATGCCTGCAGATTGTGCGTCCATGGAGTCACTCCGTGGGGTCACTCCTTCAGGCGCTCGCATTTTTTGTGCAGCGCCTCCAGTTCTGCGATGCCTTCCAGATTCCTGGGCCGGCCGCGCGTTGACGCGAATCAAAGCGTCTTAAGTCGAAGCAGCAACCCACCGTCCCCAATACCCGTTTAGGCTCTGAGGGCTGCCACGGGCGCCTTCTTCTCCCGGAAATACAGAAACAGCGGAAGGGCGCAGCTCAACCCCACGGCAAGATTGAGCAAGACGAACAGCCAGGGGCTCGGCGTCTGCCGGCGTTTCGCCTCTTGAAAGAGGAACGGCCAAAAGGCAAACGACGAAATGAACAGATCAATGACAAAGGCCAGCGAGGCGCGTGCGGACACGATCTGTTCGACGAAGAGCCGAACGTCAAATCCGTTCTCGACGGCAAATGACCCCAAATAGTAGTACGGAAGGACCGTGCCCAGCACCGCCGCCGTCACATAATACGCTCTCAAGGTCTTGACCTCCTCCCTTTCTGAGCCCACGCCCGTCGCTCCCCATTCCTCCACCACACCGCGCCAAGCCGCTGGGGTTACGGCCTGATCACTTCAGGTGCTGCGTAATTGACCAGTGGGTCTGGATGATGCGCCACCGATCGCGCTGACGCTGATAGACCTCGGTGCAGTTCCAACGTATAAGCGTCTCGCCTGTGCACGACACATAGTTGAACGTGAGCACGGCTGCCTCACCGCACACTTGGACGTGTGGGGCGATGAGTTCATCGCGGTCAACACGGATTTTCCCCCGGAGGGTCTCATAATAGCGAGTCAGCGCCTCCAGACCATCCATTCGACGCTCCAAGAAGGGATCAAAGTACACCACTTCAGGACCCGATATTTCCAGATAGCCGGAGGGGTCTCCCTTGCCCCATCGGTCCAAGGCCGCACGCTCCATGGCGATAATGGTTGCGGCGACATCCCTCTCGCTGCTCATCATGACTTCTCCTCCCTTGATAGACCGCGCGACCCAACCGAGCTGCTGTAGTCGGCCGCTCTCAATCGGACGACCGAACGCGATCTCCTTTTCGGATGAAAACGTTCTGCATCATTCGCCAGGCGCCGTCGGATAAGCGCTCAAGGCGACGGAACCGGAACGGGGGAACACGGCCCTTCGAGAGATACTCCAGGAGCGTGGCCCCTGTCACACCGTCGCCGAGTCCCTCAAACAGGTTCAGATGGAGATGCGGCGCCAGGGAATTGCCTGAATTCCCCACCTCTCCAATCCGGCGACCGGCCCGCACCGATTCGCCGACCGCGACCGTGAGCGAGCCCCGCCGCATATGGCACATGAACACGATCGCCCCGTCCGCCATCCGAAGCATCACGTAATTGCCGCCTACGGAGCGGGGGTCATCAGTGATCGGGGAAGGCGTCCGGCGAAGAACAAGAAATTGAAATAGATCCCATACGAACCCGACTTTCTCTCGGTCCGGCCACCCATCACCCGCAGCCGCGACGACCCCATCACAAGGCGCAAAGACTGGTTTCGACCATCCGTACCAGTCCTCCGCCGATCCCCCCACGAACAGGTTCGCCAGTACCCGGCGCCGGATATACCGGTTGGTCTCGCTCTCCACACCCACGAAGTCAAACGCATTCGGATGGTGCCCCGGAATGTGAAAGGCTTTCCATCCTCCGCGCAGCGGAAAATCAAGCACCCGGTATTCGATGGGGTGCTGTTCCACGACTACCCGATCCGCCCATCCGAGGAATCCATCCGTGACGTCAACACCTTCCGGAAGTGCAGGCTCGCCCGTTCCATGCCCTCCCGCTCGTAGAAGCGATGAGCATCCGTTCGCTGGATGCCCGATTCAAGGTGCACCTGCTCGCAACCCGCCTTTGCCGCGAGGTCCACTAACCACGACAACAGCGCAGCGCCGTAGCCCGAGGAACGGTGACTTGAGCGCGTCACCAGATCATCGACGTACAGGAAACGCCCCCACGCGAGGTTCTGCCCGATTCGGTACCCCGCAACAGCCACGGGCTCGCCGCCTTCGAGGACATAGGCGAGCCGGTAACCCGATGCCTCCTGGCGCCGCACTCGGGGCACGAAATCGCCATTGGCCACATGCGGGCGCAGCTCATGCATCACGGGGAAACATGCCGCAATTTCTTCGTCCGACTTCGCAAGTTTGATTTCCATACGCAGGAGGGGATGAGCGCGTGTTAGCGCATCGCCTTGGGGACCACGAGCTTCAGCGCGGTATGCGTCTCTGAAAAGCCGACCACCTTGTTGGCTACCAGCCCTGCGGCGCGGGCAGCGGCCATCACGTCGGTATCTTTGATGCGCGATCGCTTGCCCTTGAGCGAGACGACCCAGATCGCCCCATCAGGCTTGAGCGAGGCCTTGAGGCGCGTGATTGAGTCGAGCGCGTCGACGCTGTCGGCGGCATAGAAAACCAGATCGGCGTCGCGCGGGGGCTTGCGGACGACATGGTCCGTTCTGGCCTGAAGCTGTGTCAGAAACGCCTGATCCTGCACGCCGATTACGCACACGCGGGCGCCGGGCTTGACACCCAGCTTGTCGAGCAGGCCTTTGGGGTTCTTGATCTTGCTCGCCCACGTCTCAGTTGCCTTCCCCAGCTCCAGCGACACCGTCCCGGATGGGGAGATAAACGTGAGGCAACCGTTTCGCGCCTCAACGTGCGTGACGTCCTTGAGCGGGATCGAAAGCCGGAAATCGCCGCGGAAAATCAGGCTGGACGAATCCAAATGGGCCGTGCCCTCGGAAACTCGCCCCTCAAACCGACACGTACAGTTCGACTCTGCGCCCATACCCCCAAGCCTATCAGGTGACGAGCCATACTAACGATGAGCACCGAATATATCGCAGAACTGCCGCCTCGCCGTCAATCCCGGCTTCCGAGCACGGTCCTATTACACGTGAGACTCCGGTTCGCCGGCTCACTCGCTTTTATCGGCCCTCTGACGGCTTGCCACGCACGGCCGACTGATATCGCTCCAACAATTTCGGATCGTCGATCGATCCATGATGGTGGACCTGCCGCCATCGGCCGTTCAGTTTCCTGAAGACACGGCTCGTTCTGATGGCAAGCTTGATTTCGTCGCCTCCAAGTCGAAAGAAGCCGCGCTCGCGCCCCACGGCATAGAACATCTCCCCGGCCTCGTGGATCGTGTAGTCGTAATATTCGACGTACACGCTGGCCGGCCCATTGAAGAGCCGCTCATACACATGCCGAATGTCCGCCCAGCCGCGCTTGATCCCTCCCAACGGGTTGTCCATCGCAATCTCGTCCGATTGCGCCCAGTTCTCCGCCATGACCGTCATGTTCCGAGTATTGAACGCGTGATAAAACTGAACCAGCGCGTGGAACGGTGACGACGGGTCTCCTTGGTCTTCCTGACCGGTGATCGGTGTCTGTACGGGATTCATGCATTATTCCTCCGGAACAAGTCACCAGGCCCTGTCAACCGCTCCTGGCGCATCCAGTCGACGATCAGTCGACCAATCGTGTCGGGATCGTCTTCTTGTAAATAATGCAGCCCAGGGCCGAAGTCCCTCACGGTCAGCCGGGACAGCCGTTCTTTGAGCTTCGCGACCTGCCGTTCTTTCACTGCAATCCCCGGCGTGGCCCGGATTAACAACACCGGAAACGCCCAGGCCCCGAGGGCATCTTCGATCGTTTTGACGAACCGATGGCTCTCCTCCGGTTTCCCTTCGATCGGAACCAGTCGGGGGAAGGCGCGAATCGCATGCCGGGATCCCACGGTAGGAAATGGGGCGCGGTAGTTTCGCATCACTTCCTCGGTCATGTGGTCCGGGTTGATCACGGCACCAGGCAACAGTCTGTTGACGAACATGTTCATCACCGAGATCATGAGGTACCCGAGCGGGGAGCGGAACAACCGGAATCCCAGTTGGTACTCGCCGAAATCGCTCCAGACCATGATCGGAATCAGGAGGGCTTCCATGAGGGCGATGCCTCGGATGTTGTTAGGGTGGCGGACGGCGTAGGAACCGCCCAACGCGCCGCCCCAGTCATGTAACACGAGCACGACGTCTCGGAGACCGAGCTGGGCGATGAAACCCTCGACGATCTCCTCGTGCACCTGCAGCGAATAGCGCACGTCGGGCTTGTCGGACCGGCCGAAGCCGAGAAGGTCGAACGCAATCGCGCGCCGATTGGTCTCTCTAGCCACGGTCGGCAGAATGTTGCGCCAGAGGTATGACGACGTGGGGTTGCCGTGGATGAAGACCACGGGGTCGCCCCGTCCCTCTTCGACGTAGTGGATGCGATAGCCGTTGACCGTCACGAATCTGCTCTCGAATGGAAACGCCGCCGATGGAGGCCTCGGGCGCTCGATCATCGCATGAACCTCCGAAGAAGGTCTCGAACCCTGCGATGCATCAGACCCAGCGCCGGACGGTCGATCGATAGGCACGATACGCCGCGCCAAACCGGTTGTCCAGGTACCGCTCCTCCCGCTCGATGACGCCGTATCGCATCACCAGCAGGACGGCGGGAAGCCACACCAGGGGCCAGAGGGTGTTCAAGGCTATTGCCATGCCGACGTACAGGAACGTTTGAGCAAGATAGAGCGGATTGCGCGTCCACCGAAACGGGCCTCGCGTGACGAGCGCCGTCGCCGAGCCATACGGATTCGCACTCGTCCCCGCAAGACCCATGGCGCGGAAGGCTCCGCGCGCCAGCAGGATCCCCGCCGCGATCAGCAGCGTCCCCCCGAACGCGCTCATCGGCCACAACCCGACACGGAGGGGGACCAGCGCGTGCAGGAGCACGGCTGCGCCGAACGCCGCCGCGTAGATCAGCAGCGGCGGCGCGATCACCCCGGGCTTGTCCCGTGCATCGGCGCCCATCAGAGACTCATGCCCTTCGTACCAGTTGACCGTCGCGAATCAATCGCCGGCCGAGAGAACACCCTACCGACTCGACCGAGCAACAAAGTCCTTCGCTTCCTCCGCCAGCGCGGTCCAGGCGCCCTGGGTATCCGGCGCCACCACCACCCATTCTTTCATGAGACGGCCGTGTCCGTGAGTTAGGGTAGGGGCCAAACGGAGTAATTGTTCCACCGAAAAGATCGGCCAGCACCTTGGAAACATTTTGGGTGTCTTGAACGGGAATCGAATAGTGGTGAATGAGGTTCCCCCTGTTTTTCGTCTTCCAGCGGGCCAGTTTCATGCTACCAGTTTTTCCTCATGCTGATCACTGATCCAGGACTCCATAAACTGGATGGGTGACTTGTAGCCGAGGGTGGAATGACGGCGTGTGCGGT
>JACQCD010000068.1 GCA_016201825.1 Nitrospirota bacterium | reverse complement strand
GTCACGCCCGGTGAAATGACCGATGTTGAGAGGCCCGATGACTCGAAGGTGTAGTATAGGTAGCTCGCGGACAGCCGCGTCACCAAGGTCAGACGGGCGCCCATCGGCTGGAGCGCGCCGATGCCGATGAAGCCGTACCCTTGGCGCACGTCGCCGCCTTCCCAGCCGGCCAAGCCTTCGAGGGATGCGGCCGCGACCGGGGACGACAACGTCACCCCGATGGCAAGGGCCGCCAAGGTGGCGAGCAGCGGAGCCGAGTGCGGATGTCTCAGATACCTCATCGCGGCGCGCGGTTGACGATCAGCTCCGTGATCCGCCAGCCGTTCTTCTGTTTGGTGAACGTCCAGCGATCGCCCCGCGACAAAAAGACGGTTTGGATGCCGGATTCCGTTTGGATCTCGGCGCGAAGATCGTTGACCACGGTCGCGCGGTCGCCCTCGATGAACACCGACGCATCCGAGTGGGCCAATGAGAGATACCGCCGTTGCGAGAATTCCTGGACGTACCGCTTCCGGATGTCCTCGGCGCCCGTCCAGACCCGATCGTCGCGCTCATCGTCAACCGTATAATTGGCGTCCCGGATCACGCCGTTCTCACCCCATAGTCGCATCGCCTGGTCGACGTCGGCGTTGAGCGCCGATTGCTCTTCGAGAAACAGCACGGCCTTGATCTGGGTCGCAGTCGGCGTCGTGATCAACGCCGGCGCGACCATCGGCGTTTGGAGCGGATTGGCCCGGAAGATCTGCTCTTGCTCGGGCGCCAGCGCCACGGCGAGGTAAAAGAGCGCGAACGCCGTCACCGCCGAGCCGAACAAGGCCTGCGTGACGGGCCGGTCTGAGATCATCGACGAGAAGCGAAGTCCCGTGGTCCGCGAGGAGGAGGCCGCGTATGCGGGCTGGAGGCTCTGCGCTTCGCTGCGATAGCTCCACAGGCTGCTCACCGGCGCGGCCGCGTAGATCAACGCCTGCCAGATCAGGAGCCCGAACATGACCGCCGTCGCCGGAGACCAGGGCGCCTTCCACATCAAGACAGCGGCCGCGGCCAGACACAGGCCCGCCACCGTCATTTCGTGGGAGACGATGCGCATCACGTGCCAGGGGTCGACCGCCAGCCGCTTCTTGGGGGTGCGGAGGAAGACGCCCTGCCGTTTGACCAGTCCCAGGACGCAGGCCAGGGTCACGACCCAGGTCAAACTCAGGAGGATCGTGAACGCCGAGAAGGCTTGTCCCCACGTGCAGCCGACGCGGCGGCGCAACACCCAGAGAAAACGCGAGACGCCGATGAAAATGAACAGGAACGGCGTTACCACCACGGCGCCGGTCAGCGGCTGCAGGAAGAGCGATCGGCCCACGATGAGCGCGCCGGCGCCGAGGAGCAGCAAGCCGGTGAACCCGAACGTGAGCGGATCATTGAGCCACTGCAACCCGCCGATGAGATAGTCCCACCGCTGCGCCCCGCTGAGGCGATGCGCGGGATCGCGCCATCGCGCCCACGGCAGCAACGACCGCCAGTGGGCTTTCAGAATTTGCATGCCGCCGAAGGCCCAACGGAACCGCTGTTTTTTGAGCCCCTCGAAGTTCAGCGGCATCAGGCCGCGGCCGTATGAGACGTCGAGGTACACCGCGTCGTATCCCCGATCGAGAATCCGGAGGGAGAGTTCCGCGTCTTCGGTAATACACCACTCATCCCAGCCGCCGAGCTCCTGCAGGACCGCCTTGCGGATCAACCCCATCGTTCCGGCGAAGATGATCCCGTTGTGTTCGTTGCGGGAGACCATCGAGACCTTGAAGAAGTACAGGTAGGCGTGGTAGCAGGCCGTCGCGTACCGGTCGGTCGCCGACACGTCGCGATAGTCCTGCGGCGTCTGGACAAACGCCATGTCGGGCTTCTTGAAAAAGCCCACGGCATCTTTTAAGTAGTTGGGCGCGACGAGGTAGTCCGCATCCACCACGCCGATCAACTCGGCATCGGGGGCGGTCTGGGTGAGCGCGTAGTTCAGGGCGCCGGATTTGAACCCCGGCCAATTCTCCAAGTGGAAGAAGGTGAAACCGAGAACCTTGCAATGCGCTTCGATCGGCCGCCACAGCCGCTCGTCGGTCGTGTTGTCGTCGATGACGATCACTTCGTAATTGGGGTAGTCGAGCCCGGCGAGCGCGTCGAGCGTCTCCTTCACCATCTCGGGCGGTTCGTTGTAGGCGGGTACGTGGAGCGACACCTTGGGAAAATAGTCCGTTGTGGGCTGCGGCCGATGGACGCGCGTCCACCGGATACGGCCCATCACGTCCAGAATTTCATAGCTGCTTGCGACGAGGAGGACCAGTGCGAACGCCTGCATCGCCACCAGCACGGCGGCGAAGAGCAGGCTCAAGGGACCGAGGTGAGCCTGGGCCGTGACGGACACGATGTACGCCAGGAACAACGCGCTCACCGATATGGTGCTCGCCATGCAGGCCTGGGCGATGGCGTTCCAGCGCTCCGTCAGGGTAATCGTGAGGAGGGCGATCGCGGCCGGGAGTGCCACCCAAGCCGGCGGGGGCATCGTCACGCCGAACCGGGCCAGTCCCCACCAGGCGGCCGCTTGGAGCGCGCCCATATAAATCAGCGAGACTAGCCAGTGTCCCTTCCGGAGCCGGGACGCTCCCAGGTAGGCGACGGCCCAGCTCAGGCCAAAACAGGCGACTTGGTGGGCCAGGAGCTGAGTCAGATGGTCGATCAGGCGCATGGTGTTGGAGGGCGCGCGGCGTCCGGAAAGGCCCTACCGACAGCCTCGGACGGTAGACTGCCGCCAGGGTAGGGATATTCCGCTCATCAACCCCATCGGACCGGGATCGTTTCATTCGAGCTGAAGTGTAGGTGGACGTAGCTCGCCACCACGTTCCGCCAGCGGTAGCCTTCCACGCCCGCCGGGTCGCCCTGCCGGCCCGCGACGGCGTAGGCGCGCGCGAGTTCCCCGTCCGCCGCGGGCTCCATTGCCCACTCCGAGTAGTGGAACTCGTGCCCCCGTGCGCGCTCGCCCTTGGCAAGATGGGGAAGGTCTTCGATCGCCTCGACCTCCCGGTATCCCAGCGCCTTGCGCCGCGGCAACATACGTACCTCCCCGGGCAACAGCCCGACCATGGGGTGCCGGGCGTCGTCCAGGGTGTATAGGGCGCGAGCTAGATACATGAGGCCCCCGCACTCGGCGTAGATCACCCCGCCCTCTCGTCCGAAACACGCGATCGCCTCCCGCATGGGTTTCCCCGCGGCGAGCCGTGCCGCGTGCAGCTCGGGATATCCTCCTCCGAGATAGATCGCGTCGAGTTTCGTCGGTGGCTCGTCGTCGTTGAGTGGTGAAAAGAAGACCAGCTCGGCCCCGGCCTCCTGCAAGAGGTCCAGATTGTCGGGGTAGTAGAACGAGAATGCCTCGTCGCGAGCAATCCCGATACGGCGCGGTCGCGGGGGCCGAGCCAGCGCCGGAGCGGGGATGTCCAGGGGCGGCGCGCTTCCGGCCAGGTTCATGATGGCCCGCAGATCGAGCCACTCGCGCGCCAGCGAGATCAGCCGCGCCCGCACCACGTCGGTAAGGGTCGTGCGGTCGGCGCCGATCAGCCCGAGATGACGTTCGGGGAACGCGATTCCCGCCTCCTTCGGAAGCCCTCCGAGGACCTTGAGCGGGGTGGCCCGCTCGACGGCTTCTTTGAGCCACGCCAAATGGCGCGCACTCCCCACCCGGTTGAAGATCACGCCCGCCAGCGGCGCCTTCGGATCATACTGCGCGCAACCTAACGCCAGCGCGGCGGCGGTGGTGGCCATGCCCGAAGCGTCGATCACCAAAATGACGGGCGCGGCCAGCCACGTGGCGATTTCGGCCGTGCTCCCCGCGCCACTCGCCGGCCCCGCCCCGTCGAAGAGCCCCATCACGCCCTCGATGATCGACAGGGCGGCGCCCTCGCTCGCCCGCGCGAACGACCGCCGCACCGCCGCCTCACCCATCATCCACCCGTCAAGATTCCGGCAGGGACGGCCGGCGGCCAGCGTGTGGTAGGTGGGATCGAGGTAGTCGGGACCGACCTTGAACGGCTGAATCGTCAAGTCACGATCCCTCAGTGCGAGGGTCAGCGCGAGGGTGACGGTCGTCTTGCCCGCACCGCTGTGCGTCCCCGCAACGACGAGGCGCGGCAACGTCACGTCGCGCTCGCCGGGGCGGCCGCCCGTCGGTAGCCGTGCGAGAACGCCGCGTCGTAGAGGCGCGAGCGCGTGCCCTCGGCGGTGAGGAATCGCCCCACGAAGATCAGCGCGGTCTTGGTGATCCCCGCCCCGCGGATCAGCGCGGCGAGGTCGGCGAGCGCGCCCGACACGATC
>JACQCD010000067.1 GCA_016201825.1 Nitrospirota bacterium | reverse complement strand
GCCCTGTTTCTCTTCGGCTTGGAGTTCCGCGTGTTTGGCCTCGAACGCGTCGGAGATGTACTTGAGGAAGATCAGGCCGAGGACAACGTGTTTGTACTCCGCCGCGTCCATGTTGTTGCGCAGCCCGTCGGCCATCTGCCAGAGCTTGGCCTCGAAGCCCAGGTTGCCGCCGTTACTGGTCTGCTTCCGTTGTTTTGATTTCGCGGCCATTGTTCCTCAGTACACGTAGGTGCCGCAACCCTGAACGGGTTGCAGGATTGGGATGGATCTCAAACAAGCGCCAGGCCCTCTTAGGTATACGGAGAGGCCCAGCTTAGCCCCTTGCAGGTGCAAGGGTCAAGGAACAACTCCGCGGGTGACGAGGGCCTACTCGCCCCGCAGAACGGGGAACGGGCGCCTGCCGATCAGTCGGTGGGTGCTCGCGACCCCGACCGCGACCGTGGCCGCGGCGGTCAGCGCAACCGCCGCAAGGAGCGGAACGGCGTCCCAGCGCCACGGGATCTCGATGATGAACCGGAGCACGGCCCACGCGAGCGCCGTGGCGAGCGCGGTGCCCACGACACCGGCCACCACGCCCAGCACGGCGAACTCGATCGCAAACGCACGCGCGATCGTACGACGTGTCGCGCCGAGCGCCTTGAACATCATCGCCTCGCGCAGGCGGGCCTCCCGCGTGGCCGCCAGCGCCCCCGCGAGGACGACGAAGCCCGCAAGCACGGTGAAGGCCGCCACCGCGCGAATCGCCAGCGTGATGCGATCGATCACCCGAGCCGCCGACGCCAAGACATCGCGAACTTGAATGGCCGTCACGTTGGGGAACGCGGCGACCACGGCTTGCTGCAGCGGGATCTCGTCGACGGCGGGCGTCCGCGCGGCGCCGACGTAGGTCACGGGCGCCGCTTCGATCACCCCCGGGGCGAAGATGACGAAGAAATTGGTCGAGCGATTATTCCAATTGACCGAGCGCAGGTTCGCCACGCGCGCCGTCACGAGTACGCCTTGGACATCGAAGACCATCGTCGACCCGACGGCCACCCCGAGGTGGCGCGCCGCTTCCTGCTCGACCGACACACTCGTCTCGTGGGGGGCCTGATCCCACCACGTCCCCGCCACCACCGTGTTGTCGCGGGGAAGATCGTCGCGGAACGTCAGCACGTATTCTCGCGTGAAATACCAGCGGTCTTCCGGCTTGGTGCCGGGCGGCCCCTCTGACCCGATCGACGCGCCGTTGAGGGACGCCAGCCGCGACCTCACGATCGGCGTCAGCTCCACCGTGACGGACCGGGACGCCAGCAGCGACGCGAACGCGTCCCGCTGGTCCGGTTGAATGTCGATGAAGAACACGCTCGGCGCATCGACGGGGAGTTGGCCGACGAGTTCGGCGCGCACGGCGTGCTCCACCAGCGTCACCCCGAGCACCACCATCACCCCCACCCCGAGCGAGACCACGATCGCCGTCGTCCGCGCCCCCGGTCGGTACAGACTCGCGACGCCGCGACGCCACGCCAAACGGCGTGGGCGAGGTACCGCGCGCGCCACGCGCGCGACCGCCCAGGCCGCGCCGCCCAGCAGCGTCACGGCCGCGACCACCGCGCCCGCAAAGAGCGCGGCCATCCTCCACGCTCCGGCTTGCCACCACGCCAGCGCGCTCAACCCCAAGCCCAACACGACGGCCACCGTCCACGAGGCGCGGGAGGTGGTGCGTGAGGGCGCGACCTCGCGCCGGAAGATCGACGCGGGAGACTGCCGTGCCACCTGGAGCAGCGGCCAGAGCGCGAACAACAGCGCCGCCGTCACCCCGATCGCCAGCCCCCGCACAACAGGCCACGGGCTGGGAACGCCGCCCAGATCGAGCCCCACCACTGACGCGGCCACGCCGCGCAGGACAAGGTGGCTCCCGGTCCCGACGAGCACGCCGAGGAAGCTTCCACCGAGACCGAGCGCGATCGTTTCCAAGAGATAGACGCGCAGGATCACGGCCGAGCGCGCGCCCAGGCACTTGAGCAAGGCGATCGTCTGCCAGTGCTCGGCGAGGTGGGCCCGGATGCTTCCCGCCACCCCCACGCCGCCGATCAGGAGCGCCGTCAGCCCCACGAGGCCCAGATACGTCGCGAGCCGATCGAGCGACCGCCTCAGTTGAGGCTGCGCGTCGGGGTACGCGGTGATCTCGACCGGCTCGTCGGCGAGCGCCGTCCGCAGCTCGTCGCGGAGCGCTTCGGCGCCCATCCCCTCGGGAACGCGCAGCAACACCCGATACCGGACGCGGCTCCCCGGCTGGATGAGCCCGGTGGCATCCAATGCGCTCCGCGCAATGAGTACGCGGGGACCGAGGCTGAAGGCCCCGGCTGCCCGATCCGGCTCACCGCGCAAGACCGCGGCCGCGACGAACTCGGCGCGCCCGATCGTGAATCGATCGCCCGGCCGAAGACCGGTGCGGATGAGGAACGCGTCTTGGACCACGGCACCATACGTCGGCCCCGTCGGCAGACCGGACAAAGCATCCACCGGCTCCGTCTCAAGACGGCCATAAAAGGGGTACCCGTCCTCCACCGCCTTGAGCTCGACCAAGAGCGATGCTTGCGGCGACGCCGCCATTGCGATCAACTCCGTCACGCGGGTCAGGGCGACGCCGCGGGTTGGAAGCGCATCGACGACCGAGGCGGCGCGATCGGACAATGCCCGCGACGCTTTGATCTCGACGTCCGCCGCCAGGAGACTGCGTGCCTCGCGCGCGACCGTCCGACGGACCGCGTCGGCCGTCGTGCCCACGGCGACCACCGCGCCCACTCCCAGGCCGATCGCGGCGAGCACCGCCACGAAATGGCGTGAGCCGGCGCCGAGATCCCGGATCGCCATCCGCAGCGCAAACGGCGATCGGCGGCGACGCGGCATCACCCGTCTCCGGTCCCGCCGGTATCGGACACGATGTGCCCGTCGCGCAGCGTCACGATGCGGTCGGCCGATGCGGCGAGCCCCGCGTCGTGGGTCACCAGCACCAGGGTGCTGCCGTAGTCCCGGTGCATCCGACGCAAGAGCGCCATCACGTGGGCGCCGGTCGCGGCGTCAAGATTGCCGGTGGGTTCGTCAGCCAGCAGCAGCGGGGGCCGCCTCGCGCAGGCCCTCGCCAGGGCGACCCGCTGCTGCTCACCGCCGGAAAGCTGGACGGGATAATGATCCGCTCGTGCGGCGAGGTCCACCTCGTCCAGCAACTCGCGCGCCCGACCGAGGGGATCCGGATCGCCGGCCAACTCCAGCGGCACGGCGACGTTTTCGAGCGCGGTCAGCGTGGGAATCAAGTGAAACGCCTGGAAGACGACCCCGATCTTCTCCAGCCGCAACCCGGCGAGCGCATCTTCATCCAGGCCGCCGAGGTCCACGCCGTCGAGCGCGATCGTCCCGGCGGTCGGCGCGTCCAGCCCCGCGATCAGGGCGAGCAGGGTGGACTTCCCGCTTCCCGAGGGACCGACGACCGCGACAAACTGCTTGGAGGGAATCTCGAGAGTGAGATCGTCGAGAATGGTGATCGAACGCCCCCCGGCCGTTAGACGCATGACGACGTGCCGGAGCGCGATCATCCCCTTGTTCGAGGACCGTTGCGGTTCATGGGGTTCTCATTATACACTGAACCCCGTGCGAGCCGAGCCGGTTGGGCCTCAGGCGAGCCACGTCGCCGTCGCGTGGTGCGCGGTAGCGGTATCCTGCGCGGTGGCCCTCTTCCCTCCGTTCGTGTTTGCCGCCGACGCCCCGCCCGTCATGAACACGATCCTCGCCTTTGGTGACAGTCTGACCGCGGGATTGGGGGTACCGGTCGATGAGGCCTACCCGGCCCGCTTGGAGCGGCGCCTGCGCAAGGACGAGTACGCGTATCGGGTGATCAACGCGGGGGTCAGCGGCGAGACGACCGCCGGGGGCTTGCGCCGGGTGGACTGGGCGCTGCAGAGCCGGCCCGACATCGCGATCGTGGAACTCGGCGCGAACGACGGCCTGCGGGGGCTCTCGCCCACGATGACCCGAGCCAACCTCGCGCGGATCATCGAACGGTTTCAGGCCGCGGGAGTGACCGTCGTGTTGGCGGGAATGCGTGTGCCGCCCAATTACGGGCCCGAGTACGGCCACGCGTTTGCCTCCGTCTTTCCCGATCTCGCCCGCCGGTACCACACGCCCTTGATCCCCTTTTTCCTCGAGGGAGTCGCCGGCGTGGCCGGCCTCACCCAGGCCGACGGCCTCCACCCCACATCGGAAGGGTACGGAATCGTCGTTGAGCGGATCTGGCCGGTGCTCCGCCCGCTGCTCGTGAAACCGGCTCCACGCTGAGACCCCGAAGGAGACCCCCGTGCTCACGCTCGCTGACCTCCACCCGCTGACCGCCTATTTGACCCAGATCGCGCATCTGCAGAGCGCCTCGTCGGTCCTCTCGTGGGATCAGGAGACGTACATGCCGCGCGGCGGGAGCGGCGCGCGGGCCGAGGTCCTTGCCACCGTCCAGGGGTTGGCACACGAACGGTTCACCGCTCCTGAGATGGAGGAGCTGCTCTGGCGTTGGATCGACGTCGACAACGGAACGATACTCGACCCGGAGGCCGACGCGCCTGCACGCGCAGTGCTCCGCGAGGTCCTGCGGGACTACCGTCGCGCGAAGCGGCTGCCCACGCCGTTCGTCTCGCATCTGGAGAGAACCTGCGCGCTCGCGCACGAGGCCTGGCTGGGCGCGCGGGAGAAACGGGATTACGCGCTCTTCCTTCCCCACCTGACCGCGATCGTCACGCTCAAACGCGAGGAGGCGGCGTACCTGGGGTATTCCGAAACGGCCTACGACGCGCTGGTGGACGCCTTCGAGCCCGGGATGACCGCATCCCGTCTCACCCCGCTCTTCGCGGAGCTGAAGACCGCGCTCTCGGCCCTCTTGGCTCGGATCATGGACTCGCCCGTCCGTCCCGCCCCGCTCCCCGCCGGCCCCTATGACGCGCAGCGCCAACTGGCCTTCGGGTCGCTCCTACTCTCCGCGATGGGATACCGTTTCGACCACGGCCGGCTCGACCAGTCGGCGCATCCGTTCACCACCGGCTTCCACCCGACCGACGTGCGGGTCACGACCCGGGTCTCGGCGGAGGACGTCACGTCGTCGCTCTTTAGTTGTTTGCACGAAGGAGGCCACGGCCTCTACGACCAGGGCCTCGACCCCGCCTACTACGGGACGCCGCTGGGCGAGGCCGTCTCGCTCGGGATGCACGAGAGCCAATCTCGACTCTGGGAAAATTGCGTGGGGCGATCGATCGAATTGTGGCGACATTTCTACCCCCTGTTGCGCCAAGCCTTCCCCGGGCCGCTGGCCCGCGTCTCGCTGGAGGAGTTCCACGCCGCGATCAACACCGTCAAGCCCTCGCTGATCCGGGTGGAGGCGGACGAGTTGACCTACAATTTTCACATCATTGTCCGGTATGAGCTCGAACAGCAGCTCATCGCGGGGCAGCTCAGTCCGGCGGATTTACCTCAAGCGTGGAACGAGGCCATGCACGGAACGCTGGGCGTCACGCCGCGGGACGACGGCGAAGGAGTGCTTCAAGACATCCATTGGGCGCACGGGGCGTTCGGATACTTCCCCACCTACACCCTCGGCAATCTCTACGCCGCGCAGTTCTGGCAGCAGGCTCAGCGCGACCTCGCCGATCTTCCCACCCTCATCGAGGGAGGCCGGCTCGACCCGCTGGTGAGCTGGCTGCGCGACCGCATTCACCGCTGGGGCCGAACGCACTCTTCGGATGCCCTGCTCCGACGGATCACCGGGGAGCCGCTCAACCCGGAGCATTTCATGACCTATCTGGAAGGGAAATTTGGCGCGATCTATCGCTTGGCGTGACCGGCTTTCGGCGTTTTGGGGCTGCGGGAGCCGCGAGGCGCGCGAGACGCCATCGTCGTCTTCCCGCCGGTCAGCGACGGGACAAACCCGGTCCGGTGCTGGACCAGTGCGGGACCGGGCTTCGAAGAGGGGTTGCGCCCCGCGGGCGGTTTCTGAGCGGCCGGAGCTTTGGAACTGCGCCGACCGGTTCGACTCGGCTTCACGTCAGATTGTCCCTCCCTCGTCATCGGCGGCCGAACGTTTTGGCGTTTTCCCGCTCGTCTTCCGCCAACAGGCGGCGCCAATCACGCGGCTTGTGGGCCGCGGACCGGAACTGCGCATACAGATCTTTGGCCAATTCGACCCGGTCGATGCCTTCCGGCGCCACCTGGATGTCGAGTTGCGCCATCGCGAGATCGAAATCCCGGTTCATCATCGCTTCGGGGTCCATCCCATGCTCCTGAAGCGCTTGCCGGATCACTCCAGCGTCCGCCCCGAACCGCCGGGCGACATCGTGGATGTTGGCGTGCGCGTAGCGTTTGTCCGGCCCGATCCCCAGGTGATACGCGCAGAACAGTTCAAAGGCATCGATGGACTTCGTCAGCGCCGACCGCGGGCCGCTGCGGCCGCCGGCGGCATCGGGCGGGCGCCGCTTCCCGGCGCCCTGGCGCGGTGGGCGAGGGCCCGATGGGGCCGGCCCTCTCCCACGTTCAGGAGGTCGCCAGGGCCTCACGGGACATTCCGATTCCCCGCCGCGCTCGAGCGGTCGAGGGGACGGCAAAAGATGGCCACGCTCGCCGTGAAGCCGTGGAGGAAGTTCTCTCCTCCCACCGGTCCGATCTCCCCTTGGGCGAAAAACCCCGAAACCGGAAGCTCCCCGAAATGCGCGCGCACGGCGGTCACATCATGATGCGGCCGACCGAAGAGCCGGCGCCCCCGTCCATTGCAGCTAAACAACAGCGCCGCTTCCGGCCGCGCACCCGCCAACTGCAGCTTCTGCGTCTCGAGCAAGCAACGAAAATCTTCGCTGGCCGTTTCGCGATCGCGCAGGTGAAACTGAACCGTCTGCCCCTCGTTCACCAGGTCGCCGATTGCGAGGCTTCCCTCGTTTTGATCGACTCCTACCAACCCTCGCACCAAGAAATCGCCCCGGTCAAACTCGGCTTGGGCCTCGTTGATCGTCACCCCCAGGTGGAGTCCTCGCCGCGCCATCTCCTGCTCCTCGGGCGACAACGCCGCATACATCTCCTGCAGGCACGTGAACGCCGGGCGGCCGCCCAGCTCATAAATGATGTTCTCCTCCGCTTTCGTGATCAGAAACCGCTCCCCGATGGGCCGACATCCCTGCGACACGACGGTGACCACCCGCACATCCCCGGTCAACGCGACGCCCACGACACCCTCTTCAACGACGACCCCGTCGAGCAACAGCCGATTTTGGCCCGGACCGCGTCCGCCACTCGCCATACCACCCACGGCGAGCGCTCCGGGAACGCGTTGTTCGAGAAACGACAGAAATTCCGTGCCCGGAGTGGAAAACGGCTCAGCCAGGAGCACGAACACCGGTGTCGGCTCAGCGGACATCTGGTCCGGCCACCCTTCCACCCTCAGCCCATCCGCCGTCTGGTGGAACGACACGTGGAACGGGGTGAGGGCCACCCCTGGCATCCGAGCGACCCAGACCGTCACCGCGGGCTGTCGTTCGATCTCCTGGTCCCCCCCGATAATGCCCTCACCGGTGCATCCCAGCAAAACACGGGGTGCAAAGCATTCGTTCACAACGACGGCGACCTCGTCCAGGTGCTCGGCATGGTGGGGCGACACAAAGACCACCGCCAAATCAACCGGTCCCGTGCAGTCTTTCGCCGCCTGGCTGCATGCGTCTTTCGCCGCCAACACGGTGTCCGCCTCCACCGAGGCTCCCGCTCCAAACGCCGTCACGATAGGCTCCATGGGCCCACTCTAGCAGAAGGCGTCGGCGCCGCGCAAGGTGCCTTCCGCACGCATCGACCGCCCCCACCACTTGCTGGTATACTTTCGCCATGAAACGGTCCAGGTGGGGGCGGGTCGCTTACGCGGCCGCCCTTTTTCTATGGGCAGCGGCTCCCGTCACCGCTGCGCCGCTCGATGTCCGCTATGACATGAACGTCGCGTTTTCGCCAGCCAGCCACACGCTCAGCGGCGTCATCCTGCTGACCGTCACCAACCATTCGGAGGACAAGCTCGGCGATGTGCTGCTGATTCTCTATCCCAATCTCTACCGCGAACCCGACCCGGCCCTCGATCGGACCCAGTCTGAAGCGATCTACCCCCGCGAGTTCAATCCAGGATCGATCACGCTCACGACCGTCGAAACGGACGACGGCGGCGCCCTGCAGTTCGGGATCGTCGATGGCGCCGGACCGCACATGCTCGCGCGGGTGTTTCTGCCCCAGCCCCTGCCTCCGGAACGATCGATCCGCCTTCGGGTCGGGTTCACCACCGTGATTCCGGAGAAATTCGGCGTGTTCGGGCAGTTTCACGGCGTGACGGTGGTACAAGGCGGATGGTATCCCTACGTGCCTGCCTTCCGCGAAGGCGAGTGGGCCGTTGACATGTTGCCCGATCCGGCCCAATTCCTCGTGAGGATCACCACGCCGCGAGGCATGACCGTCGCCGGCGCGGAGGCGGAGCCGGGCGATCCCCAGAGCGAGACAACGACGTGGATCCATCGGTCCGAGCGATCAACCACCGTCGCGCTCGCATTCAGCCCGTCGTACCTCGAGCGCGTCGAACAGGATGGCCCCACTCGCCTCAGGTATTTCTTCCTTCCCCCCGACCGCCGATACGTGGCCAAGATCATGGAGACGCTGCGCCACGGGCTCGCGTTTTACCGCCGGGAATACGGAAACGCCCCGATCCCCGAGGTGGTGCTTGCCGCAGCCTACTTACATCAGAATCTCGTGTCGCCTCACGAAGGCGTCAGCCTGGTCAGCACCCGACTGTTTCAGGTCTTCTGGCCGTTGCAGAAATACCACGAGGCGGAACTCATCAAGAGTCTGCTCTTTGCGCTGTGGCGAGCCCGGCTCCCTGACGAGGAGGCATGGGTCCTGGAAGGACTTGCCGAAGCCGGCTCGCAACTGTACATGAAAGATCGCTATCGACATCCCCCCAATCTGCTGCGGCTGCTCAAACCGTTCTCGTTTTATCCACTCGTGGACCAGATCCTCTATTCCAAGAAACTCCCACTCCGACAGGTCTACTTCAAAGAGGCCACCCCCATCATTCCACGAGAAGATATCGCGCTCTTCAACAACCGGCGCCCCGACGGCTCGACGATGCTCTTCAAGCTGACGGCCCTCTTGGGACAGCCGACGATTGACAACCTCTTGCACGATTACGTAGAGCTGGTGACGCAACACACGCCGAGACCGTTTCGCGAGGTCGCTCAAGAGACCACCAATCGCGACCTTGAATGGTTCTATCGGCAATGGCTGTCGGTCAATCCCTCGACCGACTACGCCATCGCTTCCGTGACGGAGGAACGCAGACCCGACGGCTATCACACCACGCTCGCCATCACCAGGACCGGCGAAGGGATCGAGCCGGTGGCCATTCGGCTCCGCCAGCGCAGGGGCCCACCGCTGACCACCACCTGGCTCTCCTACGAACCTTCGTACCAGGAGACCTTCGTCACGCCGTCACCGGTCACGGTCGTGCACCTCGACCCCGATCATAAAACCAGCGATCCTCAGCGATTCAACGACCGGCAACCGCCCGCCATCAAATTCATCTTGGAGAATTTCCCCGGTTTTAGTTACGATCTCCAAACAAAGAACTTGAGTTACGATTTCAGCGCGTATTTCCAGCGTCTGTACGATGAAGACAATATTCTGCGTTTCAGTTACTCCAAAAGCGACACATCAACGGCCGCGACAGCCGGATTCGGCCACAGCTATGACAGCGACATCCTGTCCTACTTAACGCGTCAGTCGCTCAGCTTGGCCGTCTCCTATAGCAAGCAGAATATCCCGCTGGCCACCAGTGCGTCGACCGCACCGTTCACAGCTCTTCACCTCACACACACCGTTTCCAACGCCAAAACCCCCCTGATCTATTCAGCCGACATCCAGCGGCTGGTCTTCGGGAACATCCCGTATTCGACATTTACGACCGATCTCGCTCAGAAAGTGGTCGGCAGCCCCCATCCTCACGCCATCAAGCTCCGTCTTGACATTCATCGACAGTGGCCGGTCGCAACGCTTCACGAGGTCGCGGGTCGCGCCGTGGTGGGCCAATCATTGGGGGGATTGCATGAGGAACGTCGATACGATCTGGGAGGCAGCGGAGGGATGCGCGGGTATTCCCCGACGAACCTGTCCGGGGAGTCTATCGTTCTGGGGTCGCTGGAATACCGCTATCCGCTCATTCGCGAGCTCGAAACCAATCTGGGGGGCATCACCGTCCTCCGGCGGCTCCAAGCAGCCGCCTTTGCGGACATCGGGACGGTGTCCTCATACAGCCGTTACCGAACCGACGTGGGGGTTGGACTGCGGCTGACCCACGACTTTCTCGGCCTGTATCCCGTGGTCACTCGGTTCGACGTCGCCTTTCCCATTCATGTTGAAGAGAGCCTAAAACCCAAAGAGCAGGCTCCCCACTTTTACCTTACGGCTGGACAGCCCTTTTGAGCGGGGAAACAGGGAAGGAGTGGGAACGAACCTGGCCGCCCTGGTCTCTCGTCGCCCGACGTCGTGCCATACAAATACGGTCACGGCCGCCGTATTTCGCCTCGTACATCGCTTGGTCAGCCAGGCGGATCAGATCCTTCTTATTGCGCGCGTGATCGGGAAAACCCGCAATACCGAAACTGGCCGTCAGGCTGAGCTTCAGGCCTTCCTCACTCAAAAACTCATGGCGGTGGAACGCTCGATGCAAGCGCTTGGTAATAACCTGCGTGGTGCGCAAACCCGTTTCGGGTAACACCACGACGAACTCGTCGCCGCCGTACCGTGAAATGATATCCACATCGCGAAGATTCCGGATCAAGAGCTCGGCCACCTCCACCAACACCCGACTGCCCATGAGATGGCCGTAGCGATCGTTCACCACTTTGAAGTAATCCAGATCCAAGAAAATCAGGGAGAGCACGGACCCATAACGGACGCACCGTCGGATCTCGACGTCCAGAGCTTGGTTCAAGTGACGGAAGTTGGAGAGCTTCGTGAGGTCGTCGGTCACGGTCAGTTCGTTCATACGTTGGTACAGCTGTGACCGCTCGATCGCGATGGCGGCCTGCCCCATTAGCTGAAGCAACAGATCTCGATCGGTGGCGTCGAACGGGCGGCCGTCCGCCCGGTTGATCATCTCCAACACCCCCAAGATCTTCCGTTTATTCGTGATAGGCACCGCAAGCAACGAACGGAACCCGGACCGGGGACATTTCCAGTTTCGGAGTGCCGGGGGCAGAGGGATCTGCCGATCCTCGATCAGCAGCGGCTTGGCCTGCTGCGCAACCCAACCCGCCGGGCCCTGCCCCCAGGCAATCGGACGAGGTTTTGCGGAACCACGCCGCCCATCTTTGGCCAGCCGGACGATGAGTTCCCGTCGGCCTTCCCCCTCATTAACAAGCAGCAGAGACCAGCGCTCACAGGGTATCAAGCGATTGGCCCGTTCCACGATGATGTCCAGCACCTTATCGAGTTCGAGGGTGGAGGTCAGCGCCTTGCCGGTATTAATAAAAAAGGCCAATTGCTTGGCCTTTTCCCGGAGTTGGGAGCGAAGCGAGACAACCTCCACCTGAAGCCGCGGTAGCGGTTTCGCGCCAGCCTTCGAGGAGGGAGAACCCGTCAGCCGCCGTGGCACTTCTTGTATTTCTTCCCGCTGCCGCAGGGGCAAAGGTCGTTTCGGCCGATTCGCTCCTTGTCTCGATGCCCGGACGACGGAGCCGCCTGGGGGGCCAGTCCAGGGACGCTGAAGATCGGGGGGGGGGAGGGGCGGACGACCGGTTCTTGTCGGATGGCCTGGATCCGGAACAGATGTCCGATCGCATCGAATTTCATCCGGTCAATCATACCGGCGAACAGGTCGAACCCTTCCCGCTTGTACTCGATCAGCGGATCCTTTTGGCCGTATCCTCGAAGCCCGATGCCTTCCTTGAGGTAATCCATGGTCAAGAGGTGATCTTTCCAATGGGTATCGATCACCCGGAGCATCACCGCCTTCTCCAACTCGCGCAACACGGTCGACCCGAATTCCTTTTCCTTCCGTTCGTACGCCTGGCGCACCTCCTGGCGGATGCCTTCTTTGACGGCGTCTATCCCAACGCCCTGCCAGGCGTTTGACTCGAAGGTCAAAGAGAACTGGGTGTTGAGTGCCTCGGTCAGCCCTTTCAGGTCCCATGCCTCGGTATAGCTGGCCGCACTGCAATATTGAGCCACCAGGGAATCGATCACGTCCTCGATCATCCCGTTGATGTCGTCGACGAACGGCGCTCCACTCAGCACCTGTCGGCGCTGCTCGTAGATCACCTCCCGCTGCTTGTTCATCACATCGTCATATTCGAGCAACTGCTTCCGGATATCGAAGTTGTGAGCCTCGACCTTCTTCTGGGCGGTCTCAATGGCGCGCGTGACCATGCGGTGCTCGATCGGAACCCCTTCCTCCATCCCCAGTCGCTGCATCAATCCGGAAATGCGTTCGGCCCCGAAGATCCGCAAGAGATCATCTTCGAGCGAGAGATAGAACCGGGACGACCCGGGATCACCCTGTCGCCCCGCCCGCCCGCGTAATTGGTTATCGATGCGCCGGCTCTCGTGCCGCTCGGTGCCGATGATGTGGAGCCCCCCCGCCGCAATCACCTCTCGCTTCTCGGCCTCACACTCGGCCCTAAACCGCTCCCGAGCCTCGCGCCTCTGGACTTCAGCGCCGGGTTCCGCCATATCGGGCTCCCGGGCCAGCCACTGCTTAAAGAGAAAGTCCGGGTTACCTCCCAACAGAATATCGGTCCCGCGGCCGGCCATGTTCGTGGCAATGGTCACTGCGTCTTTGCGGCCGGCCTGCGCGATGATTTCGGCCTCTTTTTCATGAAACTTCGCATTGAGCACCGCATGCTTAATCCCCTGCTTTTTGAGCAACGCCGACAACCGTTCGGATTTCTCAATCGAAATCGTTCCCACCAAGACCGGCTGGCCCCTCTGGTGACAATCCACTATTTCTTCAGCGATCGCCGCAAACTTCTCCCGTTCAGTCCGGTACACAACGTCGGGAGCATCTTCACGAACCATCTGGCGATTTGGAGGAACCACCATCACATCGAGATTATAAATCTTGGCAAATTCGGCGGCTTCGGTATCGGCAGTTCCCGTCATCCCGCTCAGCTTCTTGTACATTCGGAAAAAGTTCTGGAAGGTGATCGTGGCCAGCGTCTGATTCTCATTCGCAATCCTCACCCCTTCCTTCGCTTCAACCGCCTGGTGCAGACCATCGCTCCACCGCCGCCCCGGCATGAGACGACCGGTAAACTCGTCCACAATGAGGACTTCGCCATCCTTGACCACATAATCCACATCTCGCTTATACAGCGAATGCGCCTTCAATGCCTGATGGACGTGGTGGACAAGCGACATATTGCCGAGATCGTATAGATTCTCAACGCCTAAAAACCGTTCGATTTTCGCGTTGCCTTCTTCGGTCAGCGCTGCAGTTTTCGTCTTCTCTTCGATGGCGTAATCGACGTCCGCTTTAAGGTAGGGAATCGCCTTGTTGATTTTGTAGTAGAGCTCGGTAGAGTCTTCAGCCGGTCCTGAGATAATCAGAGGAGTCCGTGCTTCATCGATCAGAATGCTATCGACCTCGTCGACGATGGCAAATCCTAGTGGGCGCTGGACAAATTGGCGAGGGTCGAATTTCATGTTGTCCCGAAGATAATCGAATCCGAACTCGTTATTGGTTCCGTACGTGACGTCGCTCGAGTAGGCCGCTTGTCGCGCGGCGTCATCCAGATCGTGCTGGATCACCCCCACCGTAAGCCCGAGAAATCGATACAGCTCTCCCATCCATTGGCTGTCTCGCTTGGCGAGATAATCGTTGACGGTGACAACATGGACCCCTTTGCCGTTCAACGCATTGAGGTATACCGGAAGGGTGGCCACTAAGGTCTTCCCCTCCCCGGTCCTCATCTCGGCGATCTTGCCTTCGTGGAGCGCGATCCCGCCGATTAATTGCACATCAAAGTGGCGCATCCCCAAGACCCGGCGCGACGCTTCACGCACCACTGCAAAGGCCTCAGGCAAGAGATCGTCCACCTGTTCGCCGCTCTGAAGCCGAGCACGAAACTCGACGGTCTTGCCCACAAGGGCCTCGTCAGGCACCACTTGAACGGAGGATTCCACCGCATTGATTCGGTCGACAAGGGGCGCCAACCTCTTCAACTCGCGGTCATTTTTGCTTCCAACAATCTTCCTAATGATACCGATCATAGATACCCCTTCTTATGATAGCGCCGATATTATATCACAACATATCACACCGGATCACAGGCGACGCCATCCCCTAAAACACGGACCCCCAGCGGCCGACTGGCCGCTGGGGGTCCGTGTTCATCGGGAACACCGGCCGTGCTAATTTAAAATGTACCGAAGGGGATTTGTAGGGGTCAAATTGACGACGACTTCATAGTGCAAATGCGGGCCCGTGCTCAAACCGGTGTTCCCGACCAAGCCGATGACTTGTCCTCGTTTGACACGCTGGCCAACTCGTACCTGAATTTTTGCCAGATGACCGTACGTCGTGGCATAGCCAAACCCGTGGTCGATCTTGATCGCGTTCCCCAACCCTCCGTCCCAACCTGCACGAATGACAACGCCATTGGCCGACGCAACCATGGGTGTGTTCTCTGGCACCGAAATATCAACACCACGGTGCATGGCCGGTTCACCCGTGAACGGCGAAATCCGACGCCCGAATCCCGACGTCATCCACCCTTTTACTGGCCAGATTGATGGAGTGGACGCCCATCGGTTACGGCGGTGCTCGATGGCCTGAGTCAACTCTTGGTAGCTTTGTTCCTGCCGGACAACATTGATCTGGAGAGTGCTGAGGTCCTCCTCAAGACTTCTCACCAGCGCCTCTTGATGGTTCGGTGGCGTTCCCAAGACATCGGGCGCCTCGACCGGCACTTCTGTACCACCCTCACCACCCTCAGGGCCCGCGCTCAAGGCGGGAACCTGCCCTTCGGTGTCCGTTTCCCCACCAACCCCCAGATACTTGCTCGCGTTCGCTGGAACGTTGAGATCCGTAATCATCCTTAGTTTGACGTCAAACTCTTTGAGCCGCTCCATCTGGCGCTTCAAGCCATCTACGCTCTGGGCAAAGAACTCTATTTTCGATTTCTGGGCGGTGGTTTCCTGCCGGAGCGACGTCAGTTCCCAGATATTACCCACCATATAGAAATACTGCACCACAAACACAAGCAAAAAAATCACGGCCGCACAAGCTATCGATAGGAAAATCTTCACGTTTTTCTTACTGACACTGAACCGGTAGGTCTTTGACGTAGGGTTCGGCAGGATCATTACCGTGTACGATTCCCGATTCCTGTCGTCCATACGGTCCTCCTCCCCCTGAACTACACAACCTACACACCCGAAAAAGTCGGGGCAGAGCCTAACACAGCGTCGCTAGGCTGTCAAGAAATAACATATAAACTATTGAATTATATGCTTATTTCATTCATCAAAGACCTCGCTTAGGACCCACTGGAGATAACTTTCAGATCCGCCCAGAATAGGCAGGCCAATAACCTCCGGCACCGAATAGCTATGGAGAGATTTGACGCGGGAGACCACGGCATCAAGCCGACTACGGATCGTTTTCGCCACCCCAAGGACCTCTTGAACGTCTTGTAACGCGTTGTCCCAGACAAAGAAAGATCGAACCGCCGGAACGAGGTTCACGCAGGCGACAAGACGCTCCTCGACGAGCACTGCAGCAATACGGCTGGCCTCCTCGGAAGAGGAAAAAGTCATGAGCACCACAATCGGTGACCGGGGAGAAGGAGTGGCGAATGGGTCCATGCCCAGAGCATAGGAAACTCGGACCGTGGAATCAAGTGCGGACGAATCCGCCGGGCCCCTGTATGAAGACCCCAGAGAATCACTCCCTTTTATAGTCCCTGTTGAATCGTTGGCGTAATAAATATGAGAAGCTCGTTCTGGCTTTCAATCGTCGACCGGGTTTTAAAAAGCCATCCAAGGAACGGGATTTTTGAGAGCAACGGCACGCCGCTCTCATCGACTTGCTCGCTCTTCGTATAGATGCCTCCAATGACGACGGTCTCACCATTTTTTGCCAAGAGGTCGGTTTCAGCCGTCCGTGTCGTCAGCGGAGGGATACCCAGAACTGCCCGAGTATAGTCGGGGTCCTTTTTGTCTGCAACAACGTGTAGAACGATTTCTCCGGTCGGCGTCACATGAGGCGTCACGCTCAATTCAAGTTTGGCGTTAATCGTGGTCACACCGGTCTGCCCTGCGGCACTCCCACCGCCGGTCGTTGCCCCGGCAGTGACGATCGAGGTCACGGGTATGAGAATTTCCGTTCCACTCGAGATCTTTGCTTCTTTGTTGTCTAACGCCAGAATTCGCGGTGTCGACAGAATCTTCCCCTTACCCGTATCTTCCAGAGCTGAAAGCTGGAGGTCCAAGCGAAGAGTATCAGCGAGATTTCCGAAGGTGATGCCAAATGATCCGCCGTGCCCAGGTCCGACGTTGGCCGGCAAATTGACGGCAAATGGCCCCCCGCTGAGACCGATACCCCCGGTCAAGGCTTGGGCAACGGTGTCCGTTGACAGCTTTTTCGTCGCCCCTCCGTGGAGGGTTGTGAGCAGATTGCCGCCCTGAGTCGTTCGCAGTCCGCCCCACTGCACTCCGAGTTCACGAGTGAAGTTGGTATTGGCCTCGACGATTCGAGCTTCAATCATGACTTGAGGCGTTTTAGAGTCCAACTGCCTGACAAGTTGGGAAATTCTCTCGATGCTTTCCGGTAAATCGCGGATGATCAGGGTGTTGGTCCGGGAATCAGTGGTGACGCTTCCCTTCTTGCTGATCAGGCTCTTGACGGATTCGCTGAGATCTTTTGCGCTGGCAAACTGAATCGACAGCATTCGGGTTACGAGCTGGCCTTCACCATCACTGAATGGAGACTTTATAATGCGCGTGATGGGTCCTTCTTGGACTTTAACCAGGTTACCCATCCTTAATATCGCATCGAGCGCCTCCGGGAGCGCCACATCTTGAAAACTGAGGGTCAGTTTGCCCGCCACCTCATCGCTGATGACCAGATTTAAGCGACGTTCTTGGCCAATTGCCCGGAGCACATCCTTGAGCTCGGCATCCCGGAACTCCATCGAATACCGATTGCCCCCGGCAGCACTTCGTTGGACAGAAATCTGTCCTTGATCCTGCGCGCCAACCGGGATGCTCCATACGGCCACGCTCAACCAAAAACAGAGGACGACCCACCACCCTCGCTGCGCCATAACCTTCTCTCCTTACGGGAGGGCGAACGAACGAATGACCACCCGACGCACTTGCTGTCCCCGTTTCAACACAACGGCACTCGGGGTAATATCAACAACGATCTCTCCATTAACACGATCCCCAACCCTTACAATGTCATGGTTGAGAATAGCGACCACCCCGGTCGGCCCAGCGATCACACCTCGTAGCTCCACGAAGGAACCGGAGGAACCAGCCTCAGCAGATACCGGATCGGGTGGACGATTGAACGGATCTTTCCCCCACCGCGCAAGATCGTCGCTTGATGGAGGAGCCGGGAACACCTCATTATTATTAAATGGGAACACCGGGACAAACGTGCCCACCCCTATCAGGGTGGCTACCAAAATGGCCCGATACAGGCGCTCTCTATGCAGTCCAATCTTCACGGTCGTCGCTGGCTTTCCGAAACACCTGTCGCCAATCCCAGAAGAACTGTGGGACTAGCCACCGTAAACCGGGCTGAGACCAGGGTGGCGTGTTCCGAGTCTCGCCCGAGGCGAATATTGTTAATGGTCAGCCTCCAGCGGGACTGCTCCAACGCGTTGAGATAGGCGCCAAGCACTCGAAAGGGGGCATTCAGTTCAACCTCAAGAGCGCCGGTCTTTCCTGGGACAGCGATCGGTCGCACCGCGATAAAATCGACGGCACTCCGTTCAGCGAGCGCCGCCAGATCGCTGAGAAGGGTAGAGAAACGGATGTCCTCGTTCGCCGTGTCCCTATGAAGTTCCGTTGGACTCGTCACATCGCCTTGAACACCGGATCGGCTGAGTTCGCTTTGCAGCGTCGCGATCTCTCTTTCCAGGGCACGTCGCTCGGTTTCAAGCGTTTTGACTCGTTTGACCGACGGCACATCGAGTAACAACCCCAAGAACACGATGCCGGCTGCAACCGCCAGTGCCACCACCAACTGCTCGCGGCGACTGGGACGCCACGAGGAGACTCGGATGAGCCACGGCCACTCCATTACCCTGGTCCCGGCTGTGGTTGGTCAGAGAATGAGGCCCGCACGATGATGCAGTGGACCTCAAAGTTCAGGCGACCGGACACACCACTGTTTCGTTGAGAATAGACGAGTTGCGGCTGGGCAAGGTGATGTGCTGTCTCGAGGCGTACGAGCAACTCGGCCACTCCTCCCTGAGATGCCGCCACTCCCTGAATTCGAACGGCGATGTCTGTCGTGTTCTCCTGCGGGGCGATCTCTTCGAACTGGGTCAGCCACACACCATCCGGAACAACGAGGCTTAATTCGCGTAAGACTTCCGACCAGGGGATGCCGGCGGTCTGAATCCGTTCTTCCGTGAGGCGCGCCTGCCGCGCATCGCTCTCTTGAAGGACCTGCCGGCGCTGCGCCACCTCCTGCGTAAGGTGGTCGCGAGTGGATCTCATCTGGACGATCTGCGGATCGAGACGTCCGGCAGCCCAAACCTGAAGCCCCCAGACAAGGAACGGTGCAAGGATCCCAACACCGGCGGCCGCAAACAGGAACCATTTGCCGGGCTGAGGCCTGCCGTCTCGCAGTAGATCGTCGAGCAGGTTGATCGTGTTCTTCACGCACGTCCTCGTAACGCCAACCCCACGCTTGACGCGTACCGGGGAGCGACCGGCTCCAGATCCGACCCAACGGTTCCGCAATCCATCCCTTCGAAGGGGTTAAATAAGCTGACTTTCGCGTCGAAGAACGAGGAAATATACTCGACGAACCCCGGCATTAACGGAGTCCCTCCCGCCAACAGCATGCGTTCAAGGGCGCCGTCGTGTGATTGCGCGCGGTAGTAATCGATGGAGCGCTGGATTTCAACGATCAGGCGGTCGACCTCCGGACCCAGCGCTTCCAGCACTTTCGCCTTCCCGGATAGCCCCTGTTCTCGCTTCAGGGCATCAGCCTGACTCACGTCAACACCGAATTTCTCCACGAGGCTCTGCGTAAGGGCATTGCCCCCCAACGAGATACTCCGGGAGAACCGGAGAGTCCCGTGCTTCGCAATACTGATGTCCATTCGACCGGCCCCGATATCGACCAGGGCGACGCACCCTGCTCCGGTTTGGTCCTGTCCAAGCCGGTGGACCGCATGATAGAACGCAACAGGGTTGATCTCCATGGCGGAAACCTGGAGTCCCGAACGTCGATATTGCTGGAATTCCCTGTCGACCCCGGCCCGCTCGGCCACAACCATGGTGACCGGCACCTTGCGATCCGACGGCTCCCCAGCCAGATAGTCCACGATGGCTTCACCGTCCCCTAAAGACGTCACCTTCTTGGCTTCCCATCGCAGCGCTTCGGACAATTCATGAGCCGGGATCGGGGGGAGTTCGATGTGGCGGACCACCGCAGGCCGACTCTGCAGACTCACCGCAACGGACTGATCGGCAACCCATCGAGCCTGCATGGCGGATTGAATGGCTTGAGGACTTGGCCATTCCTCGTCATCACGCGACTCGGGGGTGAGCTCTTGAAGTTGGGCGTGGACCACTTTCCACCCACCCGATTTCTGAGCGAGTTGCACCAGCTTGACCGCACCACGCCCCAAGTCGCACCCAACGATCGAACGCCGGGCCCCGAAGAACCTCACGCCACCTTCCTCCGCCGTGCCCGGTGGTTCGCCGAGGGACGGTTGTCCGACTCGCCCAACGCCTTTTGGTAAGCCACCTTGTGCTTAAACCCCTGTTTGAGATACTTCCAAATCGCTTGGACCAGCCGCACATCGGCCTCGGAAAACTCCCGAGCTTCAAGATCTCCCATTGGGATTCGTTGCGGGCTCACGTAGCCCTTCTGTTCGAGGTAGTAGAGTTTGTGCCGGGGAATGTCAATACGCTGGAGGAGTTCGCTGGTTTTCATCGTGTTCTTCTAGATTTAGTTTTCTACACCCTGAGGAAGTGTATCCCGCGGTTGCGCGCTGTCAAGACGGCTAGAGACCATCGTCCAGGAAAGATCGGGGAGCGGGAAGGTTGATGCGGAACAGATGAGCGACGACCGATAGCCGGAACAACTCCGGTCTCAGTACAACCCTTGCCAATCAACCCTACTGACCGCCACGTTGGGGCCAATCGCCCAATAGAGAACCTGCCGGGATGGAACCGACGCCGTCGTCCAGTTCAACGTAAACCCATCGCTTCCAAACGAAGCGAGGCCAGCCTGAGCCTGAACGACGGGGTTTCCGTCTGCAAAGCCTACAGCAGTCCCATTGGCCATCGTCATCGCATCGGTGGTCGCCGTGTACATATTGGCATCCGACGGATCGTTGTCGGTTCGATCTTGGAGCCAAACACTCCCTCTGGTCGCGGGAAACTGAGCGGCACCGTACGAGATACCTCCCAGCGAGGAAATTACGTTGGTCGCTGACAGGTTGAAGCTCGCCATAAACAATTGTTCCGGCTTGAAGCCGACTCCGGCGATACTCTGATTGCCCACCACGGTGGCTTGATTAAACGCTCCTACGCTGTGACGACCGCCTCTGAGAGCTAGAAAGAAGATGGGAGTGGCTGCTGCAGGCGGATCTGATTTGTTTACGGTAAAACCGTCTGCATCCATCGACACAAAGTCTGCAATAGCGTCTTGGCTCGGCGTCAAGGGTGGGCCAACGGGGGCCGGGTCAAAAAGTAAGATCGCCGAGTCCGTTCGCTGCCACCATCTTTTATCGAGATTGGATCCAATTGCATCTCGTCCCGAATACACCATCGCCGCCCTGGATGCCGGACCAGCCGCAAAGCCTACGCCGATCTCAGTGTTCCCAACCCCGGTCGTATCCACAGCCTCAGTGAAGCTCCACAGGAACATGACGAAGTCGGGCCGAAAGCCTAGACCGGCCACCGCTTGATTACCAGCGGCGGTCGTTAAGTTGAAGGTGCTGGCCATGGCATTGGTAATATCACCTCCCAGAGCCACATAATGGACAATATACGGATTGGCATCCGTGTTGGTCGTCCAGTTGATGGTAAACCCATCTGCGTCCAGCGAGGCCAACTGCGCTCTCGCCACCACGGTCGGCTGCCCTCCTCCACCTCCACCGGTCAGGAAAATGATCGGATAGGTGGCCGATCGCATCCGCCCGTCATCCGAACTGTTTCGTCTGTCTCGCGCCGTTACCGAAACCGCACCGACATTGGCCGGACCGCTCGCAAACCCGACTCCCAAATTATTCCGAGAATTCTGAGGCGCAAAAGGCGAGACGGCAGGCGGGACGGCCGTGTGGCGCGTCCAATAAAAAAGCACGGCCTTGGGACGGAAGCCTACTCCGGTAATGACTTGATTACCTAACCCATTTTGTTTGGTAAAGCTTCCCTGCCGCGTACTGACCCCACCTTCGGCCATCTCTACTACCCGCTGACCGGTCCCTACTGCGCCCGGAATATTTCCGATTGATCGCACCACGCACTCGTTCTGGGATACGGCCACCCCGGGTAGATGAGAGGCGCGGGCGGTCCCCGCCACCCCACGTCGTGCGCCGGTGAAGGTGTTGCCGACGAACGCCGCGTACGTGATCTCCTCCGATTCGATTCTGATCCGCCCGTGAGGAGCATATCCCACGGTGGGCGCCACAGGAATATCGGTTGCGAAGTCCGTAATACCAGGAGCCGAGAGCGTGGTGGACGTAGGATTGTACAGCGTTCCGGTGGTCGTAAAGTTTCCAGAGCCTAACGGAACGGCAGCGTATGCAAGCGTATTGCACGGAGTGCCGTTCCGATATGCGTACAGGGCCCGCTCAAGGCCACCGTCGGCCACGTACAATGCCTGGGTGGACCGCACCTCGTTCAGGGCAGTGAAATTCTGCGTGCTGATCAACGAGCCCATTATCGTACCGAAGAACCCCACAATGACGATCAGGAAAATCGCGACAATGAGCGACGCGCCACGCTCGGAACTCAGAATACGCCTCAGCCAGGGTCTCACGTAAAACTCCTGGGGTGAACACGGATGCGAAGGGTTTGCGTCTCACCGGATCTGGTCACGGTGAGATTGATCTGGATGATCCAGATGTTGGTGGCGGCGGTGGCTGCCGTGACGCCGTCATTTTGAAGGTATGAAAATGCCAGGCCTGAGACGTCCGAAGCGAGAACCGTCCCATTCCTTGTCAATGCCCCGGCACCGACCGTGTAGGTAATGGCAGCTCCTGTCACATCGGTGAACTGCAAGGTCCCGGCGCCCCACACGGGAATGTCCGCCGCCGTTCGACTTCGGATAGCCCGAATTTCTCGTGCCATTCGCTCGATCCCCAGTCGCCCCTGGTTCGCAAGGCCGGCCCTCACGTCCTGGGCGATATACTCCTTCGTCCCTTGCATGATGAGCAGCGAGCCGATTGTTGAGATGATTCCGACAAGCACGATCGTGATGACCAACTCGATAAAAGTGAATCCGGCCTGCCGTCGATTAAACACAAGCGCTCCATGCCTTACGTTTTTAAGATGCCAGTTGGACATCGCCTCATTCCGATTTAAACGCGCTCAGTCTTCGGCCTCAATAATTCGCGAGCAACGCCTCCACGGTGAGACTGCCAAAGGTAGAGTGACTCACTGAGACGGTGACGCGGGCGTAATCGGTTTGCCCGGCGCTGACCGCGCATGAGGGACTGGGAGCCGCGCCAGCCGCCTTAAAATCCGCTGTGGTCACACAGGCGATCGCCACCGAGCGCGTGAAGCCGTCGAATCCCACGACCGCCGACGACTCCGCCTGATAATTCGCCGGAGTCGTCGCGTACACAAAACCTCTCGGAATACCCGTATCCCGGCGATCCGCAATAATCTGCTCGATTTTTTCCTGAGCCAAAGCAACCCCCAGTTCGGTTAACACAGGCGAGGGGCTATTTCTGAGGCTCACCGCGAATGGGACCAAAATCCCAAACGCCAAACCGATGACGACCACCACGATCACCGTCTCGATGAGTGTGAAGCCCCGTTCCTGCATCAAACCAAGCCCTCAAACCATCTTTTGTGATATCGGGGCAAAGCCCGCGATCGCCTACGGTGTGCTCACCCGTCCGGTCTGGGGCTGCACCGTGACGGTTTGGGGGGGGGGAGGCCCGCCAGTCACCGTGACAGTTCCATTCACCAGGTCCGTAATTGACGGCGTGATGCCCGCGTACAGGTATGGGCGACCCAAGCCGTCGAACTCGACTCCCCTATTGATCGCTGCATCGGCGTTGAGAAGCCAGCTCAGCGTGATCCCAGCGTCCGTCGTCACAACAAAGCCTGCTCCCCCATCAGGGTTCGTTGCCAGCACTCCGGATTGGTCTCTGACTTCGTACGACGTCGTAGAAAGGAAAACGATTCTGAATCGTTGATTCTGGGACATGGACAGATTCTGGGCATATGCCATATCCGACTGAAGCCTTCGTGCGCTCGCCGACGCCTTCATACCGGTCATGTTGGCCAGACGAGGAACCGCGGCCGCCGCCAGAAGGACGACAATCACGATGATGACAACAAGCTCGATCAGCGTGAACCCTCTGACGCTCCTGAGATTGGCTGCCACCGTGGCCTTTCTCATATCCTTCTTTGAACCCGTATCGCCTCCGCCTCGAAGAGAAAAGGCAGGCACGACTTCCTCCGGCCTGCCTCTCCTCACAGCTATTTGTTCGCGTCCCGCTAACAGGTGCTTGTGTCCACAACCAAAGCACCAGTAACATCAGTATAAGTCACCCCGCACGTCGCGCTTCCCCCACTGGTCGGCCAAAAGGTCGACGTAGGAGCACCCGTCGTGTAGGTAAACCCACTATAGTCCGCAATGGCCACATTGATACCTCCGGTCGCGCTGCGGGGAACGCCCGTAGCAGCCGTGACGGTGACCGAGTTCCCGTCCATGTCGACGGTCGTTAGCGCCATGTTATTCACGACCTGGTACTTCGCCTTCGCCACCGCCACAGCGGCTCGAAGGCCAGCAGCGATGCCATTGACGGCTGCAGTCCGTGCCTCGGAACGAAGATTGGCAAACTGCGGAACCGCAAACGCCGCCAAGATCCCCAGGATAACGATCACCACCACCAGCTCGATCATGGTAAAACCCGATTGGCTCTTAAGTACTCGCATTCTAACATCCTCCTTTTTTAGATAGACGCCTTTTCTTCCTGTCCACTTTTGAGAATGGGGACTTAAGGGATTGCGTGGTTGCACTGAGGAACCCATGCCCGTGGCAACTCGGCGTTTTGCCCCCCCCGACTAACAACCGCCTATATTTGTGCCTACAGCACCGGTGACATCAGTATAGGTCACGTCGCACGTCGCGCTTCCCCCACTGGCCGGCCAAAAGGTCGCCGTAGGAGCACCCGTCGTGTAGGTAAACCCACTATAGTCCGCGATGGCCAGATTGATACCTCCGGTCGCGCTGCGGGGAATGCCCGTTGCGGCCGAAACAGTTACGGAAACCCCATCCATGTCAACGGTCGTCGCTGCCAAGCTATTTACCACCTGGTACTTCGCCCGCGCGACTGCCACAGCGCCTCGTAGACCACCGGCCATGGCGTTGACCGCCGCAACTCGGGCTTCCGTGCGGAGGTTAGCGAATTGCGGAACCGCAAACGCCGCCAAGATACCTAGGATCACAATCACCACCACCAATTCGATCATCGTAAAACCAGATTGGTCCTTGACTAGCTTCATTTCGACGCCCTCCTGTTGTTTGGTTGACCAGACACGATGAATGCCTTCGCTGATGCCCCTTGCTTGCTCACAACATACCCACACGCCTCACGAACATTTACCACTGTTCGTATCCTTTCGTAGTAGACGACACACTCCCACGTTCCTGGCCATAGCGGTACCGGTGGCCAAACGGATCGACCGGATAACCCTGATTGTCCAAGGCTTGTGCCTGGAGGTAGCTATCGCTAAAGAACGTGCCCTCGCTTGTTGGAAAGAGAAGCTTTTGGGTCAGCAGGTCCGTGATATTCCCAGGGTTCCGTTCGTTCAGTGCGTGGAACAACCTAACGGACATCCGAATGTTGGCGAGGCCCATCTTGAGGGCAGTTTCCCTCGCCTCTCGAATCGCATGCTCGAAGTAGGCCATCATCACGATCAAGAAGCCTGCCACGAGAGTACAGGCCACCAGTGCGTCAAAAGCCGTCCGCCCATGCTCCTCTCGCCAGAGCACCGCGCCATTAACCTCCGCCCCCTTTGAAGACGTTAATGAGGTTCCACCAGGGAAGAAAGATCGCCAAGGCCAAAAACAGTACGGCGCCACCAATCACAACCAGCAACATCGGTTCGAGCGAGGCCGAGAGGTTCTTAATCGCATAGTCGACTTCCCGGTCGTAGTACTCGGACACTTTCATAAGCATCGGCTCCAATTGTCCGGTTTCCTCACCGATCGAAATCATTTGGACTACACCAGCAGGGAACAGCTTGCTGGCCTTCATCGGCTGCACAAGGCCTCGCCCCTGACGTGCACCCTCGCCGATGGTGTCAATGGCCCGGGACAAGGCGACGTTACCCACTGTTTTGGAGACAATATCGAGTGCTTCCAAGGCAGGCAGTCCACATCGGTTCAAGGTGCCGAACACGCGCGCAAACCTCGACAATGCTGACTTGAGAAGCAACGGTCCGAAGATCGGCAGTCTAAGCTGCATCGTATCCCACCAAGCATGGCCGACGGGTGTCTTAAGATACGCGCGAGCACCAAAGATAATACCTATCAGCATAATGAGCACAACAAGGCCATGGGAGTGAACGAGATTATTGAGACCAATCAACATGCGTGTCGGAAAAGGAAGGGTGGCATGAAAATTGTCATACAGAATAGTGAACCGGGGGATGACGAATGTCACCAAGATACCGAACGCCACCGCCAGCGCCACCAGAACAATCTTGGGGTACCTGGTCGCTGCATTGATCCTCGCCCGGGTCTCCGCATCGTGCTCGGCCAAAAACGCCAAACGATCCAACATCTCGTCCAACACACCAGCCGTCTCCCCTGCTCTGATCATGCTGACATACAAGTGGTCAAAAACAGCCGGGTGTTTAGCCAGCGCATCGGAGAATGCCATCCCACCTTCTACATCTTGCCGAACTTGGATGAGAATACCCTTGAGTTTTGGATTCATGGTCTGTTCGACCAACGCGTCGAACACCGAGACAAAAGAGAGTCCCGCTGTGATCAGCGTCGCCATCTGGCGTGTCAAGATGATGAGATCTTCGGCGCTGATGCGGGTCGTGAAGGTCTCGAACGCCTTGATGGACTCCCGCCAATCCCACCCCTTGGTTTCCTCGATCCGAATAGGAAGGTAACCCAGTTGATCCAGCTGGAGGGCGGCCGCTTCGCGTCCAGAGGATTCCATGACCCCGGTCATGAGGATTCCATTCGAATCACGAGCCTTATAGCGATAAACGGTCATTGGGCTGACGACATAGGCAAAGCGTGTGCCATGTTGGAACTCCAACTCGACCATCCATTTCCCTCAATATCGTTGCCGTCTTCCTCCAATAGAACCCGCCCGAGCCGCTCTATTCCTCATCGGTGTGGTTTCCATTTCCTATCCCGGTCATTTTTCGTCACTCCCCGTCGACTTCTTGAGTGACTCGATAGACTTCCTCCAAGGTGGTCAGCCCGACCGCAACCTTGGCCAATCCAGCTTGCCGCAGCGGAACATAGCCGGCCCGCAGTGCCTCCGCCTTCATCCGAGAGGCTGACGCTCTGTCGACGATCAGTTCGCGAAGGGCGTCGTTGGTCGTCAACAACTCAAAGATCCCAATCCGCCCGCTGTATCCGGTGTTCCGACACCCGGTGCATCCGACCCCCTTCATGGGCTTGACGGTGCTCGCTTCAAGAACGAGGCCCTTCAACACGTTCTGAGGAAGCTCCTCTGGTTTCTGGCACGTGAGACACACTTTTCGCACCAGGCGTTGAGCGATGACGCCTAGAAGAGACGAGGCGATGAGGAATGGTTCGACCCCGATATCAATTAATCGCGCAACGGCACTGGGAGCATCGTTCGTATGGAGGGTGGAGAGAACGAGGTGACCGGTTAACGCGGCTTGGATGGCGATGGTCGCGGTCTCGCGGTCTCTGATTTCGCCCACCATGATCACGTCGGGGTCTTGGCGGAGGATCGACCGCAACCCGTTGGCGAACGTGACCCCGGCCTTGGGGTTGACCTGAACCTGCGAAATGATCTTCATCTGATATTCAACGGGGTCCTCGATCGTCACGATGTGGCGCGCCATCGTATTGATGGTGTTCAGTGCTGCGCAGAGCGTGGTGGTTTTCCCGCCCCCGGTCGGGCCGGTGACCAAAAACAAACCGTGGGGCCGCTCCACCAACCGATGGACGACGTCGTACATCGACGGGGGAAACCCCAACTCCGAGAGTTTAATCACGCTCTGCCGCTTATCCAGAATCCTGAGAACGACTTTCTCGCCATGGATCGTCGGGAGCGTGGAGACCCGGAGATCAATATCGCGCTCGCCGACCTTCATCTCGATCCGGCCGTCCTGGGGCGCTCGTTTTTCCGAGATATCCATGCCGGCCATAATCTTGATCCGAGATAACACCCCCCCTTGGAGGCCCTTCGGAGCGGTAGTAATCTCCCGTAACAATCCATCAACCCGGTGGCGCACGCGGAGCACTTCGGGGTCCGGTTCGATGTGGATATCGCTGGCCCCCTCGTGGACAGCCTGGGTGATGATCGTTGCGACGAACTTGACGACCGGCGTCTCTTCGGCCAATCGCTCCATCTGGACCGATTGAGCGTCCTGCCGGTCATCGTAGGGTTCGAGATTCTTGACCGCCTCCTCAATCGTCGAGCTCATCCCATACTGGCGTTCGATCGCCCGCATGACATCTTGCTCGGTACTGACCACGGGCTGGATCTCCAAGCCGGTGACACGGGCGATATCATCCACCGCCACCACGTTGAGCGGATCGACCATCGCCAGGGTCAGCGTCTCCCCCTTCTTATAGAGGGGGATCGCTTGGTGGCGGCGAGCGAGCAGTTCGGGAACTAACTTGATGACATCAGCATCGATAATGATTGTGGAGAGGGTCTGATGGGGAATACCGGTTTGGCGGCCCAGTGTTTTGATGATGCCCTCTTCGGTCACATATCCCAGACCTTTGAGGATCGCCCCGATACGCCCGCCGTGACGACGTTGCTCGGCCAAGGCGTGATCGAGTTGTTCCGCGGTCAGCAGGCCTTCGGCGATCAACATCTCGCCGAGCATTTTGCGCTTCTGCTGGGGGAGGGACATCGGCCTTACAGGACTTTGCAGGCAACCAACATGAAAAAACTATAGCAGAGGGTGGAAAAGCCGCAAGAAGGAAGACGAGCTGGCTGAAAAAAGTGGGGGCCCTATTAGGTTCCGCTGAGGGCGACGGTTACTTCAATGCGGGCTTGAGGCTCCAGCAGGATGACATACGACGGCGTCACGTCCTTGAGGATGATTCCTCCGACCAACGACTCCCCTCGAGCAACGGTAAAGAGATCTTTGCCGCGGGACAGAAAGGCCCGTTCGTGTCCACCGCCCGCCACGTACCCGAGATACTTATACTGCGCCAGCTCGCTTCGTGCGCGCTGGGCAGCGAGTTCCTCCGGGGACGGCGGCGGCGGGGGGGGCGGGGGGGCAGGCGGCGGGGGGGGCGGGGGGGCAGGCGGCGGAGGCGGCACGTACACCTGGACCGGGGCAAAAATATTTCTGGGTGATTCGACGGGTACGCGTGACGGGTTGAGAAACTCAACCTTCACGCGCAACTCGGGTTGTCCCTTTTTCGCGGTCAAGCGAGAGGCGGCGCCCTTCACGTAGGTGAGCGGCGCGGTCTTCGGCGGTTCATGGGTGACGATCCGATAAGCAAGGAGTCCCACCCACAGGGCGACCAAGACCACGAGGAGCGTCAACTTCTGATTCGTCACGAGACCCTCAGGTAGGCGGCGACTCTGAGTTGAACCTCGAGTTGGGACTCCTCTTTCTTGGCACGGGTCAAGGTGAGCCCCTCAATGGTGAAAAATGGGCTGCTGCGCTCCAAATCATCGAGGAATCGTCGAACTTGACCGTAGGGACCGGAAAGAGCGAACGTCAATCCGACTTTTTGGAAATCTTTAGACTCAATCCGTTCAGGCTGGTAATCTACTGAAGGAATAGTTAACCCTCGCCCTTTCGCCAGACTGGCCAGGGTGGTGATGACCTGGGGAAGGTCCTGCCGAGCCGTGGCCTTCTCCATCACGGTCTTCATGTCGAGATACGCTTTCCGGTACGTGTTATACCGACTGATCGACTCTCGCTCTGTCCGCCACTGGGCTTCGGTCGCGGTCAGCATCGCCTGGCCCGGTCGAAGCATTCCCGCATAGACGACCATGTTCATCGCGATGGCCAGCAGGAGCAGCACGCCTCCCGCTCCATATCGTCGGATGATGGGGCTCATCGTCATCCCGTCCTCCGATACGCACATTGAATACGGAACTCTACCCAGTTGTTGTCCGTCGTCTTCTGTTGTTGGAGAAACACGTCCATAAAATGACCGCTTTGTTCCAGCGCGATCATCAACTTCGCCAGATCCTGCAACGTCAGCGCCACACCCTGGAGCGCGATCACCCGGCTCTTGATGTCCGGATGAATGCTGCTGATCGACACGTTGCGCGGCACGGCAGCCTCAAGGTCATTCAACAACGTCGTCCACGAAAAGGTCTTGTGTTCGAGGATCTCGTTGAGATCGGCAACCCGCCTGGTGAGCTCGCTCACCGCCTGAGGATCGTCGGCGGAGAGTCCGAACGCGCGCAGGTCCGCGCGAAACCGAGCCGACTGCTGCTGGACCCGGGCCAGGCTTTCTCGCATGGCCGCCGCCTCCTGGCGATCGTCGAGCGCCCGCCACACATTGACCCCTGAGACGAGGAGCACAACAACGGAGATCGCATAGAGAGCGGCGGCGATCCAGCGGGCTCGTGCGTATCCCCCGGACGAAAAGTTGGTCCGAAACGGTTCAGGTTCCTTGGCGATCACGATGGCCATGGCTCTCAGCGCTCTACGGCGGCCCCCAGCGCTCCCGCCCCGGAAGCCAGCTCTGGGGGGGGGATGGCCTCCATCCCGTCGAGGAGGACATCTTCTGCTCCCAACACCCTTGCCGTCAGATGAAAGCGTGCGGCCAGTCGATCGGGCAACTCATCGGACGCGCCGACCGCCGACACAAAGAGGTGGGTCACCCGCGACAGGTCTTTTTCTTTTCCATACGCATTCAACGAGAGCTCGACTTCGTCCAGAATGCGGTAGACCGCCTCCGGACCGACCAGCGGTTTCCTGGTTCCTTTGATGCGCACGTACGCTGGCGTCCCGCTTTCGAAAATCATCACCGTCAACGAGGCTCCGGTGACGGCGAGAAACATGAAGTGGTGTTCGGGCTTCGCCAGGTGGGCCATCTGGAGCCGATAAAGATTAAAGCGGTGAAAAGTGGCCAGATCGATCACGCGAGGTTCGAGCCCCGCTTGAAGTAACACCTGCTCATATTGAGTGAGCACTCTTTGATCGATCGACGAGGCAAGCATGCGGTGGCCTGGTTCGCCGTCTGATCGCCGAAACCGCTGATGAACGAAGTGGGCGGACGGCAGCTCGACGGAAAATGTTTTCTCGAGGTGCCAGCGCACCAACTGGATAAGATCATTGGCCTGGGAGGGCAGACGCGCCACATCGAAGAGCACGACGCGGGCGACGGGATCCGGCAACGCAACCGACACGGGACCTACCCGGTTCCCTTGGAGCACGGCGCTGATCGCTCGTCCGAACTCGGCCTGGTCGGTAATGTTCGGCTCGATCGGCGACAGCCTGAGCAACCCCGGGGGCAGGGGGTGGGTCCACCACCCGGTCATGACCCGGCGCCGGCCACGACCGCGGATACGGACGAGCGTCAATAGATCGGGCGCAATCTCCAGGCCATATCGAGTCCCTTGTCCCCACCGTGTGATCACTGCGCTCACTCGATGAACGTGACTCGGTTGATTTCACGCAGCGTCGTTTCGCCTCTGACCACCTTCTCCACCCCAGCCTGGCGAAGCGTGGTGAGCCCCTCCTTGATGGCCGCTTTCCGAATTTCCGACGGCGGCCTCCGGTCCAAGATCATCTCTCGAATCGAATCGGACAAGTCCAGGAACTCGGTGATGGCCCTGCGCCCCCTAAATCCCGTGCCGTGACATTCGGGACAACCGTGCCCCTGAGAAAAGGGCGCGTTCCGATACTCATCGTAGTTCAAGCCGGACGCTTCACAGAGTTCACGCGTGATCTCGGCCGGCTCCCGACACGCCTCACAGATCGCCCGCACGAGGCGCTGCGCCAAGATGCAGTTCAGGGACGAGACAAAGTTGTACGGCTCGATCCCCATATTGACGAATCGACCGATCACGTCAAACGCGTTGTTGGCATGCACCGTGGTGAAGACGAGGTGTCCGGTCAACGCGGATTGGATGGCGATCTGTGCCGTTTCAGCGTCCCGGATTTCCCCGACCATGATCTTGTCGGGGTCGTGACGCAGGATCGAGCGCAATCCTTTGGCAAATGTGAGCCCCTTCTTTTCGTTCACCGGAATCTGCACTACCTGGTGAAGCTGGTATTCGACCGGGTCTTCGATCGTGATGATCTTATCCTCCTGCGTGTTGATCTCCTCAATCGCCGCATACAGAGTGGTGGTCTTTCCGCTCCCGGTGGGCCCGGTCACCAACACCATCCCGTACGGTTCGATGATCGATCGGCGAAATCGACGCAGATCCTCCGGATTAAACCCCAGGCGATCAAGCCGCAACTGGTTGACGCCGGCGGTAATATACTCCTTGTCCAGAATCCGTATGACGACCGTTTCGCCGAAGATACCGGGCAAGATTGACACGCGGAAATCGACTTTCTTTTTGTCCAGCCGCAGCTTGAAGCGACCGTCCTGCGGGACACGCTTCTCGGCGATATCCAGTTCGGACATCACCTTGATCCGAGAGATCATGGGCGCGTGGAACTTGAGATCCAACGGCTCCATCGCGGGATAGAGGACGCCGTCGATCCGGTATTTCACCGACACGCCGCGCTCATTCACTTCAATATGGATATCGCTCGCCCGCTTCTGGAGCGCGTTCAAGATCATCGTATCCACCAGCTGGACGACCGGACTTGCATCCTTGGAGATCTTCTCCACCGACAGGACTTCCTCGCCGCGGTCGTCCTCTTTGATCAGGACGGGGCGGAAGTCAGCCTCGATGCGCTTGAGGACCTGGGAAGAGCCTTCGCTCTTCTTGAGCGACTCGAGAATCGCCGATCGGCTCCCGATGCCGAACCGCAGCTCGCGGTGCAACACCAGCTCGAGCTCGTCCAACAGGGGAAGATTGGTGGGATCGGCCAGGACGATCGTCAGCACACCGTCTCGGTCTTCGTAGGGCACGAAGGGATACCGGTACATCAGCTCGACCGGAATCGTCTTAAAAAAACCGGGATCGACGTGAAACCCCGAGAGCGAGTAATACGGCAGCCGCCACTGCTCGGCCAACGCTTTGGCCAGTTGTTCCTCGTCCAGAACCCCCTGTTCGACCAGGACCGCGCCCATCCAGCGCCGCTCCTGCATCGCCGTCGAAGCCGCCGCGATGACGATCTCGGGCGTGAGGACCCCATGCTCGACGAGAATATCGCCCAAGCGTTTCTTGGTGAGGAACGTCCTCATTCCTATTTGATCGTCCCAGCGAGGTTGAAGATCGGCAGATACATCGTGATCACGACACCGGCCACCAGCCCCCCCATGAGCAGCAGCAATACGGGCTCGACCCACGTCGTGATCCGCGTCAGGCTCCGATCCAGCTCCTCTTCATGAAATTCCCCCACCTGGTTGAGCATCTCTTCGAGTGCTCCGGTGGTCTCGCCTACCGCGATCATCTCGAGCGTCATGCGGGGCATGAAGCCCCCCACCCCAAACGCGGCGGCCACACCGCTGCCGGTCTTGACCCGCTCAATGACCCCGCGGAGATGGTCGGCGATCACCCGGTTCGGCGTCGAATCGGCGACCATCCGAAGGGCCGACACCAACGGGATCCCTCCCGTCAAAATCGTGGCCAAGGTTCGCGCGATGCTGATCGTATAGTGGGTGCGGACGATCGGCCCCACCAACGGGAGGTACAGCACGAGGCGATCCGTCCCGCGCCGGCCGTTTTCCGTCCCGGACCACAATCGGAAGGTCACCGCGGCCGCCACCAGCCCCACTCCCAGCAGCACCGCCCAGTGTTTCATAAAATCCACCAGCGCCATCAACCAACGCGTGGCGGCGGGTAACTCGGATTGGGCTTCGCGATACACATCGAGGAAGGTGGGCATCACAAAGGCCAGCAGAAACACGATCACCCCCGCCCCGACGCTCAAGAGAAAAGTCGGATAGGACAGCGCGCTGATGACTTTTTTCCGAACGGCGAGCATGCGTTTCATAAAGACTTGGTATCGAACAAGCATTTCAACCACGTTCCCGCTCCGCTCGCCCGCACGCAGGGACGCGACGTACAGTTCGGGGAAATCCCGCGGGTGCTTGGCCATCGCGTCCGCGAGCGACGACCCGCCGCGGACCTGCTCTCGAACATCAGCAAGCACCGCCTGAAACACGTGATGCCCCGCTCGTCCCGCCAACACGTCGAGCGCTTTCATCATGGGAAGGCCGGCCTTGATGAGGACGAGCAGCTCCTCGACGGTCAAGGCGGTGTCTGGCGTCCGCCTCACTCTCCGCCTCCAACCGCTCTTCCAACACCGTTCCGTCGGCACTACCGATTCGACAGACGAAGGTGGGCATGGACGACCTGTACACTCGCTCACGAGTATAGGAGGTGGATCGACGGATTGCAAGAACTGGCATCCTTTGAGCGCGATCGCCCGTCTGCGGGGCCACTCCCTTCGCGCCGCACGGCCGAGGCCCGGCCGATCGTGTTCGACCGGGCCACCCTACTCGAGGCCATCCCCCGCTCGACCGGATGACGGAGGCGGCGCTTCGTCAGCCTTCGCAGCCTCCCACAGGCGGTCAAGTTCCCCGGGGGACATCTCCCGTAGAGATTCGTTGCCCGCTGCTCGCTCCATGTGGGCAAACCGAGCCGAGAATCGCGAGACGGTCCCGCGGAGCGCCGATTCGGCGTCGATCTTCAGCAGCCGGGCAAGGTTGACGACGGTAAACAAGAGGTCTCCCAGTTCGTCACGGACCCGACCACGGTCGGCGCCCCGCAGCGCCTCTTGAAGCTCGCCGAGCTCCTCCTGAAGCTTCAAGAACACATCGTCCCGACGCGTCCAGTCAAATCCCACCCGCGCCGCCCGCGATTGCACCTGATGCGCCGTGGCCAACACCGGTAGTCCCCGAGGAACCCTCTCCAGGAGTGAAGGGCCAACCGCTCCACCCCGCTCTTCCTGCTTGATGGTTTCCCAGCGTGCGGCAACCTCTTGCACCGTCGTGACGCGATCGGACGTCGGCCCAAAGACATGGGGATGGCGGCGCTCTAACTTCTCCGCGCATCCATTGAAGACGTCTTCGATGGTGAACTTCCCCTCCTCGGTCGCGATCTGCGCGTGAAACACGACTTGCAACAGGAGATCTCCCAGTTCCTCTTTGAGCGAGGCGGAATGGCCCTGCTCGATCGCGTCAACGACCTCGTGGGCTTCTTCAATGAGGTAGGGAACGAGCGAAATATGGGTTTGCTCACGATTCCATGGACAACCCTGGGGGCCGCGCAAACGTGCCATGTTGTCCATGAGACGGCGTAACACGTCGGTCATAAGGCCGGCCGTCGATGACGCTTCAAGAGGCCTTCGCGGCCCCCAACCAGCCACTCGCGGGCATCGATCGCGCGCCCGGTGACCCCCTTCGCCTCCTCCGAAGCCAGAAAGACGAACACCGGAGCGATCGCGTCTGCCGTCGGCAGCGTCGTTGGATCTTCATCAGGATATGCCGTCGCCCGCATGGCCGTGCGCGTACCACCGGGATTGAGGGTGTTGACGCGAATGCCGCGCTCGCGCAGTTCGTCGGCCAGGACCTGCGACAATCCCTCCACGCCGAACTTCGACACCGCGTAGGCGCCCCACCCCGCGCGACCAGCGCGCCCCACGCCAGAACTGACATTGATGATCGATCCGCCACGGGTCATCAGGGGCAGTAGGGCTTTGGTCACGCGAAAGACCGTGCGCAGATTCACATCCAGCACGTCATCCCAGACCTTCAACGGATATTCCGCGATAGGGGCGCGGACACCCAGGATGCCCGCATTATTAACCAGCACGTCCAGTCGGCCCCATTGACGATCCGTTTCGCGGACCACGCGGTTGAGATCCGCCTCCTGGGTGAGGTCGGCCGCGAGAGCGATCGCGGTTCCGCCTTCGCGCACGATCTCGTCACGAACCCATTGCAGGGGGGCGATCCGGCGCCCGCACACCAGCACGGCCGCCCCCTCCCGCGCCAGTGCACGCGCCACCGCCGCCCCGATGCCGCTTCCACCTCCGGTCACCACGGCGGTTTTCCCGGCGAGGATCATCCTGCGTTCTCGCCCCGAAGACGCTGCACGAACCGGTTCGCCTCTCGGCTCATGATTGACCCGGGGGTGTTGAGGGTCGAGCAGTCGGATCGGAACCTGCGGGTGGGACCTCGACCGCCACCTGGATCGCCCCGTCTTTCAGGCAGACCGAGAGCGTGCGCACCCGCTCGCCAGGCAGATCGGGAGACTCCCCCGTGCGCACGTCGAACCGCCACCCGTGCCACGGACACACGACGATTCCCGCGCACGGTCCGGCGCGAGCGCCACCGACCAACGGTCCACCGGCGTGGGGACAGACGTTGTCAAGCGCATAGACCTCGCCGCCCAGGTTAAAGAGCGCCAGCGGAACTCCATCCGCCCAGACCGCCCTCGCCGTGCCGGGCGGCACAGCGTCGAGCATGGCCACCGTCGCAAAGCGCGTCGGACGCGCCACGGGCTTACCGGTAGCGGGGGACGGACGGATCGGCCGTCATCGACCACGCCTCGATCCCACCGGAAAGATTCTTCAGGTTGGTGAAGCCGTGCTGCTGGAGGTAATGGATCGCCTTAAGACTCCGGACCCCCATGTGGCAATAGACGACGATCTCGTCGTCTGCGCTTAACTCGGCCTTGCGAGTTTCGAGTTCCCGAAGCGGGATCAGCTTCGCGCCGTCAATGCGGGCCGTATCCCACTCCCACGGTTCGCGGACGTCCAGGAGCGTAATCTTGTCTCCCCGGTCGAGCCGCTCCTTGACCTCGGGCGCCGCCACGTTGACCCCGCCGGGGGTTTGATCGTATCGGTTGAAGAGCTTGAACATAGCCATCTCCTTCGATCGAAAACCCGGTCGGCGTTGAGAACGCCAGCCGCCGGGGCATTTCCCCGTCGATTATCCCGGCACCGACAGTCCGTCCAGCGCGTCCTTGAGCTTCGTCGACACCTCGGCTTCGATCGCATGGTCATCCACAAGATCGATGAGGTCGTCCTCGGACACCGAGACGAACTTCTTCGCCTTGCCTCGAGCCAGCGCGACCAAAAAGGTTCCCGAGGTCGGCCGCGTCGGAATGACCACGGTCGCGTCCGGGTTCATCGTCCGAACGAGCTCTGCCAGCCGTTGCTTTCCCGCTTCCCATTCATCCATCATATTGAAGATCCTTTTGCCAGGCCTTGCCTCTCAGAAAGCTGAGAGCGGCAACGCCAGACAGCCTGAACATGGACACAATTTTCGGAGGACGTCGAACGCGTAAATCCCCGTCGAGTGCCCATCGCTCCAGTCGATGTGGATCGCATACTGGCCCACCGGAGCGATCTTCAACGCGCGAATGTCCGAGGGAATACTGTCCATCGACACTCGCTTTTCCCCCGTCCACTCATCCACACAGGCCGCGCACTGGCAACTGGCTCTCAGGTATCTCGTGGTGTAGGACCCTTCGTGCTCATCTTCCCACTTGATGCGGATGGCGGTCTCTCCGACCTTGGCGATTTCAGTTGGCGTGTGCAGTCGCGTCATGGCGTCCGAGGGACTCCGGATCGAGATTGTACTGTACCCCATCGGCCACGGCACGCGCAACCCGCACCGCGCCAAAGGCGCGGACTGTAAATCCTCCCCCTCCTTTCGGGTGGCGCAGCATCCCTTCGGCGGCCTTGCCGCAGTGCGCGAGACTGTGTTATGTAAAGGCTTCGTCCCACCGCAATGGAGATGCTGGACCCGACGGGCATGGAACCCAAGTACGATCCGAAAACCATCGAATCCCGCTGGCAGGCCGAATGGGCTGCCCGCGGACTCTTCGCGACGCCCGAGCCCGACTCGCGGAAGAAATTCTACTGTCTCGCGATGTTCCCTTACCCCTCGGGCCGCATCCACATGGGGCACGTCCGAAACTACACGATCGGCGACGTCATCGCGCGCTACCAGACCATGCGAGGCCACGCCGTCCTGCACCCGATGGGGTGGGACGCGTTCGGGATGCCCGCGGAGAACGCGGCGATCAAACAGGGCGTCCATCCGACCACCTGGACCTTCGATAACATCGCGCACATGCGGACCCAACTCAAGCGGCTGGGGATCGCCTACGACTGGTCGCGCGAGGTCACGACCTGCGATCCGGAGTATTACCGCTGGAACCAGTGGTTCTTTCTCAAAATGTACGAACGGGGTCTGGCCTACAAAAAATTCTCGGCGGTCAATTGGTGCCCGTCCTGCGAGACCGTCTTGGCCAACGAGCAAGTCGTGGACGACGCGTGCTGGCGCTGCGACACGCCGGTGGCGTCGCGTGAGCTGTCCCAGTGGTTTTTCAAGATCACGGCGTACGCCGACGAATTGTTGAAAGATTGCGACCGATTAACGGGGTGGCCCGAACGGGTGCTCACGATGCAGCGGAACTGGATCGGGCGCAGCGAGGGGGTCGCGGTCGAGTTCCCCGTGGTCGGACGCCGCGAGTCGATCCGCATCTTTACCACGCGGCTGGACACCATCTTCGGGGCGACCTTTCTGACGCTAGCGCCCGAACACCCCATGATGGCTGCCCTGATCGCCGGACGCCCGGAGGAACCCGCGGTGCGGGCCTTCGTCGACCGGATCTCCGCGCAAGACCCCCGTCTGCGGTTGGCCGCCGAACTGACCAAGGAGGGTGTGTTCACGGGCGCATCCGCTGTGAATCCCCTCACCGGCCAACCCATCCCGATTTGGGTCGGGAACTTCGTCCTGATGGGGTACGGCACCGGGGCGATCATGGCCGTGCCGGCGCACGACCAGCGGGACTTCGAATTCGCCGCACGCCACCACTTGCCCATCTGCCTCGTCATCCAGAACCCCGAGGAGACGCTCGATCCTGACCATCTGACTGCGGCGTACGTCGAAGAAGCCGGGCGCCTCGTGGCTTCGGGAGAATTTACGGGCCTGCCCCCCCACGATGCCCAGACTCGGATCGCCGCATTGATCGAGCAGAACGGACACGGTCGACGAGTCGTGAACTATCGTCTGCGCGATTGGGGCATTTCCCGCCAACGCTATTGGGGCACGCCCATTCCGATCGTGTATTGCGACCGCTGCGGCCTCGTGCCCGTTCCCGAGGCGCAGCTCCCGGTCACGTTGCCCACCGACGTGCCCTTCACCGGCGAAGGAGGCTCACCGCTCGCGGAGAGCGAGGAATTCTTCTTCACCACCTGCCCCTCGTGCCGGGGCGAAGCCCGCCGTGAAACCGACACGATGGATACCTTTGTGGACTCGTCCTGGTACTTCCTGCGGTACGCGACGTGGCCGCGGCGGCCGGATCAGGCGGTCGATCCCGAGGCCGTCGCACGATGGCTCCCGGTGGACCAATACATCGGAGGGATCGAGCACGCCGTGCTCCACCTCCTCTACGCGCGCTTTTTTACCAAAGTCATCCGCGATCTGGGATTGATCCATATCGACGAGCCGTTCACGGGGTTGTTGACTCAGGGCATGGTGATCAAGGGCGGGACCAAGATGTCCAAATCCAAGGGCAACGTCGTCGATCCCGATCACTTGATCGCCACCTATGGCGCGGATACCGCTCGTGTCTTCACCTTGTTCGCCGCCCCGCCGGAGAAGGATCTGGACTGGAGCGACGAGGGCGTCGAGGGGACCCACCGGTTTTTGGGCCGGGTCTGGCGTCTGGTCGCGCTGTGGGTCCCTCACATCACGGGGAGGCCGATTGCCGCCTCGTCCGACGCCGCGTCAGCACCCAGCGATGAGGCCCTGCGGGGTGCTTCGCCATCCGCAAGGGAAGAGCGGATTCGGCGGGCCATGCATCGCACCATCCAACGCGTGACGCGGGATATCGAAGACCACTACCACTTCAACACCGCCGTGGCGGCGCTGATGGAATATCTCAACCTGCTCTCCGAGATCCGACCCGACGGCACCCCCTCGACGCGCGAAGCCATGGGCGATGCGCTGACTACGTTGGCGTTGTTGCTCGCCCCGTTCGCGCCGCACATCGCCGAGCAACTCTGGGCGGAGTTGGGACACGCGCCCTCGGTCGGGCGCCAGGCCTGGCCCGTCGCGGACCCGGTGTTTCTGGCGGACTCACACGTGACGCTGCCAGTGCAGATCAACGGCAAGCTTCGGGGCACCATCACCGTGGCGAGCGCCGCCTCGCAGGACGAGGTCCTCCGTGCCGCGCTCGCGGACCCCAAAATCCAGGGATGGGTGAGCGATCGCGTCCCGCGCAAGGTCGTGTACGTTCCCGGCCGTCTGGTGAATCTTGTCCTTTCGTAGGGTTGCGCTGGCCGTGTTGGTTCTTGCGGCGGGGGGGTGCGGGTACACAACCGTCGCCACGCGTGCGGGACACGCGCCGACGGTCGCCGTGCCCCTCTTCGACAATCGCACGTTCGAGCCCTTCCTGGACGCGCTGGTGACCAAACACGTCAAATCGCGGCTGGTCGACACCGGCCCATGGCGCCTCGTCAATCGACCTGGAACGGCTGATCTCGTCGTTCGAGGCATCGTGACCGGTCTCGGGGTGACACCGGTTTCATTCGATCGGTCAAACCACGTGCTGGAACAGCGCGTCACGATCACCGCCCAGGTCGCGACCGACCGACATAGCCAGGCCATGTCCGGACCAGCCTTGCAAGAAACCGTGACCGGTACCTCGGAATACACCGAGATCGGAGACAGCCTTCAGATCCGGTCGGCCAAGAATCGGGCGCTGGAAGAAGCCGCAGACATGCTCGCCCAGGACTTGATCGCCCGCTTAGTCAGGTTGCAGCGTTTCGCGCCCCAATCCGGTCCGACGGACCAGCCCACACCGTCCAAGATGTCGGCTCCTCCCGAGGCCAGCCCATGACACCGCCCGAGCTGGCGCGGCGACTCGAAGCCGGACGGATCGATCCGCTCTACGTCCTCACGGGTGAAGAATCCTGGCTCGTCGATGAAGCGGTGGCGGCATTTCGCCGTCATGTGGTCCCTCCGGGCGACGTGCTGAATACCCACCTCTATACCGGTGGCGACATCACCGCCCCGTCGGTCGTCGCGATGGCTGAAACCCTCCCCGCGTTTGCGCCACGCCGCTTGATCGTTGTTCGGGACGCGGACCGCCTGGGGTCATCCGACGCGCTCGTCGCCTACTGTACGTTGCCCGCACCGACCACCGTCCTGGTCTTCGTCATGACCAAACCGGACCGGCGAAAGACCGTGGTCCAAGCGCTGTTGCGGCACGCCGTGGTGGTCGCCTGCGAGGCGCTCTCCAATCGCGCACTCCGAGAGTGGCTGATCCGCCAAGCCGCGGCGCGCGGCGTGACGTTGACGGACGAGGCGCTCGCCTATCTTCAAGAACGGTCAGGGGGCAGTCTTCGCGCACTGAGCCATGACCTCGAGAAGGTCGCCCTCAGCCGAGGGGCCACCCCAGGGCCCCTTGGGATGGAGCACCTGGACACCATCTCACCACGTGGGGTCGCTGCCTCGGTGTTCGAGTGGGCTCACCTCGTGGCGATGGGCCGAACCGCTCCGGCGCTGGACACCTTAGCAAGGCTGCTCCGCGACGAGGCTCCCCTCCTGTTGTTGTCGATCTTGATCGGGCAGTGGCGGAAGATGATCCGGTGTGTGGCCCTGGCCGATGAGCGTCTTCCGGCCAATCGGATGGCGCAGGCCCTCGAGGTACCGCCATTTGCGGTGGACCGCTTGATCGAGGCATCGAAACATCGGGAGCCGCTCGAGCTCGTCGCGGGTCTGACGTGGTGTCTGGAAACCGATGCGGCGCTCAAGGGAGGGGCACTCACGGGAGCCCTTGCGCTAGAACGATTGGTGATCGCCTTGTGCCGACAAGGCGACCGCCCGAAAGCCCCCGGCGCGGTGACTCCGCCCTCGGGGCGGACCGTGACCGGCGCGTGGTGGCCCGGCCTGTTACTTCGACGCGGAAGACGACAAGCGGTTGGAGTGACGGGTCAAGCGGGAAATCAGCCGTGAGGCCTTATTCTTGTGGATCAACTTCTTCGCGGCGGCTTTCGAGAGCGCCGGAACCGCCTCAGCCAACGCCTGCGTGGCCGACGCGGCATTCTTGGCCCCGACCGCACTCCGAACTTTCTTCACAACCGTTTTGATGGCCGCCAACATCGCCCGATTTCGTTCCCTGCGGCGAAGTGCCTGGCGGTCCTTTTTGATTGCTGATGCGTGTACACCCACGAGCCATCCTCCTCACCATGTGTTGGAAAAGAAAGTGTTTCTTAGCATGACGCACGAGGTGAAGTCAAGCACCCGGCCCCGCGACCGACACCGTCGGCTTCCACCCACGCCGCGGGGCTGCGCTCCGCCCGCTCGGTAAGGTGGGAGAAGAACGGCAAGTCGCTCGAGCGGCCGGAGTGATCGGAGCCGCAACCCTCTTGAGCCGCGTGCTCGGCTTCGTCCGGGATATGGTCGTCGCGCGCGCGTTCGGCGCCAGTCATGTCGCCGATGCGTTCTACGTGGCCTACCGGATTCCCAGCCTGCTCCGGGAGCTGTTCGCCGAGGGCTCGATGTCGGCCGCCTTCGTCCCCGTCTTCACCCACACGCTCGCGACCCAATCCCGCGAGGAGGCCCAGCGCCTCGCCCGGGCCGCGTTCAGTTTGATTCTGGTCGTGGTATCGGCCATCACGATGCTGGGAGTCCTCTTTGCTCCCGCGATCGTGTCGGTGATTGCGCCAGGTTTCGGGGATGACCCGGGAAAATCTGCGCTGACCGCACATCTCACCCGGGTGATGTTCCCGTACCTCCTCTGGATCAGCTTGGCCGCGCTGGCGATGGGCGTGCTCAATACCCTTCGAGCATTCGCGGCGCCTGCTCTGTCCCCCGCCTTGTTCAATCTCTCCATCATCGCGACGGTGTTCTTCCTGGCGCCGTTCCTCGACGAACCGGTGGCCGCCGTTGCCTGGGGCGTCTCCCTCGGAGGAGTCGCCCAACTCGCCGTGCAGATCCCGGCCTTACACCGACTCGGAATGGGCTTCGCATGGTCGTGGCAACCGGACCATCCGGCCCTGCGACGCATGGGAGTCTTGCTCCTCCCAACGCTCGCGGGACTCTCGGTGTCTCAGGTCAACATCTTCATCAATACACTCCTCGCATCGTATCTGGCACAAGGGAGCGTCACCTATCTGTACTATGCGATGCGCTTAGTCCAATTCCCGCTCGGCGTGTTCGGGGTCGCCCTCTCAACGGCCCTGCTTCCGACCCTGTCCTCTCAAGCCGCCAAGGGCGAGGTTCAGGCTCTCCGCGAAACCGTGTCGTTCGGGCTTCGACTCATCTTGTTCATCTCGCTTCCGGCGATGATCGGCCTGATTATGCTTCGCACCCCGATTGTCCACCTCATCTTCCAGCATGGACGATTCGGGGCCGCCGACACCGCGGGAACCGCGAGCGCGTTGTTGTACTATACCGTGGGGCTCTGGGCGTTTGCGGGAGTGCGCGTCGTGGTCCCGGTCTTCTATGCAAGGCAGGATACGGCCACGCCGGTGATCGCCGCCATTCTCGCCGTCGCCGCCAACATCGGCGCAAGCCTGGCCCTCATGGGACCGCTCGGGCATGGCGGGCTTGCGCTCGCCACGGCGCTCGCGTCGGCGCTCAACTTTCTCGTCTTGCTCACCGTGCTGCACCGACGACTGGAACGATTCGGCGGACGCCGCATCGCGCGATCCGCGTTTCAGTCTTTGGCGGCCAGCGCCCCAACCGCCGTCATCGGGAGCCTGATCAGCGCGATGACGATCTGGACGGAGCCTGGCGCTTGGTTGGCCAAGGCCATCCTGATCGCCGGAGGGATCGGAGCATCCGCCGCCAGTTATGGCGCGCTCCAGGCTCTGTGGCGAAACGAGGAGGCGCACTTCGTCTGGCACTTGCTAAGACGGCGCAGCGCCTGACCGGCGCCTCGAGCGTGGGGGCCATGCCCACCTCAGCGGACGGAAATCCCCAGTCCGTCCCCAGCGCTCCGACCGGTGAAGATCCAGTCATTCTTCGGGTCGGAGGCAGCGCCTCTTGACACGAGAGAGGATCCCCCGGGAAAGATGTAGGCTCGGCCGCCCTCACCTGTTTTGCCACAACACGCGTCGTTGCGGTAGGCCCCGACGATCACGTCGTCGTAGCCGTCCCCGTTCACATCGCCCGGCCCCCCTACAGCAATGCCGAATTCGTCGCCGACCGCTTCAGCCCCGAAGCTCGCGGCAGGAGCGCCGCTGGGAGGGCTCCCGCCTAGGTAGAGCGTGGCCGACCCAAGACGCTGCTTCTCGGGAGCGACCGCAGGATCAAAAGGAACATACGCCCCCACCACGAGGTCGGAGAACCCATCGCCATTCACGTCACCGCTTGACGAGACCGAAAACCCGAAATTATCCCCGGCGGCCAGACCATCGAGACGGAAGGCGGGAGAAGTGGATGGCGAGGCGTTACCAAAGTACCAGTACGCGGACCCGGATTCGGCGCCTGCTTCGTCTCGGAGCGGCGCGCCGACGACCAGATCCGCAAAGCCGTCGCCATTCGTATCTCCGGCACCCGCAACTGCCGTTCCAAATTCATCACCGGTCGCCGTACCGGTGAAAATAACATCGGCTTGGTCAGCCCCTACACCCACCAGCCACGGACCGCCATAGAACACATAGGCCCGTCCGGCGTCTTGGCCGACCGAGGGATCCGAGGGATCCGTGTTCAGGTCGAATTTGCGGGCACCTACGACGATATCGTCGTAGCCGTCCCCGTTGATATCCCCAACGCCCGCCACCCGTCCACCGAACTCGTCGCCCTGCCGACAGGCACTCGTGGGCTCACCCGGGGTCACGGTCGTCTCGCCCGTCAGCACAACATCCGCCTTCGAATCCATCGTCGCCCGCGGACCACCGAAATAGATATAGACCCGCCCAACCGCCGGGAGGCGCGCCGTCCCCCCTCCGCATGCCGCCGTCACCGTGGCTCTATACGCGCCCACCGCCACATCGGGGTAGCCGTCGCCGTTGACATCGCCGATGCCCGCCACCGACACTCCGAACTCCCCATTATCGGATTCGCCGGTGAACACCAGCCCAGGCCGAGTCGACATGTTCGGCCCACCCCAGAACAGATACGCGCGACCCACGTGATCCTGTTGATCGAAATCGCGATCGAATAAGTAGGCTCCCACCAGCACGTCGACGTACCCATCGCCGTCGATATCCCCCACTTTCGCGACCGAGCCCCCAAACCCATCAAGACGGTGCTCGCCGGGAAGGATGACATCCGGCTGAACCTCCGGCGATGGGCCGCCATAGTCAATGTAGGCAGCGCCCGCATCGTGGTCCACCGTATCGTCACCCACCACACCGATCAACGCATCGGCGTATCTATCCCCGTTGATGTCACCGGTGGTAGACCCGATGAGAACCATTCTCGTCAGGCCATACGACACGCCGCAGGTACTGTCGATCGCGCCAACGCGCCAAAAGTACACTCCGGCAGGGGGAGTGGGGGTCGTTGGCGCATACAGCGCTAACGAAGTGTCGACCGTGTCAATGACCGAATCAAACGCCGGCGAAGCAGACAGTTCGAACCGATAGCCCCCCGAAGGGGCGACAGACGGGGCCTGCCACGTGAACGCCGCGCCCCACACGATCGCGGCCCGATCCAGAGGAAACACCGACCGGGACACGGCACATGTCGGCGTCAACGTCACAGCCACCGTTGCCGGATCGCTTTCGTTGCCCGCGGCGTCGACGACCGTCACCGTTAAGGTGTTGGGGCCAGTCGCGAGGGTCGCCTGGTAACTCCAGGTTGTGGCCGTCGATGGCGGAATGACCCGACGACCATTGAGCCGCACCAGGGCTCCCGCTTCCTTGGTGCCGGTCAGCGTGATCGGGTTGGCCGAAGCTGGCGACGTGACCAGATCGACGGTCGGTACCGCTGGAGGGGAGGTGTCACGGAGGATCGAGACTACGAAGGGAAGACTGATCTGACCCCGCTCGTCGAGCGCCTCTATCTCAAACGTGTGCAACCCGTCCGAAGAAAGCGTGACCACCGCGCTCCAAGTCTCAAGTGCATCGCGAGCCACGACTTCCTCGCCATTAATAGAGAGAGACGTTCCTTCAGGCTTTGTTCCGGAGAGCGTGACACGGCTCTGGTGAGTCACCGACGCAAGATTACCGACGGATGGAGCGGCCGGAGGGATACTCTGGCCAATCTGGCCCTGGCAGCCGGCCATCACAACGAGCAGTGCCCTTACACTCCATTTACTCAGTGACGCATAGCAAATACGCATACTAAAAGAAACCATTTTCATAACGCGGTATTCCTTCTGCTATGCTAGACCATAGCATATAGGTGTGCAGGCAGCTCATAGCAAACACACAACTGTACTGGCAGATTTTTGCTTGACAACAAACTATAGCCTTGCTATAGTCCATAGCGTTGTAAATGAATCCTGTCTTCTGAGTGTGGCATGCTACGGATCTTACACATATGGAAGAGTTACAAGACATCTTGGCTGGCCTCAACCAGCGAATCAACGCCTACAAGATCAAGCTCCAGGAACTCCAAAAGAAGCGCGATCGACTGGATGAAGAAATTAAGACGATCAAGAAGTACCTGGAGTTGGCGGAAACATTATATAGGGTTGAGCAGGAAAAGGCTCGGGTGGCCGCCAAACAATCTCCAGCGGGTGAGGGAGAACGCGATAAGGGGAAAGTGTCTCTCGACGTTCCCGACCAATCGCAGGAAATTCTCTTTGGACGCACCAAGTATCTCGGCATGAGTGTCCCACAGGCCGCCATGGTGCTTCTGAAAGAAGCGGCAACACCGATGCACGCGAAGGAGATGTACCGAAAGCTGGTAGAGGGTGGCGTCCGGATCCGAGGGAAAACTCCGGTTACCTCAATCGCAATTTCCCTCCGGCGTGATAAGCATTTTCGGAAAGTGGCACCGAACACCTTTGAGCTGGTCGAAGAAACACCGGTGACCCCAGGAGGGGGTACCTGACGAAAGGGGGTGAGGACGCTTGGCGACGAAAAAACCTGCGAAGAAAAAGGCTGCAAAGAAGAAGTAACGTTTGGCAACGCGAAACGGGGGTTCCTCTCACGAGGAACCCCCGGGCTTGTCCTAGTCTCCCCACATCCCTGCAACCATGTTAGTGGGTGTTTTATTCTCTCTGGCGGCTAAGCAGATATCGTCGCTTCACAGTCCGCGATCTGGACTTGCCACACCTCAGGGTGGGCTGTCATGTACGCGACAAACTTTGAATGCAACCCGTGCCCCGCTTTGAACGCCGTGATTCGCCCCCTCATCGTCCCGCCCAGTAACGCCAAATCGCCCAGAAGGTCCAGCGTTTTGTGACGCACGAACTCGTCGTCCCACCGAAGCCCTTCCTCGTTTAAAACACCGGTTGCCCCCACGACCACAGCATTATCCAAACTCCCCCCTTGAATCAAGCCGGCCGCTTTGAGTCGCTCAACATCCCGGAGGAAACCGAACGTGCGGGCTCCCGCCAAGGACTCCACGAACGTGGATGGTCCGTCGTCGATGTACCCGAAGACCTGCCGGCCGATCGCCGGATGATCGTATTCAACCGTATTGTAGACTTCTAACCGGGAGGAGGGAACCACCGAGATCCACCCCGCCCCGTCACGCACCTCAAAGGGGGCTGTCACCACAAAGACCGACCGAGGCGCCGCTTGGGAAGCGATTCCGGCTCCGAGCAAGGCGTCGGCGAATGGTCGGGCGCTCCCATCCATAATCGGAATTTCATCGGCATCCAGTTCAACGACCAGGTTATCGAGCCGCAATCCGCTGGCCGCGGCCAAGAGGTGCTCGACCGTGTGCACCACCTTCTCTCCCCGGCCCAAGCTGGTCGCCAATGTCGTCCCTGACACTTGGCCGATCCGAGCATCAATCCAGACATCTCCGGTCTGAGTGCGTCGGAGGAATCGGATGCCGGTGTTGGGCTCGGCAGGACACAACCGAATCGAAACCTGGCGCCCCGAGTGCAGCCCGATCCCCTCGCACGACACGACGCGCCCTATGGTCTGCTGCGATGCCGCTTGAAACCCATCCATAACACTCTCCCCTATTTCAGGTCTATGATAAAAGCAAAAGGTGTGCCGTGCCATCTGGCTGAAAAAACCATCGGGGGAGAGGATACTAGCAGCAAAAAGAACACAGCTTAGTTGCATGTTCGACACGGGGCAGTCAAATTTACATCCTTCCCTGGCGACGTCGAATGGTTTGACAGGGGGAGGTGGGCATGGCAGAATGGCGCGTCGATGAGCACACCCCACATCCCCCCCTCACCCGACACAGCCGACCGGACCAGTTGGGAACTGAACGATTTGATCCGGCGCTCTGGTTTCTCGACCCCGGTCCACGGATGCGAACGCCTCAAAGGCGATGCGTCGAACCGTACGTATTCCAGAATTCAATTGGGGGCAGGCAGCGTGCCGGCCACCCTCATCCTCATGGAGCTTGCGGAACCCGAGGCTTTCAAGCGTTCCGAAGAGGCGATCTCTGCATCCGACTTTCCGGTCACCGAGCTCCCCTTCTTGAACATCCAGCGGTACCTGCGTTCGCGAGGGCTCGGAGTACCTCGGATCTACGATTATGATGTGAAAAGCGGTCGACTTGTCCTGGAGGACCTTGGGGACGTCACCCTCTGGGACGCGATTGCGGGAGCGCCGACCGAGCGAATCGAGAACCTGTATCGGTCGGCGCTCGACGAGCTGGTCAAACTGCAGGGCGATACCACGGACACCGCCCCTTCCCAATGCCTGGCGTTCGGACGTCGGTTCGACCGCGCCCTTCTGGTCTGGGAGTTCGAGCATTTCCTGGAATACGGCGTCGAAGCCCGCAATGAAGCGGCCGTGTCCCCGGAGCCGCGCCGCAAGATCCGGATGGCGTTTGATCGAATCGCCGAAGAGATCGCATCGGCCCCCTCCGTACTGGTTCACCGCGATTACCACAGTCGGAATCTGATGGTCGCCGATGGACGCATCCGTCTGATCGATTTCCAGGACGCGCTGGTGGGGCCCCTGACCTACGATCTCGCGTCCTTGCTGCGAGATTCCTACGTGACGCTCGAGGAACCGCTGGTCGACCGGCTCATCGCATATTATCTCTCGGTGGCAAAGGGACCTCTCCAGGATCCAACCGCGTTCCGGCGCCTATTCGATTTGACGAGCCTGCAGCGTAATCTCAAAGCCGCAGGGCGGTTCGTGTACATCGAGAAGGTCAAGGGCCGCGCCACACACCTTCCGTATGTCGCACCGACGCTGCGGTCGGTCCGACGGAACATTGAGAAATACGCCGATCTGGCGGACCTCCGAAATCTGCTGATCCCGCTCGTTCCAGAGCTCGCGTGAAGGCGATGATCCTCGCGGCCGGGCTGGGCACGCGCCTGCGCCCGCTCACAGACCGCCTTCCCAAGCCCCTCCTGTCCATCGCCGGCCGTCCGCTGATTCATTACACCCTCGCCTGGATCGCCTCGGCCGGTATCAGGCAGGTGCTGATCAACCTTCATTACCACGGGGAGCGCATCCGTGAAGCCCTCGGAGACGGAAGCCGCTTCGGCTTGGAGGTGTCGTATTCCGACGAACCCGAAATCCTGGGAACGGGCGGGGGGCTCAAGCGCGTCGAGCGTTTTTTCGCCGACGAGCCGTTTCTGGTCGTCAACGCCGACGTGCTCACCACGCTTGACCCGCGCACGTTGATCGCAGCCCACAAAGCGCGCCGCCCCCTCGCAACGCTCGCCGTGCGCCACGACTCAGACGTCGCGGCGTACGGAGCGATCGGGCTCGACTCGGACGGGCGTATCCGCCGCTTTCTCGGCCGCGGAACCTGGACCGGTCCCGCCTTGCAGGATCTGATGTTCACCGGCATCCACGTCGTGGACCCCCGCGTGTTCGCCGACATCCCAGCCGGCGTCTTTTCACCGATCACCGACGCCTACATTGCGCTGGTGGAACGGGGCGAGCCGCTGTTCGGCTATCGGACCGACGCCTTCTGGATCGACATCGGGACTCCCGATCGGTATGCATTGGCCGAGCGCGCCGCAATGGACGGCCTGGTTCCGCCACCCGTCTTCTCCTCCGCTCCGCCGACCCGGCGTTGACACCCCTGCTTCACGCTTGTTAGGATCAAGCATGTCCGACTCCTCCAAGGCATACCGGGATACGCTGAACCTCCCCGCGACTCGCTTTCCGATGAAGGCCGATCTCGCCCAGCAGGAGCCCGCGCAGCTTGCGCGTTGGGAGGCCGCCGGCTTGTACCGCACGATCCGAGACCGTGGGGGGGACGAGCGATTTATTCTGCACGACGGCCCTCCCTACGCCAATGGACACATCCACATCGGCCACGCGCTGAACAAGATCCTCAAAGACATCATCATCAAGTTTCAGACGATGACGGGCCACGACGCGCCCTACGTCCCAGGCTGGGACTGCCACGGCCTCCCGATCGAGCACCAGGTGCTCAAAGACCTGGGACCGAAGAAGCAGGGCATGAGCAAGATCGAGATCCGCAAGCGGTGTCGAGAGTACGCGGAGAAATTCGTCGCCATCCAACGCGAGGAGTTCAAACGGCTCGGAGTCCTCGGCGACTGGGATCATCCATATCTCACGATGACCCCCGCCTACGAAGCGGCCATCGTTCGAGAATTCGGCAAGATCGTCGAGACCGGCGCGGTGTACAAGGGCAAGAAGCCCGTCCTCTGGTGTCCCTTCGACGAAACAGCTCTCGCCGAAGCCGAAGTGGAGTACGCCGATCATACGTCGCCGTCGATCTACGTGAAGTTTCCGCTGCGCGGTGCCGGTCAAGAAAAGCTCCAGGACATCTTTCAGAGCTTCAGGAACGATGTCCCTGCTGGAGCTCAGCAGATCATGGCGAATCGACTTTCCGTAGTCGTGTGGACTACGACACCCTGGACGCTCGTGGCAAATCGTGCTATCTGCCTTCATCCAGAGTTCGAATACGCGGTTCTGATAGCGGGGAACGAGGCGTATATTGTTGCCCGGGACCGTATCGGTGACTTCCAGAAAACCGCCGGTCTCACCGAGACCTATCAGAACCTGTCTGTCGTCTACACGTTCAAGGGGGCGAGATTGCAGGGTTGGGAGTTCAGCCACCCGTGGCTCGATCAGCCGTCACCCATCGTGCTCGGCGAGCACGTGACACTCGACCAAGGCACCGGCTGTGTTCACACCGCGCCCGGTCATGGCCAAGAAGACTACCAGGTTGGCCTTCAGTACAACCTGGAGGTGTACGCGCCGGTCGATCATCAGGGACGATTCACCGACGACGCGGGACCCTTCGCGCACCAAAAGGTGTTTGAGGCGAATCAAGCAATCATCGATCTACTCAAAAACCGCGGCCGGCTGCTGGCCGAATCGACGATCAGCCACTCCTATCCCCACTGCTGGCGCTGCAAGAAACCCGTGATCTTTCGTGCCACCGAGCAGTGGTTCATCTCGATGGAAGCCACGGACCTTCGGAGAAAGGCCATTGAGGAAATCGACAAGGTCGCGTGGGTGCCCAAGTGGGGGCGCGAACGCATCTACGGGATGATGGCCAACCGACCAGACTGGTGCATCTCGCGGCAGCGGGTTTGGGGCGTGCCCATCGTCGCCTTTACCTGCCTTGATTGTCACAACCCCCTCTTCAGCAAGACCATCGCCGACCACGTCGCCGATTCGATGGAACGAGAGGGCGGCAGCGACATCTGGTTCTCCCGATCAGCCGATGATTTGCTCCCGGCGGGCACGGCCTGTGCGACGTGCGGGGGGCACAGGTTTCAGCAGGAGGGCGATATCCTGGACGTGTGGTTTGAGTCGGGTGTGAGCCACGCCGCGGTGCTTAAGGCGCGGCCCGAACTCGCGTGGCCGGCCGATCTCTATCTGGAGGGTTCCGACCAGCACCGCGGCTGGTTTCACAGCGCGCTGCTGACTTCGCTCTTGACCGACGGCCACGCGCCTTATCGGTCGGTCCTGACCCACGGCTTCGTGGTCGACGGCGAGGGCAAGAAGATGTCCAAGTCGGCGGGCAACGTGATCGCGCCGCAGGAGGTCATCAAACAACACGGGGCGGAGATCCTGCGGCTGTGGGTCGCGGCGGAGGACTATCGCGACGACATCCGCATCTCGCCCGCGATCATGTCCCAATTGATCGAGGCCTACCGCAAGATCCGCAACACGTGCCGATTCCTGCTGGCTAACCTTGGGGATTTTGATCCCCGACACGATGCCGCCAATCCGAGCGCTCTCCACGAGATTGATCGTTGGGCGCTCCACCGTCTGCAGGGGCTCATCGAGCGAATCCGTGACGCCTACGGTGCGTATGAGTTCCACGCGGTCTTTCACGCCCTCAACAATTTCTGCGCCGTTGATTTGAGCGCGGTATACCTGGACGTCCTGAAGGACCGGCTCTACACCGCGGGACGGACGTCGTCCGATCGCCGGGCCGCGCAGTACGTGTTGGACCAGACGCTCTCGACGCTGGTCCGCCTGATGGCTCCGATCCTGTCGTTTACCGCCGAGGAATTGTGGAGTCATCTCCCGGAGACCTCCCGGACGGCGCCGAGCGTGCATCTGGCCAGGTTTCCCTCGCTCGAACCGGGGTGGAGGCTCAGCAACGAACGCGCGGCGGCGTGGGAACGCCTCTTTCAAATCCGTACCGAGGTCACCCGCGCGCTGGAACGCGCCCGCGCCGACAAGACCATCGGCTCCTCCCTCGAAGCCCGCGTCACGCTGTATGCGTCCGAGGAGCTTGGCGCGTTTCTTCGTGAGCACGCGCCGCAGTTGGCCGCCGTCTTCATCGTCTCGGGGGTGAACCTGGCCCCCTTTGAACACCGACCTCACGACGTGGCGCCGCTCACGGCGGACCTCGCCGTCGCGGTGGCCCGCGCGGAAGGAGCCAAGTGCGCCCGGTGCTGGACGTATCGGCTCGACGTGGGCCGAGACGGCCGCCATCCCGAGCTGTGCGCCCGGTGCGTCACGGTCTTGGACCAGGGATGACCTCAGCCGCTCGGACATGATCGGCATGTCCCGGACATCGGCACTCGCGGCCGCGTTCATGAGCGGCCTCCTGGTCATCGCGGACCAGTTGACCAAGGCCCTCGTCCGTCACACGATGGCATTGCACGACTCGATCCCGTTGCTCCCGTCGCTGAGCCTGACGTATACCAGAAATCCTGGAGCGGCATTCAGTCTGTTCGCGGACACCAACGCGACGTTCCGGTTCTGGTTCTTCACGCTGATCTCGGTGGCGGCGCTGGCGATGGTGGTCGCCTTCCTGCGTCGCGTGGCGCACGGCGACTGGTGGACCTTGACGGCGCTCGCGCTCATCCTGGGCGGAGCGCTCGGGAATCTGATCGACCGGGTCCGCTTCGGGGAAGTGATCGATTTCATCGACGTCTACGTGAGTACCCATCACTGGCCGGTCTTCAACCTCGCCGACTCGGGGATCACGATCGGCATGGTGATGCTGCTCGGACACCTCCTGTTCGATAAGGGCGCCGCCACCCGCCCAGCCGGGAATCTCTAAGCGAGGGGCATGGGCGATCTCCCCTTCCGAACACCTAACGTGACAGATGCTGCATGGGGCAGCGGCACGCACACTCACATGACGAGGCAACCCAACCGATCGCAGCCGAAAGACCCCGCGCCGGATCTCACGGTCATCACGGTCACCGCAGGCGAGGCCCCTGACCGGATCGACCGCTTCCTCTCCCGCCAGGGCTTGCCGCTCTCCCGGTCCCGCATTCAGCGAGGCCTGGAAGACGGCGTCATCGACGTCAACGGCCGGCGGGTGAAGGCGAGTTACACCATCAGGCCGGCCGATCGCATCGTCATCCGCCACCCGCCTCCAACCCGACTCGAACTCCGCCCGGAACCGATTCCGCTCGCAATCGTCTATGAGGATGCCGACCTGCTCGTGCTGGATAAACCCGCCGGCCTCGTCGTCCATCCCGCTCCGGGCCATTATTCGGGAACGCTGGTGCACGCGCTGCTCCACCATTGCCGCGATCTGGGCGGTATCGGCGGGCGCGAGCGGCCGGGAATCGTTCACCGCTTAGACAAGGACACGTCCGGCCTGCTGGTCGTCGCCAAACACGACGCGGCCCACACCGGGCTCATGCGCCAGTTCAAGGTCCACAGCATCACGAGGCGGTATTTGGCGCTGGTCGCGGGCGACGTCCGGCCCCGGCGGGGAACGATCGACCTGGCCATCGGCCGAGATCTCTGGGATCGGAAGAAAATCTCGGCCCGGACGACCAGTCCCAGATCGGCGGTGAGCCACTACCAGGTTGTCGAACGGTTCGGACCGGCGACGTTGGTGGGGGTCACGCTCGAGACGGGTCGCACTCACCAGATCCGGGTGCATATGGCGCACGCGGGATACCCGGTCCTGGGAGACCCGGTCTACGGCGGCCGACGAGCCGTTGCGCCGCCCGATGTGCCGGTGGCGCGACAAATGCTGCACGCGCACCAATTAGGATTCCTCCACCCGGTCTCCGGCGGCTTTTTGGAGTTCACGAGCGCGTTGCCGGCCGACATGGATACGGCCTGCCGCGCCCTTCGGGCGGCACCGCATACTCCGCGCGAAGCTTGACTTCCCAAACTGGGCTTCGGTATACTCCGATTGCGCTCTCCAGTTTGATATACGCGATGAGCATAGAGTCACTGACGAGGAGGACGGCAATGCAGAAGTATTCACCCATGCAGGTCGGTCAGCGGATCCGGGAGATCCGCGGCGGGATGACCCAAACCGAGTTCGCCAAACTGATCGGCGTGAAAAAACAGAACTACATCAGCCGCTACGAACGAGGCCGCGTGCCCAATCCCGAACTGCTCTTGCGGATCGCCGATTACGGCAAGGTGAGCGTGGATTGGCTCTTGACCGGCAAGGCGTCCAAGCGTAAGTAATCCGCACTCGTCGCGTCCCCCGCGCGGGGGACGCGACGAGTGTTCGCAGCATCCTCCGGCACGCTCTCTCTTCCCGTATCGGTTACGACGACAAGATCCGTTGGACGAGGCCCAGGTGCGCCTCGCAGCCGATGACGTTGTGGAGCGCGGCACGGCTCGGCGGCTTGAGCCCCAGCAAAAAGCGCTCCTTCGTCCGCAGGATCCGTTCCAGCGACAGATCGATCCGCGCTTCGGAGAGACGGCCCCGCCTGACCGCCTCGGTCAGAGCCTCGATCGCCTGCCGAGCCGCCTCGGTGTCTCGGCAGAAGAGGAGGATATCCGCCCCGGCAAGAAAGGCCTTGAGCGCGGCCGCCGGCGGATCGTACCGAGACGAGATGGCCTTCATCTCCAGGTCGTCCGTGATGACGATCCCTTCGAACCCCATGGCGCGCCGCAAGAGACCGGTAAGCGTTTTCTTCGACAAGGTCGCGGGCGCCGCGGGATCGAGTGCGGGGTAACGGACGTGCGCGGTCATGACGGCGGCCAGCCGGTTGGCGATCGCGTGCTCGAACGGACGGAGATGGATGCGCTCGAGCTGGCGCAACGAGACCGCGACCTCGGGGAGCTCAAGATGGGAATCGGCCGACGTGGCGCCGTGGCCCGGAAAGTGTTTCGCGCAGGCAATGACGCGGCGGTCCTGGAGCCCCACGATCATCGCCAGCCCGTGCTCCTCGACCACGATCGGGCTGTCGCCGAACGCGCGGTCGCCGATGACGGGATTCGCCGCATTGGTATTCACGTCCAGGACCGGCGCCATGTCCATGTTGATTCCCACCGCGGCCATTTCCCGCCCCATCGCTTCCCCGACCCCATAGGTGAGGTCGAACGAATTCCGCTTGCCCAAGACCGCGGCGGGGGGAAACTGCGTGAACGGAGGCGGGAGTCGACTGACCCGGCCCCCCTCCTGATCGACGGCGATGAAGAGCGGGGCCTTGGGGGCCAACCGCTGGAGCGCACGGGTCAGAGCCCAGACCTGGGGAGGATCGTCGATGTTCCGCCGAAACAGAATGACGCCGCCGACCCGCGTGGTGGCAATCAGGCGTTTCACCTCGCGAGACGGCGTCGTCCCGTCGAAACCGACCATGACGAGCTGCCCGAGCTTGTCCTGTAGGCTCATGCCCGGCCGGCCGCGTCGATGAGGAACTGGATGAGGACGCGCACGCCGGCCCCGGTGGCGCCCTTCGAGACGTAATGCCTCGTCTCGTCACTCCACATCGTGCCCGCGATGTCGAGATGGGCCCAGGGGGTTGACCCCACGAATCGGCTCAAGAAGGCCGCCGCGGTAATCGTCCCGGCTGGTCGTCCGCCCGTGTTTTTGAGGTCGGCCACGTCGCTCTTGATCTGCTCATAGTAGTCATCCCACAGCGGCAATTGCCACACCCGTTCTCCGCTCGCGTCGGCCGAGCGTTTGACGCGCTCGATCAGCGCGGGATCGGTGCCCAACAGACCGATCGCGTGCTGGCCCAGCGCCACCGAGCACGCGCCCGTCAACGTCGCGACGTCCAGGATGACCCGCGGCTGGTATCGTTTGATGGCATAGGCCAGGGCGTCCGCCAGCACCAGGCGCCCTTCCGCGTCGGTGTTGACGACCTCGATCGTCGTCCCGGAGAATGCGGTCACGACGTCGCCCGGCTTGATCGCGGTGCCGCTCGGCATGTTCTCGGTGGCGGGCAACAGGCCGACCACCGACACCGGCAACTCGAGCTGGGCCGCCGCCGCCATGGCGGCGAGCACCCCCGCGCCCCCGAGCATGTCGCTCTTCATCTGCTCCATCTTGTCGGCGGGCTTGAGCGAGATGCCACCGCTGTCGAACGTGATCGTCTTGCCCACCAGGGCAATCGGCTTCACGGCCGCCGGACGCGACCGGGCAGCCCGGCCTCGTGGTGGTCGCGCCCCGTCATACCGAAGGATGATCAGCTTCGGCGGTTCGAGGCTTCCGCGCGCCACGCCCAACAGCGCGCCCATCTTGAGCCGCTCCATACCCTTGCGGTCGATCACTTCGCAGGCGAATCCATGAGCCCTCGCGAGCGTCCGCGCGCGCTCGGCGATGTGCGTGGGGGTCACGGCGTTAGAGGGCAGGTTGCCCAACTCCCGGGCCTGGTTGACGCCGTCGGCGATGATCTCGCCACGGCGCGCCCCAGCCCGAGCCGCCGCGAGCCCACCCTCGGTCGCGAGCAAGGTCAGATGCCGAACTTCCCGGCGATCGTCCCCTCGTTCGGTCTTATACCCGGTAAACCGGTAGAGGCCGAGGAGGGCGCCTTCCGCGCACGCCCGCGCGGTCTCCCCCGGATCAAGCCCTTTCACGTTCAGGTCGAAGGCCAAGCGTTCGCACCCCGCGTCCCGCGCGCGCTGGGCGGCTCGAGCCGCGGCCTGCCGCACCCGTTCCGACGTCGTCGACTCTCGGGGCCCCAGGCCGGCCACCACGACCACCCGCGCCGGCAGCCGCCCCATCGTGTGGACCAGGGCGACGTGGGCCGGCTTGCCCTCGAAGCCGCACGCTTTCAGCGCCTGGCGAAACGCCGGTCCCAGCGCCTTGGCGACCTCCGCGAACGCCGGCGGCTCCCCTCCGTCGGCGTGACGGAACAGCACCACGCCATCCTCGGCGGCTCGAAGCACCGAGCCGGTCTTCACCACGACACGTGTCGTCATCCCTCATCCTTGCGGCGCTCGGCACCGCCGTGAAAGGGCCGCGTGCCGCGTCGGCGATCACACGCCACGCGCGGCCGGGTCCCAGATATATTTGTGGAGTTGCAGTTGCAGGCGCGCCCGCAGACCGTCCTCCAAGAGCCACGCCGCGAGCGTCTTGGGGTCGAGGCGGCCGAACACCGGAGCAAACAGGACGGTCTGGCGGTCGGCGAGGTGCGTGCGATCGAGCACGTCGCGCGCCCAGAGATAATCGGCGCGGTCGTTAACCACAAACTTCACTTCATCGGACGGCTTGAGCGCGGCGAGGTTGTCCCAGAACGTGCGATCGGCCATACCGCTACCGGGGCACTTCAGATCCATGATCACGGCGGCGCGCTGATCCAACGGCGCAATGTCGATCGCCCCGCTCGTTTCGACTAATACGGTATAGCCCAGATCGAGCAACCGCGTCACGAGCACCCCCGCCTCAGGGTCATGGAGCGGCTCGCCGCCCGTCATCTCCACCAGCGGGCACCCATACGCGGCGACCCGCTGGACGATCTCGTCGAGGCTCAGCTCCTCCCCCTCATAAAACGCATACGTCGTGTCGCACCACGTGCATCGCAAGGGACAGCCGGTGACCCGCACGAACACGCACGGCAGCCCCGCGTAGGTCGACTCGCCCTGGATACTGTGGAAGATCTCAGTGATACGCATACGATAGCCGTCCCGTCGCACGAGGCGTCAGAATAGCAGTAGAAATCAGGCAAATCAAGACACGGGCGATGTTGACGCCACGGTTGTCTGGGAACTTGATCAGAATTCTTGACCGTCAGCCGGCGCGTGCTGGAGCGATGATGTGCAGGGCGGGAAAATACGTGCGGTATCGTACGGGGTCGCGGGTCAGAGGTGTCAGGCCGCTGACCGCCGCATGTGCACCGATATAGAAATCCGGACGCGGCGAGCGCCTCGGGCCACCCTTCCTCCGGTCAAGCCCGACCCCCTTCATCATCGGACGCCGCGCTCCTCACACCGGGCGTCGATCTGAGCACTGCCCCCCATGTCTCGATCTGAGAAAATAAATCCGTCCTCTTTTTCCTCTCGGTGCGGGGCGTAGAGCAGGACCCGGACATCCGGGAGGGAAGCCAACGCGGCCTCGATCATCGGTCGCACCACGGACCACTCAAGCCCGCCGTTGAGGCTGTAGAAAAACCCGTTTTAGGAAATATGGTTTGTTGATGAACAAAAAACGACCTCCCAGGATGCCCTGTATTCGACGATCGCATACCCGGGAGGGGTCAAGGCACCCCCTAAAAACGGTACCGGTGAAGTC
>JACQCD010000057.1 GCA_016201825.1 Nitrospirota bacterium | reverse complement strand
CTGTGTGGAAACTCACGACCCCGCGTTACCGCGACGCCGCTTCCTCATGCTACCAAGGCGTACGGACAACTCCTTGGACGGGACTTTAACCCGCTAGACGTACTGCTGTTACTGCGAACGGTCACGTCTTGTATTTGCCATGCGGTATCGCCATCGACAGCCGCTGATGACTGACGGCCTCGGGGTCAGACTTGACTTGTTGACTTTGGATCTCACAGGGGACGGATTTATTTTCTCCACTCCTGCGAGGGGTTTGGCTCGTGCTCAGGGTGCCGTCCGTTTCGCGATCGCGTCGTAGACGTGTTTGCGATGTCCGATACCCAGGATCAGGACTTCGGCGCCCGCGACTTTGAACACCACGCGATAGTCCCCCACCCGCAGCTTCCAGTATCCCTTGAGCGTCTTGCGCAACGGCTCGCCGTACTGCTGGGGAGCGACCGCCAACCGATTCTCGATCGCCGTCCGAATCCGACGTTTCAACGTCTCATTGAGTGCGGCGACATCGGACTGAACCTGCGGGTGGTAGACGAGGTGGAACGTCACCGCTTCCAAACGTCGTCGTGCGTCAGTGCGGTTGAACGCCGGAACGTGTTCTCCCGCGTTTCAGCCCACACGCCGAGCGCGAGGTCTTCCTCGATCTCCAACGCCTCTCTCACCAGATCCCGCACTTTGAGCGAGAGCGAGACGCCGTCACGCTTGGCGAGGCGTTCCACATTCCGATACAGCGGTTTTTCGAGCACGACGTTTACGCGAGGATTTTTAGTCGACATGATGGAGCCCTCCCGCAGATGAGTGTTACAGATATGACACACCAACGTCAAGCCCGAGGCCCCGAACGAAAAAGGGGAAGGATTCAGACGTTAAGGGGACGGATTTATTTTCCATCCCAAGCCCTCCACCACTCACCGCTCCCGGTATCGGTTCGTCACCGGCATGCGGCGGTCCTTGCCGAGCGCGCGGGGGGTGAGTTTGATGCCGATGGGGGCTTGGCGGCGCTTGTACTCGCTCCGGTCGACCATCCGAGCCACGGCGTTTACGGTGCGCCGCGCAAAACCTTGGGCGACGATCGCGTCGATCTCCTTGTCCTCCTCCACGTACGCGCGGAGGATGGGGTCCAGCACGTCGTACGGCGGCAGCGTGTCCTGATCGGTTTGATCGGCTTTCAGCTCGGCCGTCGGCGCGCGGTCGATGATCCGCTGCGGGATCACCTCGCCGGCCCGGTTGCGGTCGCGCGCGAGCGTGTAGACCATGGTCTTGTATACGTCCTTGATCACGGCGAACCCGCCCGCCATGTCGCCGTAGAGCGTCGCGTAGCCCACGCTCATCTCGCTCTTGTTGCCGGTCGTGAGCACCAGCCATCCGAATTTGTTCGAGAGCGCCATGAGGAGGTTGCCGCGGATGCGAGCCTGGATGTTCTCCTCCGTGGTATCCGGCCGACGGCCCGCGAACGTGGCGGCCAGGACCTTCTCGTAGCCCGCCATCAACTCGGGGATGGGCAGCGTGATGAGGCGGATCCCCAGGTTTTTCGTCAGCCGCGCGACGTCTTCCCGGCTCTGGGTGGCGCTGTACGGAGACGGCATGAACACGCCCACCACCCGCGACGCACCCAGCGCATCGACGGCGATCGTCGCGGTGAGCGCCGAATCGATGCCGCCGCTCAACCCGATTACGACGGACTCAAACCCGTTCTTGTGCACGTAGTCGCGGACGCCGGTGGTCAGCGCACGATACACTTCCTCGTTGGGCGGGAGCGGCGGCGCGACTGGTCGGTTCGTCCATGGTCGTCGCGGCTTTAGCTTGATCCGCGGCATCTCGAACCGCTGAACCGCTCCGTGTTGTGCCAGCAACGCGAGTTTCTTCTTGCGCCGCCGCGTGTCGTGGAGCCGCGACTGAAACACGGCGTCAACGTCCAGATCGACGACGAGCAATTCCTCGACGAACTGCCCGCCCCTGGCGAGGATCGACCCGTGCTCGTCAACCACCACGCTGTGGCCGTCGAACACGAGCTCGTCCTGCGCGCCCACCATGTTGACCGCCGCCACGATCACCAGATTGTCGGCCGCGCGCGTGGCGTACATTCGCTCGCGGAACGCGCCCTTGCCCTGATAGTACGGCGAGGCGTTGATGTTCACGATGACCTCGGCCTCGCCCGCGACGGCCTGGAGTTGGGTCGGTCCCTCGGGATACCAGTTGTCTTCGCAGATGTTCACGCCCACCGTCACGCCTGCGACGGTGAAGACGGGACACCGGCTCCCCGCCTGGAAATACCGGTCTTCGTCGAACACGCCGTAATTGGGCAGATACATCTTGTGGTACATCCCGACGCGCCGGCCGTCGGCCAGCACGGCGGCGGCGTTGAAGATATCGCCGTTGCGATCCACGACGCCGACCACCGCCACCAGACCGCGTGTGGACGCGGCGATCGCGTCGACGGCTTCGAGATTATCGCGGATGAATTGGGGTTTGAGAAGCAGATCTTCGGGGGGATAGCCGGGAAGCGCCATCTCGGGAAACGCGACCAGATCGGCGCCGGCGCGCCTCGCCTCTCCGATGAGACGCCGAATCGTCGCCGCATTGCGGTCGAGATCTCCCACCGTGCTGTTCATCTGGGCCAGGGCAAGTCTCAAACGGCGCATCGACGTCCTCCGCCGTTGACTCTACTCACGAGGGGGATGAAGTGTCAAGACGCGGCGCGATCACCGCTCCCGAATCACCAAGCGGCCGATCATACCCTGCCGATAATGATCGGTGGGACGCATCGCGTGGCAGGCGAAACGAAACTCGCCCGCCCGTTCGGGAGTGAATCGCACGACGACCCGAGCCTTGGGTGGGATCTCCAGCTCCGCCACGCCCAGCGTTTCCGCCGTCACGCCGCCGATCTCGACGTCCACCGTGAGGTCCTGGAGCGCGTCGGTCACGAATTCATGCGGAACCGTCCCGTCGTTGACCACGATCAGCTCGCTGTCACGGCCGACGACCACGTGGATTTCGGGAGGATCGAAGCGGTACTCCCGAAGGTGAACCGTCGTGGAATCGACCCCGTCGCCTGCTCCGGCGAGAGAAACGGTCGCCACCAGCAGCGCCGCGACGCTACCCACGATCGCCACCGCCGGCCGCGCCTCGCGGTTATGCCACATACCGCCTCCGCTGGATTTCCAACACCCCGAAGACGACCGGAAAGTAGAGGAGATAGCTTCCCGCTTCGACCAACGACGGGTGGGATCGGTACCCGAACACCCCCGCCGCCAACGAGCCCAGGAAACTGCGCTCGCTCAACAGCCAGGACGTGTCCCACAGCGGCTCGACGATCCCGGGAAGCCACCCCCCGGCGATCAGATGGCCGAATCCGCTCGCGAGCATCCCGGCCGCCATGAAGATCAGGATGACGCCGCTCACGCGAAAGAACGGCCGGAGATCGAGATGGCCGAACCCTTTGAAAAACGCCCACGTCATCAGAACCCCCACCGCGACGCCCAAGAGCCCGCCCGTCACCGCCGCCCCGACGGACTCCCCCGCCGCGCCCTGCAGGAAGAGCCCCCACAGGAACAGCACCGTCTCGACCCCTTCGCGAAACACGCCCACGAACGCCAAGGTCGCCAGGGCCCACAACTGCCGCTTGGCGATCGCCAGTTCCGCCCGATGTTGGAGGTCTCCCTTGATCTCCCTGGCGTTGTGGTGCATCCAGACCACCATGTGGGTGAGGACGACGGTGGCAAGGAACAGGATCGCCGTTTGAAAGATCTCCTGCCCGGCGTCTTGAAACAGCGCGGCCGCATAGGTCGAGAGCCCGGCAAACGTCGCCGCGGCGGCGACCGCCCACGCCACGCCCCAGTACACCAGTCGGAACTGCGACGCCTGCCCGATCTTATCGAGATAGGTCAGCAGAATCCCGACGATCAAGGCCGCCTCGATCGTCTCTCTCCAGGTAATGACGAATGTGCCCAACATCGACGCTCCGCTTCCCTATTCCGCTATGACCGCGCCGCGCGCGGTTTCAGGATGGAATTCACCGAAGAACTCGTACCGGCCGGGTTTGAGCGGAGGAAGCAGAATCGTGGCCGATTGCCCGGGCCGAATCAGCTTTTCGCGATTGAGGCTGGGGCTATCGAATTCTTCGGCCGCCGGGTCCTCGTTAGTCACGACCAATTTGATTTTGGTGTTCGCCTTGACCGTAATTTCCTGGGGCGAGAACGCGTGGTCTTTGATCGTCAGCCTCCGCTCGTCGTCGCCAGCGGCCCATGAGGCCCCGGTCAGCACGATCGTCGCGCACAGTGCGCAGGTTGTCATGAACGGTTTGACGTTACGCATAGGTTCTCCCGGCCTCAGTTTTCATATTGGAATTAGATTTCAATTTCACTTGAAATAATAAACGGAAGGAACGCCGGGCGTCAAGCACTTTCCGACGGACACTCTACGGATGAACGGCAACCGAGACGGGGACCGACACGGCCTTAGGCCGTGTGACCGTGAGCGCGGGGGGGACGTTTCCCCACGTGGGTGTCGCACGTCTTACACATCCCATACAGCTCGAGCTTGTGGAAGGTGATGCGAAATTCGTGTTCGCCGGCCACCTGCTCTTGAAATTTCTCGATCTGGAAATTGGAGAACTCGATGATACGACCGCATTTCGTGCAGATCAGATGGTCGTGGTGGGATTTCCAGGCGACGTTGTCGTAAATCGTCTTGCCCTTCCCGAAGTGGCGTTCTTGAGCCAGATCCCACTGGCAGAGCAGCTTCAACGTCCGGTAGACGGTAATGATGCCGATGGAGGGGTCGTTCTTGGCGACTTCGTGATACAGCTCTTCAACCGTAATATGGTCTTGGCTGAGAAAGAGCTCGGCAATCAGTTCGCGTTGATGCGTCAGCTTCAGGCCGTGCTCGCGAAGCCGGGCTCGCAACAAGTCGCTCGAACGCGCTTTGGGAAGTGGTTTCAACATACTGAAAGTTCGTTTCAATTCAGAATAAGAAAAATCACGCGTCCCTGTCAAGAACGCGTGCCGCGGCTCGGACCGCTTGACTTTCGAAGGGGTTGCTTTACAATGGCATGATTTTACCGACGGCCAGGCCGTCAAACTCAACGGAGAGGGAACAGGACAATGGCATCTGGACGAGAACGACAGAAAGAGCTTCGGCGGCGTCAGAAACGGCGGCGCGAGACGTTGCGGGCCCGGCGGAAAACCGCCATCAAGGCAAAAGCCTCCGCCGTGAAGAAGGCGGCAAAACCAAAAGTCAAGAAGGAAAAACTCATCCCCGCCGCGTCCCCGGCCGGCGCCCCCTAACCCCTCCGGCTCTGCGTCAGGCGCGGCTTCGCGCCGTCACGATCACCGCCTCCGCCACTTGCTTCATCGGACGACGGTTGTTCATACTTTGGCGCTGCAACACGCGGAAGGCCTCCTCCTCGGTAAGCCGCCGCTCGCGCATGAGCACTCCCTTCGCTTTCTCGACGAGCTTGCGAAGTTCCAGCGCTTCGTGCATCTGGGCGGTTTCCTGCACCAACCGGGTGTTTTCGATCGCCACCGCGGCCTGATTGGCGATGGCCTCTAAGAGGCCGATCTCGTCCGGCAAAAATACGTGCGGCTCGCTGGTGTAGCTGTTGATGACGCCGATCGCCCGGCCTTTACACAGCATCGGCACCGAGAGCAATGAGCACAGGCCCTCCTCTCGCGCAAGATCCGGATACACGTAGGAGGGATCAGCCGTCACGTCCAGGATGGCGATCGCCTTGCGTTCCTTGACGACCCGACCGCTGACGCTTTCTCCGATCTTCAGGGCGGGCTTCTTCCGATAGGCGTCGGACAAACTCTGCGTGGCGGCGATCTGCAACTCGCCCCGTCCCTCGTCGGCCAACATGATCGAGCAGATCGCCGAGCCCATCGTCCGCGCCGTGATGGTGACGATCAACTGGAGCATCTCGGCAAGGTATCGGGTCGAGGTGATCGTCGTGCTCACCTGGGACAGCGTTTCGAGCTGGAGCGTTTTGCGCCGCATGGCCTCGTAGAGCCGAGCGTTCTCGATCGCGCTTCCCACTTGGTGGCCGATCGTCGAAAGCAAGGCAATTTCTCCGGCCTCGTGCCGGTGGGGTTCCCGGTGCTGCACGTTGATGACCCCGATGACCTCGTTCTTCGCAATGACCGGCACCGACACGAACGCCTGGTACCGGTCCTCGGGCAGATTTTGGAAGAACTTAAACCGGGGATCTTCGCCCGCGTGCTCGGCAATCGCCACCGGCGTCCGCTCGCGCGCGACCCACCCGGTGATGCCTTCGCCAAGCTCCAACCGGATCCGTCCGATCAGCCGCGGATGGGGCTGCTTCGACGCCCGCAAGACCAGCTCCTCGCGTAGGTCATTGCGGAGGTAGAGAAACGCGGCGTCGCCCCGCGTCACTTCCACCACCAGATCAATGATCTGTTTGAGGACGGCCTCCTGATCCAGCGTGCAGCTGATGGTTTCGCTGATGCGCCGGAGGACGTCCAGCTCGCGGCTTTTTTGACGCAGGGCTTTGAGCAGGGGGCTCTGAGAGGCTCTGACAGGCGTCGTCATCGCGGGCGCATTCTAGCAGGCTGTAGGGAAAGTCTCAACACGACGGCCCACCGCTTCACTCCCGGCTTACGCTTGCGCGGCGCTGACGGTCGACGGAAATCGTCAGCGAGCCGGGAACGCGGGTCAGGTTTTTTGCGACTCCAACGCGGGAGGGGGCGAGTACAAAATCCGGTGGCAATACGTGCAGGCCAGAATCTTTTCGTTCTTCCGGATATCGGCGACCAGTTGCGGTTGGAGAGACAGCCGACATCCTTGACAGGTGCCGTTCTTGAGCGCCGCGACCGCCACGCCCTTCCGGGTGGCCTTGAGGTGCTCATAGGATTGATGATTCGCCGGAGACAATCGGTCGGCCAGCGTGTTCGATTCGCTCGCCAGCCGCTCGGCCTCGGCATCCATCGCATTCTGCTCGTTCTGAAGGCGCGCCCGCTCCGCCTCGTACCCGCTCCGCCGGGCGGCGATCTGGGCTTCGCGCTCCCGCACCGTGTGTTGGAGGGCCTCGGCGCGATCCATCAGTTCCAGCAAGCGCTCCTCAACCGTGCCCTTTTCCTGTTGGGCCAACTCGATCTCGAACAGATGAGTCTGGTATTCCTTGTTGGTCTTGAGATCGGCGGAGCGCGTCTTCAATTTGTCGATCCGCTCCTCGCGCTCTTTGAGATCCTGCTCCTTCGCGCGGCGATCCCGGTTGAGCGCGTCGAGCTCGCCTTGCACCTCGGCCAACGCGGCGTGGGCCTCCTCCACCGGTTTGGCCGCAGCCTCGACCAGGAGAGGAAACTGCCGACGCTTTTCGGCGATGACATCCGATCGGCTGTCGACATCCTGGAGTTGGATCAATATCGCCAGTTGTTCGTTCACATGCTACTTTCGTGTACGGTGAAGGGAGGAGCGAGGCGAATCCCCGATTCATATGGGCCCGCCAGG
>JACQCD010000045.1 GCA_016201825.1 Nitrospirota bacterium | reverse complement strand
TGCGACATCCCGCCACGGACCGCCCGGACCACTTGCCGACGCAACAAGTGCAGCGCCGCAGACTCCAGCTGCCTGGCATCGGGGCGTGTTGGCATGCCCGCATAATAACATACTACGCACTATTTAGTGAACTGATCAGTATCTCCGCCGTGGCGTTCGCGACGATCCTCGCCGTGGTCGCGGGGCTGACGATCAGCGCGTCCACCTCGTTCGCGCACGACTTCTACACCAACGTCCTCCACCGCGGGACCGAGCGAAGGCCGGGCGAGGAGGTCCGTGTCGCGCGCGTCACGGCCTGCGTGGTGGGCGTGCTCGCGATGGCGATCGCGATCGTGGTCGGTCCCAATACCAACGTGGCGTTCCTGGTCGCGCTGGCGTTTGCCGTTGCGGCGTCGGCGAACCTGCCGGTCATCGTCTTGTCGCTCTTTTGGAAACGCTTTACGACCCGCGGCGCTGTCGTCGGGCTTGCCACGGGCCTCATCTCTTCGATCGCGCTGATCCTGGTCAGTCCCAGCGTGATGACGATCGACCCGCCAGGCGTGACCGGTGCCGCGCGCCATCTGATCCAAGCGGCGCCGTGGTTTCCTCTCGAAAACCCCGGCATCGTGAGCATCCCGCTCGGCTTCCTCGGTGCGGTCATCGGCACGCTGCTGGGCCGTGAGCCCCACGCCGAAGCCAAGTTCGCCGAGCTGCTCGTGCGGGCGAACACCGGGTTAGGGGCGGAGAAGGCGGCAACGCATTAGGCGCTTCGTACAACCCCGGGAGGTGGTGCGACGAGATTTCAGGATGGTACGCACTCCACAGGGACTTGTGGATGACCCCAGCAGGTGCGTTGGATGGAGGCCCCCGAGAAGTCTTCGGTCGCTTGATGTTCCGATCTTATTGAAATAACGGAATACTTTGCGCCCAAGATTTGGGCAACGTGCTGATTGCCGCGTCAATTGCGATGGGAAATGCTCGGTCCCGTGAGTTATGACCAGGTTTTCCACAGGAAGCGTGGATAGTTCAGGACTGCCAACTAATCGTCACGATGAAGGGAACGATCAGTGAGGTTCCCGAAAACGGCGAGATCCGATGGACTCCGTCCGGTTGCGTTCGCGCCGCGCGGTCTGTTATAGCTATTGAAGCTCCCCGCAGCAAGCTGCGGGGAGCTTCGAAGTGCAAGGAGGTAAAGGAGCATGGTTTCCATGTTGCTCGCTTACCCCGCAGCAAGCTGCAGGGAATGCGCTCGCAATGCACTTTCGGCGCGTGCGACGAAGGGAGGCGTGATGGGGAACGTGACGGATCGGCCGGTGGTTTTGGACACGCACCTCGATCAACTGGGCGCCAAGCGACGGGGCAAGGTGCGGGACATTTATGATTTGGGCGACTACCTGTTGTTGGTCGCCACCGACCGGATCTCGGCGTTCGACGTGGTGCTGCCCGACGGCATCCCGGGAAAAGGATACGTCCTGACCCAGCTCTCCAAGTTTTGGTTCGAGTGGCTTTGGGCGATGGAAGACGTGCTTCCACACCACCTCATCTCGACCGAGGTCGACAAATTCCCGCTGGCCTGCCACGCCCATCGCAACGTGCTGGAGGGGCGTTCGATGCTCGTGGGCAAGTTCGAGCCGTTGCCCGTCGAATGCATCGTCCGCGGCTATCTGGCCGGTTCCGGATGGAAGGAGTATCGCGAGCGCGGCACGGTGTGCGGCCAGCCGCTTCCAGCGGGGTTGAAGGAGGCGGACCGGTTGCCGGCTCCGATCTTCACGCCGTCGACCAAGGCGGCCGGCGGTCACGACGAGAACATCCCGTTCGAGCGAATGGAGTCGCTGATCGGCGCGGAGCTCGCCCGCGTCGTCCGTCAATGCAGTCTCACGATCTACCAGCGCGCCGCCGCCCACGCCGAAACGCTGGGCATCATCATCGCCGACACCAAGATGGAGTTCGGGCTGGAGCCCCAAACGCGCCAGCCGTATCTGATCGACGAGATCCTCACGCCCGACTCGTCGCGGTTCTGGCCCAAGGATCAGTATAAGCCGGGGAGTTCGCCGCCGAGCTTTGATAAGCAGTACGTGAGGGATTACCTGGACTCGATCACCTGGGACCACAACCCGCCGGCGCCGCGCCTGCCGCCGGAGGTGATCCGCAAGACGAGCGAGAAGTATGCTGAGGCGCTGGCTCGTCTGACCACCCCGGTGTCGGACTGAGCCGAACGAGGAGATCGCCATGGAGGAGAGCGTCGGATTCGAAAAGAGCTTTCACGCGCAAGATGGCCGACAGCACGTTGTGATCGGCTTCGACGCGCGCCAGAACTGGCTGCCCATGGCGAATTGGTGGCCGCAGAACGGTCCGTTCCTGTATCTCTTGCGCGACGATGTGGTCCGGCCGTATTCGGTCGACAAGAATATCTGGAGTTCCGTCTGTCACGTGCTGGCCGATCTTGAGCGCCCGGAGGATGCGGGGCCGTTGTCGCCGTTGTGGGTTGACTTCGATCGACTGCAGCGCCATTTGGCGACCAAAGAGGGCATTGAGAAGCGGCCCTACCACGTCATTGCGATTACCCTGAGTGTCGAGTCGATCGCGCCCGACGCGATGGAGTGGCTTTCCCTGATCGGACCCAACGCGCCGGCTCTCGGTCCCCTGGATGGCTCGTGGACGTTGTTGGGCTACGACGTGGCGAACCCCAAACTCTTGAGCGGCCTCACCGATGCGCCCTACCACACTGAACAGGAAGACGTGGCCGCGTTGACGACGCGCTGGGCACCCTCTCTCAACGATCACCACCTGTTCACGGGCTTCGACGAGGCCAAGGCGTTCATCACGCTGGGGGAACACCGCGCGAAGCGATTCGCCCCGTTCGGCGTGTTCGGAATCTGGTCACGCGCGTAATCACCGGGCTCCGTCAGTCGGGTTGAGGGTCACGCGTGCGCGGACTCAAGAAAGTGCTCTTGATCGTCGGTTTGATCCCGGGCCTGATCGGCACCGGGTGCATCTCGTCGTCATCCCTCCGCCACCCCGAGCCGGGACAGCGGTTCTCCGCCGTCGCCTCGTGGTACGGCGAGCCGTTTCATGGCCGGCCGACCGCGTCGGGTGAGCGGTTCGACATGCACGGGTTTACCGCGGCGCACCGCTCGCTGCCTTTCGGCACTCGGCTCAAGGTGACCGACGAGACCACCGGGCGTTCCGCGATCGTGACCGTCAACGACCGCGGGCCGTTCGTCCGTGGCCGGCAGATGGACCTGTCCTACGGTGCCGCGCGCGAGATCGGGCTGGTCGGGGAGGGCGTCGGTCGCGTGTCAGCCGAGGTCCTCGACCGCGACCTGCGATACCAAAAGCGCGTTGTCGACGAGGCCGACGCGGTTACGACGGCGTCGACCGGCTCGTTCGCGATCCAGTTCGGCGCGTTTCGCGACCCGGAGAACGCGGGCCGCCTCAAGCAGGCGTTGGAGCTGGAGTCGAAGGACGTGTCGATCACCCAGACTGTGGTGGACGGCGCCATTTACCACCGCGTCCGCCTGGGGCCGTTCGCGTCGCGGGCTGAGGCGATCCAACGGGCTCGGGCGTTCGCGGACGAAGGCTACGACACGCTGATCGTGTCTCGATAACCGTGATCACAATTCCTTCGCGCATGACGAAATCCCCCCATCCCCCTTTGTCAAAGGGGGATGGGGGGATTTTCCAACCAGACCATGAGTAAAGCGACCGAACGAATCGACGAGAGGTTGGCGGCCTGGCTCAAACAGCAGCGGGTCTTCTTTGTGGCCACGGCCCCGCTCGCGGAGAACGGGCACGTCAACTGTTCGCCGAAAGGGGGCGATTCATTCCGGATCCTCGATCCCCTGACCGTGGCGTATCGCGATCTGACGGGGAGCGGGGCGGAAACCATCGCCCATCTGCGCGAGAACGGGCGTATCGTGATCATGTTCTGCGCCCTCGATGGGCCGCCGGTGATCGCGCGCCTCCATGGCCGCGGCGAGGTGGTGACGCCGGACCACGACGACTTTGTCTCGCTCACGGCCCACTTCCCGCCAAACCCTGGAACGCGGGCCATCATCAGAGTGCGGATCACGCGTGTGTCCGAATCCTGCGGATACGGCGTGCCGTTCTTCGACTACCGCGGAGAGCGAGAATCGCTCGACAAGTGGGCGCAGGCTCAGGGCGCCGCCAAGCTTGAAGAATATCGACAGACCAAGAATGTGCGAAGCATCGATGGCTTACCAGCGCTCGATTAAACCTCACAGAGTCTTGGGATCAGATTATCTCTTTAGATAGAAAATAAATCTGTCACCTTGTCTTTCAGATATTCAGGATGAACTGCGTCGGCTAGAAGAAGTCCAGGCCCCGCGAAGGCCGCCAGAACGGGAAGCCCAACAAAGTTTGTTCTGACCGGCACCTGTCAGGTGTTTTTGGGTCTGACCCCGACCTGCCATGAAAGTGCATTGCGAGCGCATTCCCCGCAGCAAGCTGCGGGGTAAGCGAGCAAAATGGAAACCGTGCTTCTTTACTTCCTTGTACTTCGAAGATTGCTGCGCGGCGGGAAGCCCTGACCCCCGCGGTCGCCCGTCAAGCCGGACTCGGCCGGGACCAAAAGGACAGCAAGCCGTCCCCTCACCCATTGACATGCGTAGTCTCATTTCATAATATGTAGACACGATTGATCACACCGGGAACCGCGACGGGGAGCACACCGATGGCCGGCCGCAGCGTGGGAATTCGAGAGTTGAAAGCGCACTTGAGCCGCTACCTCAAACACGTCCGGGAGGGGCGGTCGGTCCTCGTCACCGATCACGGGCGGCCGATCGGCCGCATCGTGCCCGCCGCCGAATCTCTTGAATCCCGCCTCAAGTCCATGTCGCAAGCCGGGGTGATCGCCTGGAGCGGGAAGAAGCTGGCGGCCACCGCGCCCGTCGCGCGAATCCGCGGCAAGCGAACCATCGCCGATCTGCTCGTGGAGGATCGTGAGTGATCCTCTATCTGGATTCGAGCGCGCTGGTGAAGCGCTACGTCGCGGAACCCGGCTCGGACGATGTGCGTCGCCTTCTCGCCGAGGCGCGCGTGGCCGGCACCTCATTGATCGCCAGATCGGAAATCTCGGCGGCGCTGGCAAAGGCCGTTCGACTGAAACTCCTCTCGCGCGATGACGCCACCGCGGCTCTGCAGGTCTTTCGCTCTCAGTGGCCGGACATCGTACGCGTCCAACTCACCGAAACCCTCGTGGCGGAAGCCGATGCCCTCGCCTGGGCGCACGCCCTGCGGGGTTATGACGCCGTTCACCTCGCCTCCGCGATCTTCTGGCAAGATACGATCGGCGAGCCCGTGACCGTCGTCACCTTCGACCGGCAACTGTGGGACGGCGCCCGTCGATCCACGCTCGCGGTCTTTCCCGCCGCATGGCCAGCCGGCCGCGGGTAAGAAGCCACTCAGTCAAGTCCGACCCCGGGTGACGGCTTGGTGACGGACTTGCGATTTGTGATTCTTGAAAGTGCATTGCGAGCAAAATGGAAATTGTGCTTCTTCACTTCCTTGCACTTCGAAGATTCCCTGCAGCTTGCTGCAGGGAGCTTCAACCGCCGCGCCGAAACCGAATATGAATCGCAAATCACAAGTGCGACCCCACAGTCACCAGCGGTTGGCCCATCACCTCGGAGAGGTTGCCGTCCCCTCGCTTGTGGCCGCCGAACTGTACTATGGCGCGTCCGCGTCGGCCCGTGCGACGGAGAATCTGGAGAAGCTGGAGCGACTGTTCCGCAGTCTTCCCATCATCAATTTTGATCTCGACGCCGCGCGAGCGTTCGGCACCTTAAAATCGGCGCTGCGCCAACGGGGTCGACCGACGGGCGAGACTGACGCCTGGATCGCGGCGATCGCCCTCGCCCACGACGCGACGCTCGTCACCCATAACACGAAGGATTTTGCGCGGATTCCTGGACTGCGGTTGACCGACTGGCTCGCGTAGACCGCTCGTGCCGACTCCGCCACCGGCCGGGACGCCGACTTCGCCCCTCGAAGATCGCCAGAGCTCACTGAGACGGAATGGTTTCTGCCACGTTTTCGATTCCCCGCATCCCCGTTGATAGCTCCCCCTTTGAAAAGGGGGGAGGGGGGGATTTGCCCCACGCGTTCACCCGTTCCTCAAGATTAAAGATGCGACCCCAATCGCGCCGCGTTCGACCCCAATCGCGCCGCGAAATGGTTCCTGCCGCCTTTTCGGTTTCAGACGCAAGGGTCTGAGCCGCCCGAAAGCACCATTGGCTGCCCAACGATGACCCTATTGTGTGACTCCCTTCACCACGCTGCGTGTCGATCGTGAGCGCACGCTCCAGGTCCTGGTCGGAACGACTCGAAGAAAGTTAAAAAGTTAGGAACATCCTCAAGCCGTCTACAGGGAATCGGCTGATGGTCTACGCTGCCTGATCACCAACCTCCTGGCAGACCAAGTATGCCTCAAGTCTTTTTACGCTGGCCGGATTCGTTTTCCCATCAAAGAAGCCGATTGCTTTCCTTGCGATGCTCGCCGCCGCACGTTTTAGTCCGGCATTAGTTGTTTGCCCGATATAGACGATCCTCGAGTGTTTACTCCCGTACGTTTGGTGCTGGTCTGCCACTAAGAGATATGCGAACACATGATGCTCCGTTGCGTCCATATTGATAGAAATAGCCGGTTGCTGAGTGATGGCCGGTTGTTTGCAATCTACCTCCTTGAAACTGATTGGTCTGACTTGCCTGATCCGTTTCGCCATGAGGATCCCTCCGTTGGAAGTGGTTGCCGGTGGTAGGTTTCTCGTCGTAATTCCGCTTCATCGCTCCGATTGCCTCTAAAACCATGGAACGTCCCCCCAAACATTGGCCGACGGCCCATTAGTCCTGATAGCGCGTGAGGAGCGCTGTGAGGTCGTCGCGGATTTCCGCGCGCATTTTTTCGGTTTCGAGCACCTCGGCGTAGTGCGAGAAGCTGAGCAGCCAGGATTTGATCTCGCTCCAGCCCTCCGATCGCATCGTGAAAAGTGGGTCACCGGGAAGCACCTTGATCTCCGTCCAGACTTCATTTCCTGACCGCCTTTGACCGACGAGCCCCCGCTCCTCGCTTCCCTCTCGCCCCCTTCGTCCCCTCATACCGCCCCACGACTTCCCACGCATCCTTCTTGATGATGTCGACCAGCTTCACCGGCGCCTGAACGGTCACGTCCGGGCCAAAGCTTCTCACCCAGGCCACGAACTCCGGGGTGAGCGGCACGGACAGGTCCATGCGGACGCCCTGGCCGCGCACCGGCGTGAATCGCTGCGAGCGGTGCCAGTGTTTCTCGCAGACCCAACGCGCGATGTGGGGCTTGAACACGAGGCTGACCGACTCGACCCTGCCGCCTTGGTAGATCCCGAACGCGTCTTTGAAATACTCGTCCGGGGAGAAATACAGCGGGAGGGTGAAGCGTTGGTCGGTCAGCTCGATACGCTTGATCCGGTCGACTACGAACAGGAGGATGTCTTTGCGGCGGTGGCAATAGGCCACGAGGTAGAGCGTGTTGTCATACGTGCGCACGTGATAGGGATCGACGTCGCGGGAGGTGACGCGGCCGGCGTGGTGGGAATCGTAGGTCATCTTGACGACGCGAGTCTCCTGAATGGCGGTCCACAGCGTGTCGACCGTCTGTGCGTGCGGGCCATACACCTTGGTGGGGCGCTGGCCGATTGAGAGGGCCGTGGTGAGGTGGCCGAACGCGGTGATGGTCGCGGGCGGAAGCGCGGCGCGGATCTTGGCCAGCACCGCGGCCAGTGATTCGGCGACGAACGTGCCGTCCAGCGGCTCCACGAACCGACGGGCTGCGTCGAGCGCCAGCAATTCCGTGGGTGTCACCGGGAGGGGAAACGCGCGATAGTCGTCCGACAGGATCCAGACGGTCCCGCCATTTTGTTGTTCGGTGTAGATCGGCACGCCGATCAATGACAGGGCCTCCAGGTCGCGGCGCAGCGTTCGGGGGTGGCACGGCTCGCCCAGATCAGCGACCAGACGCGCGAAGGTGACGCGGCCGCGGCTTTCCAGCAGTTTGAGAATCTTCCACTGGCGGATGACTTGATCGTGTCGCGGCATGCCGTGGCCCTGGTGACGCGACAAAGATAGCACGTCCGCCGCGACCGGCCTGGTTGTTCTCTCCATTCGAGTGACCTCGGATGTCACAACGCCGTCGTAGACTGGGCTCAGTGACGGGCTGGTGCGAGGACACGCGCCCTCGCAGCGACACCACAGAACCCTCAACCAAGGAGCGAGCGATGCAGACGGAGATCTATCAGATGGACACAGCGGAAGCCCCATTGTCCGAGATGTATCACGACTGGGAACACCGGGCGGAATTGGTCAAACATCTGGGACTCTCGGGGCAAGAGAAGTGGCTTTGGGCGTTGGAGAAGGCCAAGCGCATTCCCTTTCGTCCCCTCACGGGCCAGGAACAGTCTGTTTGGGAAGAATATCTTCCCACGCGGTACGTCAGCCAGGAGGAGTGGTCACGATCCCGACGAGGTGGTCGGGGCTTGCGCGATTATGCGCTCGATCTCATCCCGGTGCCGGTCCTGGACGTGTGGAATCATTGCGTGCTGGCGGGATACTTCGAGTCATACGAAATCTGGGCGGCCGATGTCGATCCTGTCCTGGTCGGGCGATTGGGACCGCTGACATTCCTGCTCGCCCGCTGGGGCGAAAGCCTGAGACCATTTACCGAAATCCAGAAACTCGTTCACGATTTCGAAGAAGAGGCTCGGTCAGTTCAATCCCGAAGGTTTCGCTGGTAGTCTTGATCGCTGATCGGGTTCAGCGGTATACAGCGGGGCGGCGGGCCACCATCCGCCGGCCCGGCCGATCGGTCAACCAATAGGCACGACGATGACGATGAATCGGAAGTTCGCGCACACCGGTCCCGGAGAAATGACACGTGACATGTAATGAGAACGTCCAGCGATCGCTCGCCCTCATTGAGAAACTACAACGAGGCGAGAGATTGACGAGAAGGGAGTCGGCCAACCTTCAGCGGCATGTGTGGGAGATCGGTGATCGTATTCGGTGGCTGGGGCGAAACCAGTCGCTGTTCGGTGCTGCCTGGCGAGCATTCATCGATCCCAACTCGTCGGACGTGGAGAAGGCGGAGGCCAAGGAGGCCATAGAGGACGCGTTAGCCTATCGACGAACCCATCTCGGAGGCGGCGATGAAGGAACTCTGGTGTAAGCGTCATAGACCCTGGTAATATCACGTAGAGGCGCGGTGTTCATTGAGAGGAAGAGCGATCAGACGTCATCACCTGTCACGCCTGAAAAAGCGGGTGGTGGGGTACTATTGCGGTTGGGCGAGAACCAGCGACGATCGGCCGGGGGTGGTTGGCTTCCTGGCTCACACTCGCACGCCGTGCTCGTGCTGGATGTGCGGGAATCCACGATCCTTCGACGGTTCTCTTTCCATCGGTGAGCGACGCGCCGACCTCGGCTGGCAAGACGAGGTCGGGAGACTCCCGGGACACCAGTCCGATCGCCTCTAAACCATTTTATCATCGTCGGGTCCTTACGAGGGGTCGGTCGCCCCTACGATGAAAAGAGGATGGCGAGTTGATAGAGTTGATAGGGGTCTACGATTTATGATCCAATCACAGATCGTAGACCCTCTCTCGCGGCCCCTATCTCGGTGGTCCCTATTTCGGCTATTCTCTTTCATTCACTGGTCTGATGAATCCGTATTCGTTCGGGTTCAACAATCCAGAGGCGCCCCTCAAGAGACTCCTTGACCAGTGCCTGAAGAAGTTGGCGAGCCAGGCGGTCGAGTTGCGCGACGGTCGGCTTAGCGGATGGGCGCAACACCGCCATCCCTGATGTGGGCTCCGGTGGGAACCGAAGGACGTTGCTAAAATCAAGGTCCAGCGTCACCAGACAACGACGTTCGCGCTGGCAATGCTCGTACAGAACGTCATCGCGGCAACCGCTGAGCCTCTCCTCGGAGACGGTCTCTACATCATGCCCGGCGTTTTTAAAAACAGAGAGCGTTCGAACGCCCAAGTTTTCATCCAGCTTGAATTTCACGCGGTCTTTTCCATCGACACGTTCACGAACCGTTCTCTGGCCATCTCGGCGCCGTAGGCGATCGCGGCTCGGATATCCGCGGGCGCCAGCCCAGGGTACTCGCTGAGCAGTTCGGCCTCACTCACTCCCTCCGCGAGGTTATCGAGAATGAGCGAGACCCAGATGCGTGTTCCTCGAATGCAGGGTTTGCCGAAGCAGACGGCGGGATCGATTGAAATCCGCTGCAGGATTTTTTCTCGTTCCATGGCGAGCTCCTACGGCCACATGTTGATATGTGTAACGATCATTGGGAACGGACAACGGCTGAGTATAGCCCGATAAGCCGTCGGGGTTCAATCACGCACGGAAAGGTGTGTACGCACGGAAAGGTGACAGCTTTATTTTCGTGACCCATTTGCTTTGATCTGCACGAGCGAGTTCTGGTTAGCGATCCAGGAGCAGCACGTCGATGGCGGGGACGCGCGCCATCTGGACATCGTTCCCGATGAACCCGGTCGCTCCGGTGTGAAAGTGCATTGCGAGCAACATGGAAACTGTGCTTCTTCACTTCCTTGCACTTCGAAGATTCCCTGCAGCTTGCTGCAGGGAGCTTCAATGGCTGTTGCCAGGACGATGGCGTCGGGTGTTTTAAGGCGATGGTGGGCGCGCAGGCGGGCGGCGATGTCGGCGATTTCGGTGGACAGTGTCACCCACGTGAGGCCGGGATACGTCGTGAGCAAGCCGTAGAACTGATTCACCAACTCCTCCTTCCCCCGCCGATAGGGCTGGACCAGGACCTCAAGGAGCGACAGCGTCGAGCACACGCCTAGCCCGGATTATTCATGAAGCTTCTACTACACCCGCGGATACGCCGCTGCCCCGGGCGGTCTCGCCGCTCAGTCGGTCAACGTACCGCAGAGAGTACGTCTCCCTCCTTCACGGCTCCGAGCGCCCGTTTCGCTGGCTTCTGCGCGGGTTCGTGACGAACATTCATGAATAACCCGGGCTAGGTTCCGGCCCGATTCTATCGCGTCGAACACGGTGCGCGAGAGGCCATAGAATGCGGGGTGTCCTTCGATCAAGTAGATGAGGAGGCTGGTATCGAGACCGACGCGTTGATGGCGCCGGAGGAAACGCTCAAGGCCCGGGCGGTCTACCACGACCGCCGTTCGCGTTTCAGGTACGTCTTGAGATACAGCGCTTTGGATTTTCCGCCGAGGGCGTCGGCGTAGCGCTTCGGCTTCGGCATCAACAGGGTGATGGCGCCTTTGACCACGACGAGCAATTCGTCCCCGCCCTTCACGTGCATCGTCTCCCTGGCCTCCCGGGGCAGCGCGATCTGGTTCTTCGACGACAGTTTTAATGAACC